>JAYXVV010000062.1:0-4565 GCA_036021505.1 Myxococcota bacterium | reverse complement strand
GGATCCAGACGGCGGATGGAGGCCTGTTTCCCGAGGGCTACTGGCCTTTCGCGCTCAAGCACCTCGGGGAACCGGGTGCAAGCCTCTGGACGATGGGGTTTCAGGAACTCGATGGCTGGCTGTCACCGGAGAACATCGACGCCTTGCCCGAAAAGGTCCAAGTCGTCGAAACGCTCCACACGCTCGAGCTGCGGGACTTGAGGCCCTTCCCCTTGGAGGACTTCCTCGACGAGTCCAAGCGCCCGGATCCCATGCCCACCGTGGCGGTCAACACGCTTTCTCTCGGCATCGACTTCGATGCGGATGGCTCCATCAGTCGAGACGAGACGGCCTACATCCACGAACTGGAGGGCATCTTCTATTGGGATCCTTTCGGCTGGTAATGGGTGCCGTTAGCGGATGTAGAGCCCCGACCCCACCGAGCGAGCTCCGTTGTGATCGGCGGTGCCGTTGTCACTGGGATAGCTCACGACGTCGTTGATCCAGCAGTCCTCGATGGCCATCGTGGTGGAGCCACCGCCGTCGAAATTGATGGCATCCGTCGCCCCCAGATCCCGCATGAGCTCTGCGAGGGCCTGCGTCGTCATGCCGTCTCCAGCTGCCGTACGCCCATCCAGGGTCAGCATCAGCAACTCGCCGCTACCGGTCAGCCCCACAGCGGTTCTCGGATGGGCGGACCAGTCGGTCGAGGACCACACCTGCTGCCCCGGGTAGATCTCCGCGTAGGCGGTCCCGTTGGTCACCAAGCTGGGGTACCCCCCCATGGCATCGGAGACTCCCGACCAGTCCACGCCGCGGTCCAACCAGGTCATGGACGCGGATGCGGGCGCATTCCACCCCATCGTTCGCTGTTGGTAGTCGTGCAGTCCATTGGTCGAGACGAGAGTTCCATCCGATTTGAGCAAATCCAAAAGCGAGCAGCCCGACCCAAAGAACCCACCATTGATGCCGACCCTAGCGCCGAGGTTTCGGAGTGTAGAGGCCACTGTGGCGCAGCCCCCGTGGGACTGCGGCTGGAGGTCGTAGCCCTCGCTCAGATCCAGACGAACCAGGTTCACCGTCTGATCCCCAGACCGGTTGGTGTAGCGCTTTCGCTCCCACGTGAGGCCGTCGTCCAGGGGAATCTCTACCCAGGTGTCGTCTGGCAGGAACTCGAATGCCAACTCATAGCTGCCTGCATACTCCGTGCTGCCGTCGCTCCAGGTGTCCGCCACCACCCAGTACTCCCCCGCAGACAAGCCCGTTACCTCGAGTTTCTCGTGGGCACGCCCCAAACATCCCGTGGCCACACCGTTGGCAATGCTCGGGTTCTTGAGCAGGTGGATGTCGATGTCCACCCCTTGGGGATCCGTCAACTCCGCGCGAAAGGTCCCGCTGGACGGCGCAGTGAACCGGTAGATCACCTCCGGCCCGGACTCATTGGTTCCACTGGCGCAGTCATAGGAGTCGATCTGGTCCTCGGCTGAGGAGGAGGTGTTCGCGCGATCGAGGAGAACCAAAACCTCCGCTTGAACCGGTTCCGACCAGGTTCCTGAAGGCCGGGAGCTGGCACGCCCCTCCCCACAGAGATTGTAGGCGGGATCGGGTTCCGGCTCCGGCTCTCCCGTGTCGGTATCGGTATCGGTATCGGCGTCGGTGTCGGTGTCGGTGTCGGTGTCCGTATCGGTGTCCGTATCGGTGTCGGTGTCCGAATCCGTGTCCAAGTCACCCGTCTCCACGGCGCTGTCCGAGCTGGAGTCTGAGGCCGTATCCAGCGGCTCCGAGTCCCCGACATCCGCTTGGGTACACGCCACGAGGACCACCCATCCTGTCCAGTTCCACCTCTTCACCGTCATCTTCTCTCCCCCAAAATCCTACTCATTTCTCGTACAAAAAAGGACAAACCTGTTCATCGCCAAAAAAAATCTATTCATTAATAGTGCAGTACTGCGGCGCTGCCGCTCCTCATGCGTTTAAAAATCAGTAGACAAATTTTTGACGTTGCATTACCTACCGGCCGTTAGATAACCTTCAACACGGATGAAACGATGTCCACTTCCCTTCTTAACATTGCTGTGACTCCTCTCCTGATTCTCGGATGCGCAAGCTCCGCAGACCTGCCGGAGAGCAACGACCCGCTTCCAACTCCAAGCGACGACCTGGAAGACACCGGTGACCAAGAGGAAACCGAGTCCGACACCGACACCCAAGAAGACACTGGGACCGTCAAGGACACTTCGGTGACCTACGCCTTCAGCGACGCCAAGAGCCTCCTCTACGTCCAGGTCTTCAAAGATCCCGACACCTTGTTGGCCGCTTTCGCGCACAACCACGTCATTCGGGCCACCAACTGGACCGGTGAGCTGGAGTACGATCCACAGTCTCCCAAGTCCTGCTCTTTGGACTTCTCGCTGCCTGTGAACGGGCTCATTCCCGACGAGGACAACATGCGGGACTTGGTGGGCTACGGCGACACCATTTCCAACTCGGACCGCTCCACGATCCAAGGGCACATGCTCGACACCAACCAGCTGAACGGCAGCCGGTTCTCCAACATCACCTTCACCAGCACCAAGTGCTCGGCGAGCAAGGGTGTGAGCAAGGGCCAGCTTACCGTTGACGGAAAGATCACCATCCTGGGTGTTCCGGTCAACATCAGCATCCCCGTGGACTTCGAGATCAAGAACAACAAGTTCTACGCCTCCGGCAAGTTCGACATGAGCATGTGGGACTTTGGCATGGAGCCGTACTCAGCCTTCTCCGGTGGCGTCCGCAACGAAGAGGGTCTCTACTACACCTTTGACATGGTTGGAAACGCCCAATGATGAACCTCGATGCTCATGAAGACTCTCTTGAAGCCGTCCTTCTCGATGACCACGTCCGTCTGATGGACGAGGCCAGCGTCACGCTCACTGAAACCGAGCTGCGCAGTCTCATTGTCGAGATCGCCCAAGAGGTCGAGAGCTACTACGAGTTCAAGAGTTCCATCACCAAGGACACGGTTCCTTCTTTCAACCTGACCGACTTTGTCGCCACATCCATGGCTCAGAGTCGACGCGCAGCGCTGATTTAGAACATCACCGGGTCGGAATGGCCGTCGGCTCTCAGCAAGGTCCCTGTGGTCTTGCGGAGTCGGCGGCTGATTTCCTTCGCGAGGTTGGTCACCAAGGCCAGGGCGACAAGAGGATTGCTCTCCTTGAGCTTCTCGAGCGCCTCCTCATCCAGAATCAACACCTCCGTGTCCCTCGCAGCCCGACACGTTGCAGAGCGAGGCTCTTGGTCCACCAAGCTCATCTCACCGAGTGTTCTCCCCTTCCGAATGGAGATGAGCCGCTTCTCAGCGCCACCCTCGTCTTCTTTGAAGACATCCACCTGCCCCTTGTAGACCAAGCAGAGAAAAGGCACTCGGTCCCCTTCCTTGAAGAGCGAGGCCCCCGCAGGCAGGTGATAGGCGGACATGTGCTTGGCCAAGACCATAATCTCCTGGAAGTTGAACACGTCTCCCCAAGAACTGTCCTCGAGCTCTCGTAAGATGCTCGACTCCGCAGCATCGACCTGCTCAAACTTACTGAAATGGGCTTCAGACATGGCATCCTCGGGGCGTTGGCATGCAAGGCGGCACTTGGCGCCTTTTCTGCTTGTTCTCTTACTCGACTGGGCGCCTGCCCTGCAACTCAGGCGCTTTCTGCTGGCGCCTGCGTGGTCGAAGACCCCCGAATCCAGTCGAGGCAGTCCTCCAAGATCAGATAGAGCGCAGGCACGAACAACAGCGCGATGACGGTCGCAAACAGCACGCCGTACCCCAGGCTCAGGGCCATAGGAATCAAGAATCGTGCTTGCACACTGGTCTCGAAAATCATGGGAAGCAGACCGAAGAAGGTGGTCAGAGAGGTGAGCAAGATCGGTCGGAAGCGTCGTGTTCCCGCATAGACGATGGCCTCCCATGGCCCCGCGCCGTCCTTCCGAGCCCGGTTCGCCGCATCGACGAGAACCAGGGAGTCGTTCACCACCACACCCGACAGCGCAATGATGCCCATCACCGAGATGAAAGACAGTTCAAAGCCCATCACAAGATGCCCGATGACGGCGCCAACAAACCCAAATGGAATCGCTGACATGATCAGAATGGGCTGGCTGTAGCTCCGGAAAGGAATGGCAAGGAGCACGTAGATGGCCAGCATGGCCAGCATTCCAGTCTTCCTCAGGCTGCCCAGAGACTCGTTCTGCTCTTGTTGCTCCCCGACAAACTCCGTCTGCAACCCCGGGTACTTGGAGCGCAGCTCCACCAAGTCGTTGTCACGGAGTTGATTGAGGGCGCTGGTCGAACTGACAACGCCAGGTGCGAGCCCGGCCTCCACATTGACCACCCGAAACCCATCTCTGCGGCCGATGGAGTTGGGGGCTGTGTTCCGCTCGAAGCTCGCAACATCTTCCAAAGCCACGTAGCCACCGGTCGGTGTCACCACTCGGGTCTGGCTCAGATCCCGCTCACTGCTTCGCTGCGACTTGGGCAGCCGCACCATCACCTTGACCTCATTTCTGCCGACCTGCTCCCGCAGCGCCTCTGCGCCGTAGAACTGATCCCG
>JAYXVV010000061.1:0-5965 GCA_036021505.1 Myxococcota bacterium | reverse complement strand
CGGCCTCGACGCCACCAGTCTGAGCGAGGACGACCTCCTCTGGGCGCAGGACCACGTGGGCATTCTCTCCGGACTCTACGGTGTGTTGCGGCCCTTGGACCTCATCCAACCCTACCGGCTTGAGATGGGCACCTCGCTCCCGACCCAGCGCGGCAAGAACCTCTATGCCTTCTGGGGTGAGCGACTCACCGCGCTCATCAACGAACGCCTTGCGGATCACTCCAACCCCACGGTCATCAACTTGGCCTCCAAGGAATACTTCACTGCGGTGAAGCCCAAGCTGCTGACGGGTTCAGTCGTGACTCCAAGCTTCAAGGAAATCAAGGACGGCAAGGCCAAAGTCATCGGATTCATGGCGAAAAAGGCCCGGGGCATGATGGCCCGTCACATCATCCAGAACCGTCTCGAGAGTCCTGAGGATTTGAAGGCGTTCAACGCCGGTGGCTATCGGTTCCAGCCCGAGCAGTCTGACGCGCAGACCTGGGTCTTCACCCGCCCCTCCACCACAGGCTGACCGATGGCAGAGCTCGCTCTGGCAGCGGGCGCCGTCTTTGCTGCGGCGTTTGCTCAAGGGGCCATCGGCTTCGGCTCCGGGCTGATCTCTCTGGCCCTGCTGACTCTCATCTGGGAGGTCCAGCAGGTGGTCGCCATCACAGCCGCATTCTCCATTGTGATGTGCGGCTATTTCATCTGGCATCTCTGGGCGCACATCTCGCTCCGGGAAATTCGCCTGCTTCTGCTCGGGGCTGCAGCCGGAGTGCCCCTCGGCGTGACCGCGCTCACCACACTCGACCCGAGATGGATCAAGGGCGGGCTCGGTGTCTTTCTGACGGTCTATGCCTTGAGCTCACTCCGAGCGCGACGCCCTTCCACCTCACTCATCTCTCCGAGGTGGGCGGTGCCGACGGGTTTTTTTTCGGGGCTGCTCAGCGGAGCCTTCAACACCGGAGGTCCCCCGATGGTTCTCTACGGCACCGAGCGCCGCTGGACGCCCCATGCCTTCCGCGGAAACATCCAGGCCTATTTCCTCCCGGTGAGCACCTTGACCTTGATCATGCTGGCGGACCGCGGGGTCGTCACCGGGACGACCCTGATGGTCAACCTCAAGCTCCTTCCGTTTCTGGTGCTGGGAATGGTGGTGGGAGACCGACTGGCAAACCGCATCGAGGAGGCCCTCTTTCGCAAGATCCTGCTCTACTCCCTTCTGGTTATGGGACTCAACTTTGTACGAGCCTTCTGGGATGCTCCCCCTGCATAGCCCAGGTTTGAGGTACACTCCCAGCCATGCCTAAGCAGGACCTCATTGCGGCAGGTGTCGTCGGTATCGCCGCGCTTCTGGTGCTCGGACTCTCCGAGGTGCTTCGGAGACTGGGCGCGTCCCAAGAGGTCTCGCGCAAAGCGGCACACATCGGCTCCGGCTTGTTGGCCTGCAGCTTTCCCTGGGCCTTTTCCTCCCCCCTCACAGTAACCGTACTCTGCGCCGGATTTGGAGGATTGGTTCTGGTGGCCAAGCGATTCGGTCAGCTCCAAGGGGTTCATGGTGTGGACCGAGAGAGCCACGGCGCCGTGCTGTTTCCGGTCATTATCGCGCTGCTCTTCTGGATGACTGCAGGCGACCCTCTGCTGTTCAGTGTTCCGATCCTGGTGCTGACCGTCTCGGACGCTGTCGCGGCTCTCATCGGCAAAGGCTACGGCGCGTTTCACTACAAAGCCCTCGGCGAGCAGCGCAGTTTTGAGGGCTCCCTGGCCTTCTTCATCGTGACCTTTGTGGCGGTGCATGTGCCGCTGCTGCTCACGGAGGAAACCGGTCGCCTGGACTCGGTCCTCATTGCTGTGCTCATCGCCGTCTTGGCGACCTGTGTGGAGGCAATCTCCGTTCGAGGCTTGGACAACCTCTTCATTCCCATGATTGTGGCCTACGGCCTGGCCAATTTTTTGGACTACACCAGCGCGGAGATTGTGGCCCGAAGCTATGCCTTGGTTGCCTGCGGCGCCTTCTGCATCCTGGCCCGACGGCTCGGCTACCTGACACACACCGGGGCCATCGCCGGCTTCTTGGTGCTGTATGCGGCCTTCAGTCTGGGCGGGCTTCCCTTTGTCATGCCGATGGTGGGCTTCTTCTGCGCCATCTTCATTCTGACATTCCTGCTGTCTCGCCAGGCTCCCGTGGAGCCCGTTGGGCTCTCTCGTGTGGTTCAAGCCATGGTGGTGGAGGCCTTTTTGGTGATGACCTGGGAGAACCACTCCGAGCCGGAGATCCACCTGGCCTATCTGGCTGCGCTCTCGGGGACCTCGGCCCTGGTGATGGGACGCCTCGGCGGCCACCTGGGCGCCCTCAAAGGGTTGGGTGCCCAGAGCACGCTCTTCGCAGGCGTACTGGGAGCGCTCATTCCTTCCTGCATCGGGGCCTACTATATGACCGGCCCTCTGTCACACGGGTTTCTCATTGCCTGGGTGGGCGGGGTGTTCTGCCTCGTACTCGTCGCCATTCTTCGACTGACTACGGCCCAGTTTCACTGCGAAACCTGCGGTCTTCGAGGAGGCGAGCCTCGACACTGTGGCACGCCGAACACCCTGTTGAGCGGGCACCGCTACTGGACCGCCAACCGCGCCGCGATGACCAGCATTGCCGGTGTGGCTGCTGTGGTGTGGGGAGTCGGGAGTTCTCTGGGCCTGAGTTAGCTCGGTCGTCCCCTCTCCACCCACTCCAAAGGCCTGCGATCCCTTGAAATTTAGGTTGACATGTCAACAGTTAGGGCTCTAAACTGTGGCCTGTTCCTTCTTGGAGGTCGCATGGAATCCCAGAACCCCATCGAAGCCCCCACTCTCAATGCGGAAGAGGTCACGGCCTCTCACGGCATCTGGTTCAACAAAGGCGACGAAGACGACTACGAACTCGATCGGCGCTGGCCCACGGTTCCTCGCGTAGAAGGGCTCTCCAAACGGCTCTTCCCCATGACCATTGATCTGACACTGATTGTGTACGTTGGCATTGTCGTTGGAGCGATTCTGCTCCTGACTTAGGACTTGCGTACAGCAGCAGTTCCCCGCTAGGCTGGTGCAGGAAGCACCTCGCTGTGCTAGGAAGGCCTGATGCTGACACTCACCCTGATTGCGCTGCACACGCCTGCTTTGGCAGGGGAAACGGTCTCTGGTGGCGTCCAGGCGGCGGTCTACGAGGACGGGCTTGATTTCGCGGAAGAGCTGCTCAACGGCCAGGTTTTTGATCTCTCCCAAAGCGAGGTAGCCAGCGAGAACGGCTGCTACGATCGCCTCGGTGTGCGCGACTTCAACCTGAATGTTCCTGTCGAGAACATCAACGCCCAGCTCACCCGGGACGGACTGGCGGTTCAAATGGACTTCGGCACGATTCGCGGCGAGGACATGATCCTCTTCGGCGAGGATGAGGAGCTCTGGGACACCTGCATCAGCTTTGAGCTCGACCTGTACTACGCCGTTGTCACTAACGGTCGACTCGAGGCCACCATTCTCCCCACGGTGACCGACGGCGATCTGGCGGTGGAGTTTGTGGGCACTCCCCTGCTCGAGGGGGAGCTGGAGACCGATACCGCCATCATTCCCGACGGCGTTGTTCTCTATTTCTTCGAGGACACCATCTGGGAGATTCTGGCTGAGACCTCCAAGGCGCTGCTGGTGGGCTTGGTCGACAGCTACTGGCAAGCGGGGCTCCTGAGCGGCGAGTTCTACGACCTCGAACTCAATGCTGACCTGCGGGATGCGTCTGTCAGCGAGGACGCCCTGTTGGCGGGAGCCGACCTCACGGCCAACTGGATCGGCGAGGCCGTCTGCATTCCCGGCGAGGCGGGAGAGACCAACGACAAAGAACCCGAGATTGATTTCGGCAACGGCTTCGGGTCGTCGGTTGGGCTTGGCATGACCGAGGGCAACCTGAACCGCACCCTCCGCGAGCTCTGGGAAGACGGCTACCTCTGTTTTCCCGACGAGCGCATGGACCTCATCTACCAGATGGCGACCGAGCTCTTCGATCCCTCTGTGGCGGGGCTCCAGGCAGAAGCCGTCATCGAGACGGAGCCGGTCATCACCATCACCAAGAGCGGTGCAGCCATCACTATCGATGCCTTTTCCTTGGGCGTTAAAGGCGAGATCGACGGTGTGGAGCGGGACATCATTGGAGCCGAAGGGAGCCTGAGCGGCCGAATCGATCTGGCGCTCGACCCGGTGCTGACGGCCCTGAGCGTCAGTCTCCACGACATGGAGCTCGATCTGAGCCGCTTTGATGCCGAGCACCTGGTGTCGGACTCCCCCAACGCCGAGGAGCACCTGCGCGACTTCATCGAGGGCTGGCTCTTGGAGTGGGTGGTGGAGGAACTCGAGCAGATCAGCCTGTTCAACACGCAGTTTGATGCCTTCGGTGCCATCGCTCGGGTCGACAACATCGAGTGGCAGCGAGACGCACTGCTGGTGTTGGCGAGCCTCTACCTTCCCGACGACCCTGCTGTGGATCGTGTGGCTCCTGAGACCGAAATCGAGGGCATGGAGCTCCAGCCGCTCGAGGGCAAAGCCGTTCTGCGCTTCTCAGGCAGCGACGATCGAAGCGGGGACCTGGGCTACAGCCACCGCGTCAACGGCGGCAGCTGGAGTTCTTGGAGCACCGAGAAGGCCGCGAAGCTCGAGGACCTCCTGCCAGGTACCCACGTTTTCGAGGTCAAGGCCAAGGACAGCTGGCTCAACGAGGACACCACACCCGCCGAAATCGGCTTTGAGATGCCCGAGTTGGAGCCTGACGCCGTTCCTGAGGAGGCTGGCTTGGCCAACTGCAACTGCGCCAGCACGCCTCAAGGCCCCAGAGGTGTTCTCGGAGCGGGACTCGCCTTGGCCCTCCTGGTTGGGGCGAGGCGTCGTCGAGCCGAATGATTCTGGGCCTGCTCATCGCCAGTGCGGGCGCATCCTCGCTTGCAAGCTTGGGGATTCCGAATTCCGGTGGCAGTTTTGCGGGGCCGACTCAAGACGGCATCTACAGCCTCACCTACACGCCGACGGGGGCACTCAGCAGAACCGGAGCGGTGTTGCTGGATACCGCCGTGATTCGATCGAAATTCACCATCCAGCTCGACGGCGATGAACCGACCCCCATGGGCGGGGTGTCTCCGCTCCCCTCGCTCTCAGCGGCGTACCCCATCCACGAGCGCATTGGGATTGGACTCCAGACCGGTTTGCCCTACGCGCGCATTGGAAGCGGCGACCCGAAAGGTCCGTTTCGCATGTGGACCATCGACGGGATCTACGCGCTGTATGAAAACCGCTTGAGTGTGGCCATTCAACCGCATGAACGCTGGACGGTGGGTGTGGGGGTGCGTCAGGGCAACTCGATCCTGGACAGCCACATCGCGATCGACACGGGCGCTCTGATGTATCAGCTGTATGGCTCACCAGCCGATGAACTCATCGGCGATCCCTTGCTCGAGGGCACCCGGAGCATCATCGGTGGGAGAGGATCGGGCTGGGGCTTCACGCTGGGCACACGGTTCGAGCCCATTGAGGACGTGGTTTTTGCGGTGAGCTACTGCTCGTTTCTGACAACCGATCTGCAGGCGGAGATGGAGATCGTTCCCTCGAATGACCTCAATCTGGTGGTCAAAGCCGACATCGCTGGCGAGTGGATCTTTCCGGAAGAATTCAACGTCGGCCTCAGCTTGCCGGTGGGTCAGATGACCCTGCATGCGAATGCCCAGTACCTCGGATGGGGTACGGTCTCGACCACGCTGGCGACGGTCAATGATGCCTACGTGGTCAGCGAGGATCCCTTTCTCACCGGGGTTCTGGGCGCCTATGGGCTCACCGACCCGGCTTCTCTGGGCAACTACGACACCACCACCTACACCGCGATGCAGAACATCCTCAGCGGCGGCCTCCAGTTGAACTGGGATCCCCAGCCCAACGTCACCACGATGGCCGCAGTCCACTACAGTCCGGGGGCGATTGT
>JAYXVV010000060.1:0-4487 GCA_036021505.1 Myxococcota bacterium | reverse complement strand
GAGGCAGGGGTCTTGGCTTTTCTCATCACCCACTCCGGAGTCAACGTCTCTCGTGAACAGCTCCTCGAGGAGGTCTGGGGCTACTCCCCCAATATGGCCACACGAACCGTGGACAACCAGATCCTGAAGCTTCGAAAAAAGATCGAGGACATCCCCTCAGACCCACGCCACATCCTGACGGTTCACGGCACAGGTTACCGCTTTGAGCCGTAGCGGCTGCCGACGAGGTCTCGCACAATTCCCGCGGCATCGCAACTCCAACGACAACCTCAGTTGAGCCTTGAATGACGGGCCTCATGGGACTCAGGAAGCCCCCTAACGGCAATCCCCTCATCCCTCGCGTCCCCGAAACGACCTCCCTTCCTCGCCTCCACCCCAGCCCCAAAGCTCGTTGTGGAGCTCCGGGCGGCTTGTCATGAAGCTGCAGCGGGATACGCCGCCTTGTGCGTGAACGTTTTGTCAGTGTCCGAGGCCTCAACATCTGCCTCTGCGAGTGGGGTGAACGGGGCGATCCCATCGTCCTCTGCATGCACGGCTACCTCGACCAAGGAGCGGCCTGGGCCCGGGTTGGTGAACGCTTCGCCGAGGAGGGCTACCACTTCATCGCTCCGGATGCTCGAGGCCATGGCCGCACGGACCATGCTCCTGCGGGCAGCGACTACCACTTTCCTGACTACCTCTCGGACTTGGAAGGCTTGCTGGACGCACTTGAGGTTTCCAAGGTTCTTCTGATTGGACATTCCATGGGCGGTACTGTGGCTTCCCTCTACGCCGGAGTTCGGCCGGAGCGCATTGCAGCCTTGGGAGTCGTCGAGGGTTTGGGGCCACCCGAGGAAGACCTCGCGACCCTTGCCGACAAGATTCGACTCCATTTGGATCAGATTCGAAATCTTAAGCCGCATCGCGTCATGGCCGATGCCTCGGCTGCAGCGGAGCGCCTGCGGAGGCTTAGCCCGGGGCTCTCGGATGAATTCTCACAGTCCCTCGCACTGCGGAGCACTGTTGAAGTTGAGGGTGGCGTCGTTTGGCGATGGGACCCTCTCCACCGGACGCGGATCCCATCGGTGTTCTCCAAGGACAGCTACATTGCGGCAATTCGCAGAATCACAGCACCAGTGACGTTGATCTACGGTGAGCAGAGCTGGTACCAATTTCCCGATCTGTCAGAGCGCGAGTCTGCATTGAAGCATTTCGTGAGCCACACGCTCCCCGGTGGACACAACCTGCACATTGATTCGCCCAAAGAGGTGGCAGACCTTTTCATCGAAGCGTTCCGGTCCGTCCAACCATGAACATGAGACACCCTACGGTCTTTCACTCGGCAGTCCAAGCCCATTGTCTTCTGATAACCATGGGCCTTATCGCTTGGTTTGGTGTGATTCACAGCGGCACCGTGAGCTACGACACCGACTGGTTGATGCGAAACAATCCCGTGCTCTCTACAGGGGACCTCAGCTGGATTCCCGCCATTTGGACCGACTTCTCCATCAACTTTCGTCATGTTCTCGGAGCCGAGTTTCTTCCCGTACGAGACACGGACATTTTGATTGACTTTCTCCTCTTTGGAGACAACTGGGCGCTTCATCATGCGGGCAGCCTCGTCTGGTACCTCGTTGGCTGCAGCCTGTTTCGGTCCATTGCGCGAATCCTCATCCCGAACCCCGCTGCGGCATGGGCTGCAGCAGCCGTATTTTGCCTCCACCCCATCCACACACAGAATGTGGCCTGGCTGGCCGGTCGCAAGGACCTTTTGGGCCTGGTGTTCTTTCTTGCTGCGTGGCGAATCTGGCTTCTTCGGAGCCGCTCAGGCAGGTCCACTGCCCTCGCCTTTCTGTTCTTCATCGCTGGCGTGTGGAGCAAGAACACGACCGTTGTTCTTCCTGCTGTACTGTTGCTCACCGACATTCTCCTCCATGCTCAGTCGCCGTTCAGGCGATGGAAACACTGGACTCTCTGGGGGGCTACAGCTCTTCCGCTCATTCTACTGAGCACCTCGCTCGGAAAACGGATGCGTCTCTTCGGCGAGCCGCACTTCGATGGCATCGGAAATGGGGTGGCTCTGCAGTTGCAACTCTGGGCACTCGACCTGAAGCGTTTGATGTGGCCCGACCAATTGGCGATTGCCTACCCGACCCCGACGAAGCCCAGCTTTCTCCACCTGCTTGGGCTCAGCCTCCTTGTTGGAGGGCTCTTAGTGCTGGCTTGGAAGGCACGACGCAGGCTGCCCGTTCTCAGTCTGGGCATCGGCATTTTCTTTCTCGCTGGTCTTCCCACAACGGCATTCAATCAACTTCAAAACCTCTCCGCGGACCGCTATCTCCTCCTGCCGAGCCTCGGCTTCGCCCTTGTTGCAGGCGCCTCCATCGAAGCCCTTCTGCGTCGTGGGAGGCCCCAATTGGTTCTGTTGCTTGGGCTTGTCTTGCCGCTCTTTATCTGGAGGGCCCACCACGAAAGTCGAGCATGGAGAAGCGAGCTGGACCTCTGGTCGACTGCAAGTGCAGCCCAGCCGCAGGTTTTGAACAACTGGACAGGCCATGCACGGGCGCTTCGGTCTGAAGAACGAACGGAGGAGGCTGTGGCTCTTCTCCAAGGGGTTCAGGAACGCTTCAAAGGAGAGGCCCTCTACCACCAGAGTCTGGGGGCGCTCTACCTGCACCAGAAGGAGCTCGCGTCAGCAGAAGCCTCCTACCGAGAGGCACTTCAAATCAATCCGCAGCTGCGAATCTCTGGCAACGATCTCGCTGTCATCCTGTCGAGAACAGGACGACTTCAAGAGGCCCTGCCGATCGCGGAGAAGGTGACCCGCTTTCATCCCGGCTACGCAAAGGGGTTCAACACCTACGGCGCACTCCTGCTGGACGCTCGACAACTCGAGGACGCTGAGAACGCCCTGCTCCAGGCGGAATCACTGGACTATGAGAATGCGAGCACGGCCTGCAACCTCGGCGGAGTGTACTACCTGAAACTCCAGCAGGACCCCAACCAGCGACCCGCTGCGGAGTGGTGGTGGACCCAATGCAAGAGAAGGAATCCGTCAGCCACCGTCCCGCCCGACATCCAGCTCGCGCTCTGACATCCAGGCGTTCAAGACGGTCCAGGTATGACGAGGAGCCTTCTCGCCCAAGACAAGGTCGAGGTGTCCCCAGTGGACCTCATGAAGGTAGTCATCAAACAGATGCAGCGTTCGATCCTCAGCACCTGACAAGTCGTAGGCACCTCGAGCGTCCCCCAAAGGCATCAGATGATCGCGATCACCCACCATGACAAGAACAGGGGTACGACTCGTCTTCCAGGCCTCCCGGTAGGGAAACCCCTCTTTCGACCACCGAGCCATCTCCTGCCAAACCTCTATCGCTGTCCAGTCAAAGCCTTTGGTCACTCTTTCTTCAAATAGATCGGGTTCTACAGAGCCTGGCTGCCATCCAGTGACGGGCAGTCCATGACTCAGCGCATCTGCGAGTTTGAAATTTCGCGCCAAGAAGGTCCCCGCAGCCCCGGTGTGGATTTGCCCTCCCTTCCAGAGAAGTGGACGCGCCCAGCGGGTCATGCGGCAGATGGCCTTCAGCGTGGTGTTGTGTCTCGCGAAATCAAAGGGAGCACCGATGCCCACCACACCCGCCATCGGACCCAAGGTTGAGGCGCCGTAGCAGGCAGCGCCTCCCAAGGAGTGCCCCACAAAAAAAGCCCTCCCTTCAAAGTGTTCTGCCACCCGCACAAGGTCCTCGACGTAATCCGAGAACTGCGACGCATGCGGCCCGCCCCTGACTCGAGACCGGCCATGGCCCCGCAGCTCCAAGTTGTACACATCCCAGCCATACTGGGCGAGGCCGTTGGCCATCGACCGAGTCGAGGTGTGCCAGCTGTATCGGTTCTGAGCGAAGCCATGAACCAACACCACAGGACCTTTGCTCGGCCCTGCTTCTGAAGTCTTGCGCACCAGATGCAGCGGTGCTCCAGCATCGAATGCCCAGATTTCCTTTCGAAACCGTCCAATCACTCCCTTGTCAATCGCCTGCTCGACGACTTCCCTGCTCTTCCGAATCATTCCGTCACGATGGGTTTAGTGCAGCCATCGCCTCATCGACCATGCCCGCATTTCCAATGACGAGCGCCGTGCGCTCGTGAAGTTCGGTGGCAACGCGATCAAGGATGTTTCCGGAGCCGTCGGTGGCTTTGCCTCCCGCCTGCTCACAGATGAAGGCCAGTGGAAAAGCCTCATAAAGCAACCTCAGCTTGCCTCGAGGGCTCTTTTGCGTCGCGGGATAGACGAAAATCCCTCCTTTGAGGAGATTGCGGTGAAAATCTGCGACCAGACTCCCAATGTAGCGCTGGGTGAGCCCACGCCCCGGTGCCTTGAGGGTGTCCACATAGCCTCTCATTTCCGGTGTCCACTGCGAGGAATACCCCTCATTGACACTGTACACGGTCGCCTCCGAACCCAACTGAATGTCGCGATGCGAGAGGAAGAACTCTCCCACCCCAGGATC
>JAYXVV010000059.1:0-14142 GCA_036021505.1 Myxococcota bacterium | reverse complement strand
GAAGCTGGGAAGCCCCGGTGCGAGGAGGAGAGACAATCAGGGCTCTCTGGCCCTTTCCGAGGGGTGCAAAGGCATCAATGAGCCGTGGAGCCTTTTGCTGGGCAAGCGATCCGAGAGGCAGTCGCGTGGTCGGGTGCACGGCTTTCAGTTCATCAAATGTAGGGGTTCCTCTCGCTGTGTCAGGATCGCAGCCGTTGACCTCTCTGACTTGAATGAGAGCGTTGTAGCGCTCACCTTCCTTTGGGGGTCGGACCATACCCACCAGAACATCTCCGGTCTTGAGGTCGAACCTGCGGATTTGAGAGGGCGAGACATAGATGTCGTCGGCACCCGGTTGGTAGTTGTCCTCCGAACCTCGAAGGAAACCAAAACCATCCGGAAGGACTTCCAGAACTCCAGTGCCTTGGAAGGCGGTGTCTCGGGTGTCCCCGCTACTTGGCGGGGAACGCTTAATGATCTCAGGCTGTTGCATGGAGGGCCGGCGGGAGAGGGGGCGGGAGAGGGGCGCAGCGAGAGGAATGAATCTGATGGGTCGCGCACCCGTTTGCAAGGAGAGAGTACCGTGTTTTGTGGCGAGGATCCAGTGAGGGCGATCAGATCCCCCAAGTCACCCGATTTCTACCGCCCTCTTTGCTTGCATAGAGGCATTTGTCAGCCGTGTTGAGAAGCACATCCCCTTGGGGTGTCTCACCATCTTTGGCCACGCTTACTCCCCCGAATGAGGCCGTGAAACGAATCGCTCCCTGCTCGGTGTGGATGGCTCCAATCTCGAAAGAGCGCCGCAGCCTCTCGGCGACAATCTGACCGACGTCCGCAGCCGTGGCGGGCAGCAAGATGGCGAATTCTTCTCCACCCAGTCGTCCAATCACATCGTGGGGCCGGAGATTGGCCTCCAGGCGCTCACAGAGTGTGATGAGGACCTGGTCCCCCACAGCATGGCCGTAGGTGTCGTTGATGCGCTTGAAGTGATCCACGTCCAGCATGACCACCGAGAGCGGTGACCCGGTACGCTCCGACTGACCCAGGCTTTCCTGAAGAAGTTCGGTAAATCGCCTTCGGTTGGCGACCCCAGTAAGAGGATCCGTCGACGCCAGTCTCTTGAGTTTGACGTTGGCCTTTTTCAGCTGTCGGGTCAGTTCCTCTTTTTCCGCGAGAAGCTGCTGGAGCTGCTGGGTGATCTGCTCGTAATTGTCATTGATGTAGAGCAGAGAGGCATTGGCTTGCTCAATGAGCTCCTCGTAGGTGGGCTGCTTCTCGATATGAATCTGAAGCTCATTCGCCGCATGGTTCATTTCGCCACGGATTTGAGTAATGAGCCCCTCGAGGTCGAGTTTCTTTCTCGCAGGGAGCTGTTTGAGGAAGGATTTCGCGTACCGCAGTGAGGCACTTGATGCCGTTGTCTGGAAAATATCCGCTACTGAATCTGCCGCATGAGCGAGTTGAATGAGGCGTTGTACTCGCCGCCCCGAGGTGGTGGATGCTCGGTCGTGGTGGTGGACGCAGGCCTCCGTCAGGTCGGGGGGGAAGCTCCAGTTGGCCGCGAGTTTCTCAAACATCTCCGTGTGCGTACCGCCACAAACCCGCCTCTCTTCTTCGAGACGGCGGGCACCGGGAAGGCTTCGGATCTCCTGCAGGGCGCTGGAACGCTCCGGGTAGAGGTAGGCCAAGAAGAGTGTGCCGATGTCCTGAATCAGGCCGACAGTGAACGCCTCCACGGGATCTTCATAGCCGGCCGTTTCCGCCAAGATTCGACAGGCGACGCCCCTTCTCAGGGAATCCTCCCAGTACTGGTTGCCGTCGAAATCTCCGAAATCCAGGTTTGTGGTTGCCGAGCGCACGGCTTGTGCGACGGCCAGGTTTCGAATCGACCTCGCTCCGAGCTTGATGGTGGCCTGCTGGATGGAGGTCACCTCTTTGTCCAAGCTGAACATCGCACTGTTGGAGATACGAAGCAGTTGGATGGTGAAGGACGGCTCCCGAGAGATGATGCTTGAGAGCTTTTGCAGGGAAACTTCGGGGTCTCCTGCAGCTCGGACAATCAAGAAAACTCCGGAAGGCAGAGTGGGGATCGAGCGCCCAGAAGACCCATTGAGAGAGAGTCCAGAACCTGCCTGATCCATTCGGCTTCCTTGAATCGGGCACCTGCAGCGAACAGGTGGGAAGGGGTGCCACAGACCGACATGGCCTGCTCCTCCCAGTGTAGCGCGACTTCAGGTTGGTTTTGGAGCCTTATTGATGCTGCACAGGAAAAGGAATGGGTGCGGGAAGCAATGTCTCCTGGAGTCGGACAGAAATTTCTTCTCCAATTTCTTGAAGGCTGGGATCGCTGGGGTGGCGCGAAATCCCGACTCTGGAGATGCACTGGGCCAGTTGAAGCTGGCCGACCTCGATTCGCTTGCGGATCAGATCGCGCAGTGCCGTTGGGTCTGCACAGGCCGTCTTAAGGAGATGGTTCGCACTCCGCGTGCTAGCGGATTTTTCCATGGAGACAATCGCTCTTCGTGCCGCTCGGGCGGTGGCGCGCAGGTAAAGTTGCTCCTGAGAGTGAGGCAGTGTCGTCACCGAAGAGGGGGTTGCCAAGAGGCTGTCGAGAAGATCGGATGCACTCGAGTCGTTCTCCTCTAAGGCCACGCGCAGGGCCAGCCTCGCAGCTTGATAGCGAAGCTGAGTGTCATCAGGTTCTCCGACGAGTCGCGTGAGGAGTTGAGCGAGTTCGGTTCTGTCTTTGGAAATCGTCTGCTTCACATGGAGCTCCTGTGCCAGTGTCTGCAGGTTCGCAGAGTGGGCGAAGTGGTCTGTCTGGAGAGGGGATCGGAACTTCGCCCAGAAACTTGGGGCTCCGGCATGGATGCGATAGACTGCGCCCAAGGTGAGGTTGTGGTGCGTGCATTGACTTGGAGCATCTTGTTGCTGGTTCTCAGCGACTCGTTGGCACAGGGGCAGGAAGCGCCAAGAGGGCCCAGCCAGATTCGCCTGCCCTCCAAAACCCAGCTGGTGGGTGAGCGTGCCATCGAGTCAGGTTCGTATGAACGAGCGGCGGAGATTTTTGAGGAAGGCTTGGCGAGAAAGCCGCGTTCCAAGCGTTTTCTGGCAGGTTTGGTGCGTGCGAGAGCGCTTCTCAATGACTGCGAGGAAGCCGAGAAACTCCTCCTCCCACAACAGCACACCCGGGTAGCAAACCGTGATGTTCTGGAGGCCCTCTCCGCTTGTTTTGCTCGCTCGGGTGCCTACACCGATGCCGTTTATTGGCAAACAGAGCGGGTTCTTTTGGCGCCGCCTACAGTCGCTGCTTTTTCAACCTTGGCGTCGTATCACTTGGGCGAGGGCGATCGGTTTGCAGCCCGAGAGGCCTTTGATCGTGCTTTGGAGTTGGATCCACTCCACTCCAGTGTCTTCGTGTTGAAGCTTCAAATCGCACTCGGGAAAGGTTTGGTCGAAGAGGCGGATCGGCTGCTTGATGAGTGGGATCGTGTTGAGCCGGAACGCAGCCAGATGAATTGGTACCTTCGCGCTCGGCTGGCCTTGGATGTTGGTGACTTTGAGGGGGCCATGCGGGATTCGGAGAGGTCGGTCGTAATGGGGATTCAGTTCTCACCCGTCCGGGTCCTGAGGGCGGAGATGTACAGGCGGATGGGGCTTCTCTCCAATGCCAATGAGGCGGCCAACACCATCGCCAAGGTGAACGTTGGTGTGGTAGGTATGGACTCTGTTCGGGTTCGCATCCTGGCAGATCAGGGAGAGTTTGTTGAGGCCCGTGAGACCCTTGGCCGTTTGCAGCAGAATGCTCCCCTGAGGGCAGACGTTGTGGCGTCTGCGTGGTATCTGGCGCACAAAGAAGGGAATCAAGAGGAAATGCAGATGCGGGAGCAAATGTACGCGATGGTTCAGTCCAACCCGAATCGCTCCCTGCAGCGATTGATCCCCTTTGGTAGGGCAGGAGACACACCATGAAACGTTACCGTTGGCTTGCCTTTCTCTCCGGTTTTGCAGGGGCCTGCGGTGGTGGGGAAGCGCCACCGACTGCTGCCTCCTCTCCCAGTGTGATTTTGGTCACCCTCGATACCACCCGGGCGGATCGGCTGGGTTCCTATGGGTACGAGGCAGCGCAAACCGAGACCCTCGACGGTCTGGCAGCGTCGGGCCAGCGGTTCACACGAGCCTACGCCCCTGTTCCGCTGACCATACCCTCCCACGCGAGCCTGCTGACCGGGCTTTATCCTCACAACCACAAGGTGCGGTCGAATTCCACCGATGTTTTGGGCGATGAATTTCAGACGCTTGCTGAGGTGCTTCGAGACGAGGGCTACCAAACCTGGGCCAGTGTAGCGGCCTTTGTGACCCAATCCTCATGGGGGTTTGGGCAGGGCTTTGATTCCTACGCCCAGGAGATTAGCGTTCGAGCGGAGGACCGGCACAAGAATGCCTGGCGTCAGGAGCGACCTGCTGAGGACGTGATCAACGACGCCATTGGTTTTCTGAACGAGAAAAAAGACGACGCTCCTTATTTCTTGTGGGTACACCTGTTCGATGCGCATGAGCCACTGCAGCCTCCTGATGAGTATCGTAAAGACGGCGTGGATCTCTACGATGCAGAGATCGCCTACATGGACGATCAAATCGAACGCCTGAAAAAAGCGGTCGGTGAGGAGCAGGTGGTCTGGGTCATCACCGCGGACCACGGAGAGAGTCTGGGGGAGCACGGTGAGTTGACCCACGGCTTGTTCGTTTACAACAGCACCCAGCATGTTCCTCTCATTCTCTCTGGGCCCAACGTCCCCGTCGAAGTTCAAGACCAACCCGTAGGCTTGGTCGACGTGTTTCCGACTCTGCTGGATCATCTCGGAATTGGTGTCCCCGAGGGGCTCGATGGAAAGGTTCAGCCTGGAAATCCTCAGCCGATCTACATGGAGAGCTACGAGCTTCTCAAGCGTTACGCATGGGCACCCCACGTTGCAGTGGTGGATGGGGATCAGAAGTACATTCGGCAGCCCCGTCCAGAGCTCTACGATCAGCTGGGCGACTGGTCCGAGACCTCGAATCTGGCCGGGGATCGCAGTGGTGAAACCGAGCGTCTGTCAGGAATTTTAGACGCGTTTCAGGCTTCCCCCCCGGCAGCACCCAGCCTCCAAATCGACTCCGAGACGGCGCAGAAGCTCGCTGCGCTCGGCTATGTGGAAGGGGTGGATGGTTGGTCGGATTCCACCAGTTCCATCGACGTCAAGGATCGGGCAGATGTCCTCAAGCTGATCCTCGGCGCCGCGGCTTTCGCGGACAGATTCGAGGGAGGCGAATCCACTCCCGAATCCGAGGAAGCTGTCGATATGTTGGAGAATGCGATTGAGATGGAGCCTACGATTCTTGAATCGTACATGCGTCTCTCTCGCCTTTACACGAAGCTGAACCAGCCCAAACAGGCCAATGAAGTCCTTGAGAGGGCACTTGCGAACTGGCCCGACAGCGTCAATCTGATGCTCACCATCGCAGTCAATGCCGGGTCCCTGGGCGACTTCGAAACTGTGGATCGCTATGCGCGGATGGTCTACGATCTCAACCCCTCTTCGGTCCGTGCACTGGAGCTCTTGATGAGCTCGCTGTTCATGCGAGGTCAATCCCAGGCAGCGATTGCTCTCGGCGAGGAGTTTATGGATCGGCACCCGGATTCTGCGGTGATCGCAGGGTTTCTCGGTCTTCAGATGGCTGGAAAGTCAGAATACGAGACAGAGGACGAAATTCGTCAGATTCAGCGGTACCTCCGCCTTGGGCTCGAGGCTCAGTTTCCACGGCAGGGCATTCGGCATGCACTGGCCATGATGGCTCTCGCCGCTGGAGTTGATGAAGATGTTGTTCGTTTGACTCGCGATGAACTGCGGGACTACCCGGCCTCCTTGCGAACCCGTCGTCTTCTTCTGAGGGTGCTGGGAGAGCAGAAGCGGTACGCGGAGCAGCTTCCCCACTGGGAATACCTGAGGAAACAGGCGCCGCAGAGCCTGGAGTTGATCCACAGTCACGCCCAGGCACTTTGGAATGCCAAACAGCACGAGCGGTCGAAAGCGCTGGTGCTTGAAGGCCTCAGTCGGGATTCAGAACATCCCAATCTGTTGATGCTCCAGGCAAATCACCTCAGTCGTGATGGCCAAGATGAAGAGGCTCAGCAGACCTATCAGCGAGCACTCGCTGCAAAGAAGGCCAGAGAGAGCGGGACTTCGACTGCTCCGTAGGCCACCGGAGGCCGAAGGCGTGAGCCTTTCAGGGGTCCAAAACGACACAAACCCCTTGAGGCACAAGGCACTCAAGGGGTTTGTTCCTACCGTCAACAGACGGTGTCTGCCGGTTTAGTATGCGGCGTAGATCATGTCCGCGGTGCTGTAGAGCGAGGACATGTATTCCCAGGTGTAGCCGTCGCTGGTCTCTTCAGCAGTGGAGCTGCCGTCGAGTCCAAAGGCACTCCAGACGGTACCGCCCTGGCCATCGCCAAAGAGGAACATCAGAACGTCAACGTAGTCGGTTCCCTGGTAAGAGAAGGTGGGAGCGTGGCCCCAGCTCTGGGTGACAACGTTGCCGTCGGCGTCGACCTGTGGTCCAGGCTGGTCTTCCCAACCGTTGCTGCAGAACTCACCGTCGCCAACAACGGCGTTCGCGTAGTCCATCTCGAATGCGAAGGAGCACTCGGCGCAGTCGCTGAGGGGGGTTCCGGACTGTGCTTCCCAGATGTAGGAGCAGATGACACGGTCGTAGGTGACGCTGTAGTAGCCAGTCGTCTGTGAGCCCTCGTAAGAGCTTGGGGTGGCCTCTCCAGAGCCCTCGAACCAGAAACCGTAGCGGGCGGTATCAATGCCCGAGTCGCCGGTGTCTGCGTCGGCATCCGAGTCGGTATCGGTGTCGGTGTCAGTGTCGGTGTCGGTGTCGGTGTCAGCTGGCTCACCGGTGTCAGTACCGTCGTCCGTCTTGCCACCACAGCCAACAGCAAGCATTCCAAAGGTGCCCATGAGAAGGGCGATGCGTGCGTCAAGCAGTTTCATGGTTGTGTCTCCCACAGAGTGTTTTATGGCCGAGTGGCCTACATTTGAAGCGCCCGCAACATACGCGGTTGTTGGGGGACTCGCAAGGATGAAGGGCCCTTTTTTTGTTCTTTTGGCGTCAGGACGATGACAAAAGGATGGAGGTTCCTCGAAAATTGAAAAAAAGGGCGCAGTCCCTCGACTGCGCCCCTTTTCTTGCGGTTGGTATCGCAGATACCAATCAAGCGGTCATCGTGCAGTTCCTGCACCAGCAATCTGACCGGAGTTCAGGCCGCCCTTGACGTCCTCACCCAACTCGGAGACGCCGCTCTGGAAGGGCTCCAAGAAGACATAGGCTGCTGCCACAATGGCGATCACAACCACGGAGATGAGGAGCATGTATTCGACGGTTGATTGGCCTTCTTCCTCTTTGAAGAAGCGCTGAAGTTGGTTCCACATTTGGGGTTCTCCTTGGTTGGAACGGTGTTGAAAGCTTCGGTCCGAAACATTGCAACAGCCGTGCCAGGATCGACCTAACCAAATTTCAGGTAGTTAGTCGGATCTCCCGCGTGAGGAAGGGATGGAGTTCCTGTCGTGTGGACCAAAACTGCCGCAGTTCACATGGAGGGCGACTTTTTTGTCCCATCTCAACCATCAGAGATCGAATTTAATGCCCTGTGCCAGAGGCAGCTCGGTGCTCCAGTTCAAGGTGTTGGTCTGGCGACGCATGTAGGCTCGCCAGGAGTCGCTGCCCGACTCTCGTCCTCCACCCGTGTCTTTCTCACCTCCGAAGGCTCCGCCGATCTCAGCACCGCTGGTACCAATGTTCACATTGGCAATTCCACAGTCGGAACCCTCATGGCTCAGGAACCGTTCAGCAGATCGGAACGAATCGGTGAAGATGGAAGAGGACAGCCCCTGAGGGACATCGTTCTGCCAGGCGATGGCTTGCTCGAGGCTGTCGTACTCGAACAAGTAGCAGATCGGAGCAAAAGTCTCGTGTTGGCAGACCTCCATGTCGGGTGTGGCCTTCACAAGAGTTGGCTCAACAAATGAGCCCGGCCCCTCGACACGCTTGCCGCCGCAAAGAATCTCTCCGCCAGCCGCTTTGATGTCAGCGATCGCTTTTTCGTACATTTGAACCGCGTCCTCGTCAATAAGGGGACCCATGAGGGTCGCGGTGTCCAGGGGATCGCCAATGCGGACCTGGCCGTAGGCGTTGACCAGCTTCTGCGTCATGCTCTCAGCGATGTCCTTGTGGAGGAATACCCGTCGAGTGGTTGTGCAGCGTTGGCCAGCAGTTCCAACTGCGCCGAAGACGATACCCGACATTGCCAGCTGCAGGTCAGCATTGGGCTCCACAATACTGGCGTTGTTGCCGCCAAGCTCCAGAAGGCTGCGCCCGAGTCGCTTTGCGACCGCTTGACCCACGTGACGCCCCATACGGGTCGAGCCTGTGGCTGAAATAAGCGGATAGCGTCGGTCGTGAATCATGGACTCACCCACCTCGGAATCCGACCCGATGATCAGGTTGAAGAGGCCTTGCCATCCATGTTTTGCAAGGATTGGCTCGAGAATGTTCTGCGTTGCAATTGCGGTCAATGGAGCCTTCAGTGAGGGCTTCCAGACAACCGTGTTTCCACAGACAGCAGCGAGCATCGCGTTCCATGCCCAGACGGCATTGGGGAAGTTGAATGCCGTAATGCAGCCAACAGGTCCGAGTGGGTGCCACTGCTCATACATGCGATGCCCCGGTCGTTCCGAGTGCATGGTGAGTCCGTAGAGCTGTCGGGAGAGACCGACAGCAAAGTCAGCAATGTCGATGGACTCTTGGACTTCTCCGTGGCCCTCAGCCAAAATCTTGCCCACCTCGAGACTGACGAGGGCTCCGAGGTCCTCCTTGTGGTCTCGAAGAGCATTGCCCATTTCTCGAACGATCTCTCCACGCTTTGGGGCAGGAAGCATCCGCCAGCATTGGAAGACCTTCTCGGAGTTCTCCGTACAGCGCTCATAGTCCTCCTTGGTCGCCAGTCGGACAGATGCGATGACCTCCCCGGTGGTGGGGTTGGTGGAGTGGACCAACTCGCCAGAAGTGGGCCGCGGCCCTCCGATGTAGAGACCCGGGTTTTCAGCCTGGATACCCAGGCGGTCAAGCAACGCACGCATACTGTCCTCCATCGACGCCCTGCGTCGCGAGAGTGGTTTGAATCAGAAAATGGGAGGGCTTAGGAGACCAGCTTGTAGCTCACGGCCTCTTTGTTGACCTTGACCTTGAGACCGTCGCCTTTTCCGGAAAACACCACGGCGCTCCCGGCGAGTTTCTTGTCGACTTGAACGACGATTTTGCCTTTTGCAGCCAGGCCTTCTGGACCGACGAAACCCTCGAGTCGTCCTCGGCGCCATTGCTGGTAGTGGCTGGAGCAGAAGCCTTTGGAACGGTGTTTTCCGTTGCAGCCCTTCACTTTGCAGCCAAGTTCCGCAAGGCTTGGACGCCCGCGTTTGCGAGTCGCCTCCTTGGTGGCCACCTTTTTTCCAGTTTTCTTCGCTGCCGGCTTGGCCTTTGCTTTTTTGGCGGGAGCTTTCTCAGCCGCGGGCTTGGCCTTTGCTTTTTTGGCGGGAGCTTTCTCAGCCGAGGGCTTAGCCTTTGCTTTTTTGGCGGGAGCTTTCTCAGCCGCGGGCTTCACAGCAGGCTTGGCTTTCGCCTCAGGCACCTCGGTAGTGGCTGCAACAGCGGCGGGAGTCCCGGTTTGGGCTTGCAGTCCATCCAGCGCCTTCTGGATGGTTTCCAGTTTGCCAACAAGGCCTTCAAGCTCTTTGCCGAGTCCCTGGATTTCTCGTTTCAGCTGAGCCACCTCATGGGGGCGGGCAATGTCCTGCTGTCGCAGAATCTCATCCACGAGTTCGCGGACAGGGGCCTCGACAACGCGAGATGCGGGACCGGAAACAAGTCCGGCTAAAAGGTCTACAATGGCCATTGGCGCTCCTTTGGTATGTCATAGGACTATCGAAGGCCGCGATGCGATGCAATGGCGATTCAGTGAAACTTTTTTAATCAGGAATTTCAGCCCCGAAGTCAGGGCTCGAAACACCCAAAACTGCCCTCTCCAACCACAGTGGGTTCTTTGACCTCTCGGAGGTCGAGGACATGAATCTTCGGTTTGTTTTCCGGTGCATCGGACTCCAGAAGGCCCGAAAAGACCAGGAACCTTCCGTCGGAGGAAATGAGTTTGTGTGTCTCTGCGAATTGGTCGAAAAAATGGAGGTAGTAGAGCATTTCTCGTGACGGACGAAACCGAACGAGCTCGACGGGGGTCGAGTGGCTTCGTACCGAGTACCAGGCCAAGCAAGAGGACTCGGGGAGAAGGCGAGCATAAATCAGCTGTTGGCCTTTATCCGACCAGAAAAAGCAGAGCAGTTCGTCGTTGGTGAGCCGTTCCGAACTCAGGCCGTCGAGGCTCATGAGGGTAGCCCCGCGGTAGGGAGAGTTTCCTGCATCCGGTGCGCACGAGAAGACGATGCTGGTTCGATCTTGGGCAGGCATCACGGCTCCGAGTCCCTCGTACTCGAGGAGCAGATTTTCTTGCTCTCCCTGAAGATTGGAGCAGACCAGCCGCTCGACTCCACCCGCGTGGGCCACGTGAACCACCCGGTCTCCGATGACTAGCGGCCTGCAGTAGCGGCCTGGCAATTGCGGAAGGACTTCGTCAGGAAGGACTCCCAAGCTGTCGCGAACCACAAGTGTGTTCATTTCCGGTTCTTTGGGTGTACCGGCATGCACATACAAAAAACGAGCCTGTGGGCCCCAATCGAAAAACAGGGGCGCGGCTTGGTAGAGCAGTCGCAGCTTTCCAGGGGCATCCAAGCTGCAGTAGGCCAGCTCCATCTGGTCCTCGCCTTGAAGCAGGACCGCCAACCCTTCTCCCTGCGGCTGCCAGTTCATGTAGACAGGGATCCGACCAGGGACTTGGAGGAGCTCTTGCTGCTTTAACCCTCCGTCCTCCAAGACATGAAGCTCTACGGGATCCTCGGGATTTTGGTCTGAAGGAAGCTGAAAACAGGCGATCTTGGTCCCGTCAGGACTCCAGCATGGCCATGCATACCCCTGAGGGGCAAGGTCGGGCTGCCCCCACACAAGAAGGGGGTTGTTGGCGAGCGAAAACGTCCACTGCGCTGGCTCTTCCCCGTCTGCACGGACCACATGAAGCTGTCGGTCGGAGCCCACATAGGCGATGCGTGATGATGTCATCCAAGAACCTGGAAAAGTTTGTAGCCAGCAGCGGCCTGAAGCAGAAGGGCGAAAAGAGTGATGAACGCGGCAAGCTTAGGGGTCGGGGTACTGGCTAGAGTTCCCGAGCGGTCATGAGCCAACTCCTCATCGAGTTCCGACCGGTTTTGTTCGCTGAGTTCCTCGGGGTCACAAAGAAGCATCCATGCGATTGCGTTGTCGTTGTGATTGCCAAAGGTGGCCAGCCCAGTCAGGGTGGCTCCGAAGCACCAGAGAATGAGGTGCCAAGTTGCTTGGTCCTGCACCACAAGGGTGATGGAAGTACCAAGGCCGATAATCCCGCCAAGAAACAGAGGAATGCCCAACAAGCGAAGCTTGTTATGAAGACGTACCTTGGCAAGGTTGGTTGGAGAACTCATGACGTGCTGGTTTCCTTTTAATACCCCTACCTCTGCTCAGGTCAAAACGCGATGTTTGGACCGCGTATTTGCTGCAGGCGCTTTGCTGCTTGGGGCGCAAATGCTCGTAGAACCCCTTTATGCGGCGACTCCCGAGGAGCTGCTTGGGGAGATTCGCTCCTTGGATGCTCACCGCGGCCATCTCGTCTTCAAGGCGCGTCCCAACATCACGGATGCTCAATACTTAGAGGCGCTCAGCGGTACTCCCGTGTCGGGGATCTTTATTGATGAAGGGCAAGAGCAGGGGCAAGGATGGGGCCTGACCGTATTCAATCATCCGGTTGAGAAGGTTTGGGCCGCGATTGTTCACGAGGAGGCCATGGATGGAAAGTTTTCCTTGGGCGTCTCCACCATCCTGCAGGGTCAGCCTTTCCACAACGGACGGCTGATCTTCCAGACTCTTGAGCTTCCTCGACCTTTCTCGGATCGCTACTGGATCACGCGGGCCACCCATGGAAGCGAGGCATACAGGGCCAGCGGCGGTTCTCTCTGGGAAGTGGCTTGGGAGGACGTGAAGGACGTGTCTCTGAGGGGAACCCCTTATGCCTCCTACGAGGAGGAGGGGACTCCCGTGGAGTGGACGGTGGGAGCGTGGCTGCTGGTTCCTCTCTCTGACGGGACGACGCTGGTGGAGTACGTCGTGTCCTCCGCGCCAGGAGGCCGCGTTCCGGCATCGCTGGCTGCTCGGTTTGCACCGGGCCAGGTTCTTCAGACGCTGGAAGGAATGCAGAAGTTCGTGGTGGAGGAGAACAAGTCGCCCTATCCCGCGGGTGCTGTTCGACCGGATGGGAGTCCGTTGTAGGAGCGGAGGTCTGTCCTGCTACTTCATCTGGTTCGCGACACGAGACAGCTCTCTCATGCTCGTGATCTCAAGGAGTTTTCCTTTGGTGGCGAAGGTGGCGAACTGCTTGACGAACCGAGCCTTCTCTCCCACTTGATAGAGGCGACCCCAGAGCTTGTCATAGCGCTTTTGATTGAAGCGACGGACCATGGTCTCGGACCCCATCATCTGGACGACGCCCTTCGGCATGTTGTTGAACAGCGCTAAAAAGAAGAGGAAGTTCAAGTAGTTTCCACGTGGGGTGTGGAACGAGGCCCGGTAGACCTCCTGGTATTCGTCGGTGACGTAGCCGTCCTCCAAGGCCTTGTGGTAGAACTCCGTCCCCGGATAGAAAATGAGTGAACTCGGCAGGAGGTTGTACGGTGGTGGCAGCGTACAGACCAATCGGAGTCCTTTCATGACGTCCTCGGTCGACTCCCATGGGTTGTCCAGAATGAAGTGGTAGTCCGGTACCTGAATGTAGTCTTTGTACTTGGAGATGATGTTCACGGCCTTGAGCAGCTGCTCATTGGTCATGCCGCGCTTGTACATCCGCATGGTCTCCGCCGAGCCCGTCTGGATCCCCAGCTCCGTGAAACAGAGTCCGGCGTCAATCAAAGCCGCGTATTTCTCCTCGTTGATGGTTGCCGGGGAGCACTGGGCTCGGAAAGGCATTCCAATCTCTTTCTTCCACTCCTCAGCGAACTTCACGATCTCCTCGGTGGACGTCGAGAAGAACACGTCGTCTTGGAAGTGAATGATGCCAATCTCGGGGTAGCGGCGCATGATCTGTTTGATCTCGCCGATGAGGTGCTCTACGGAGCGCCGCCGAAGATAACGCTGGCCCTTGTAGAGGTCGTGGTTGAAGGCCACGCCGCAGTAGCTGCATTTGTGAGGACAACCTCGGGTGATCATGGTCTTGTAGGAGATGCGCAGGTCACCGTTCCGGTCAGGGTAGGTGGGGATGATGTGCTTGAAGGTGTCCCACTCGATTTTGATCAGGTTGGCGTGGGTTTCAGGGTCCCAGGTCCAGTCATCCTCGAGGTCGAAGTCTTGGTAGGGGAGGGTGTCCAAGTCTTGAACTAAGGGTCGGTGCGGATTGGAGACCACGCTTCCATCGGGTTTCTTGAACCACCAATTTCGAATGTCCCAAGGCTCCTTTCCGGCCTCCAAGTGTTCAACAAGTTCGAGGAAGGGCATTTCTCCCTCACCAACACAAACCATGTCGACGAACTCGAGTGCCTGCTGCGGCATGGTGGAGGGGTGGAATCCCCCCCAGCAGATGGGCATCTCCGGCATGGCTTTCTGAATGGCCCGTGTGGCCTGCACCGCGACGTCGAACATGGAGGTGAGAAAGGAAACTCCGACGAGGTCGCAGTCCGAGACACACTCCACAAGGTCTTCGACCAACGACTGCTTCATCTGCTTGATGTAGCCCGGGTCAAAGCGAGTGTTGTAGTTGTCGCACGGGAGGAAAATCAGCTTGACCTCATGCCCGTGCTGCTTCAAATGCGCCGACAAGGTGCGGATGCAGGGTGAGTAGTGGTCAATCGGAGTGGGATTGATCAGTGCGACTTTCATGGAGACCCCTTGTTGCCGGGTCCAGTTTACCTGTGACTCAGGTCATACGCCAGCATTGTC
>JAYXVV010000058.1:0-32809 GCA_036021505.1 Myxococcota bacterium | reverse complement strand
CGCTCAAACGGGTCATGGTTTGGAGACACTTGCCGAGAAGATTTCTGAAAAACTCGTGGGGGAGCTTCCTGGTGGGGCTCGTCTGATCATCGCCTCCCAACGCCAGCGAGATTTACTCATTGGTGTTGCCCACCGGGTGGAGGAGGCGCTCGACGCCCATCGGGGAGAGGCCGGGCTCGCAGTAGCGGCGGAACGTCTCTATGCTGCGCTGGAGCCCTTGGACGCCATTGTGGGGAGAGACAGCCGAGAAGCGGTCCTGGATGCTCTTTTTTCTCGGTTCTGCATTGGAAAGTAGCTGAGATGAATGAATCCCTCGAAGCAGAGTCTGGATGCTATGCTTGGAGGCGATGATGTACACACTGTTTTTATTGAGTGCGCCCTCTGCCCTGGCAGCGGGCTTTGGTGGTGCCCATTTGGGTGGAACGGCAGAACTGGATGCCAATGGCGCAGAGTTTCTCTTGGAGCTGGACGTAGAGCCTGTTCGAAGCACTGAGGGCAAGAACAGGGTGGTCTGGGCTCCCTTTGAGGTGGCCATGATCTTGGGGGAGAGCAATCCGGTAGCGAGCATCGACCGCATTGAACTTTCTGTCCTTCAGGGTACCCGTGGTTTCGAAACGTCCTTGGTTCAGGCCTCCTACCGAGCAGGAAGTCTGGACTACGATGTTGAAGCAGGCTTTCTTGACATCACCGCGGGGGAGGGTGGTGTGCGCTTTCCCATTTGGGGTGATTTGATCCAGGGCCAGCTCGGGTTGGACTTGAGGACGAGGTTTTTGTTTCCGGAAGAAGAGGGTACGAGCGTTCTTCTTTCCATGGGAATTCCCTTCGAAATTGGCGCCTACACGCCCCAGGATCGACCTCAGTTCGCCTCACTGGACGTGGGTCTACGACCCGGCATTCGGCTCATCGGGGAAACCCCCATGACCTTTCAGACGTATGCGAAAACAGCGGTCGGCTATGCGATTGTTCAAGCAAGTGATGTGGAGATCAAGACGGCCTTGACCTATGAATTTCACTACGACAATGCCACAATCCATCCTCGCTACTGGGCTCATCGCTTCAATGTGGGGTTCTCGGTTCTCTTTTAGGACGAGGTGATGTCTTGAGGGTGCTTTTCGTCATGGATCCGCTCTCCACAATCAATGTGGCGGGCGACTCGACTTACGTGATGATGCTGGAGGCAACCCGTCGGGGCTGGACCACCTTTTGGTGCACTCCCGATGACCTGCAGGTGATTCAGTGTCGTCCCATCGCACAGGCCGAACCGGTCTCAACCTCCGATGAGGCACCCTTCTTTACCACCCAGGACTCCGTAGCAATGGAGTTGGGCGAGTTCGACTGCATCTGGATGCGAAAGGATCCGCCCTTCGACATCCACTACATTTTCAGCACGTACATCTTGGATCTTGCGCCACCAACGACCTTGGTGCTCAATGATCCCAGGTCCATCAAATGCGCGAATGAAAAAATGTATGCGCTCCAGTGGCCTGATTTGTGCCCCCCGACGACCGTCACCAATCGCATTCAAGAAATCCTCGATTTTACGGAGGAGCATCAACGTGTTGTGGTGAAACCGTGGGATGGCAATGGTGGTCGCGGTGTCTTGGTGACCCACGCAGACGATGGAAATTTAAGGGCCATCGCTGAGTTGATGACCTCGGAAGAACACGAATACTGCATCGTTCAACGCTACTTGCCCGAAATAAAAACGGGTGACAAACGCATCATCTTGATTGATGGAGACCCCCTGGGGGCTTTCCTCCGAGTTCCCTCGGGTCGCGACCATCGCGGGAACATGCATGTTGGAGCCCGCGTTGTCAGCTGTGAGCTGTCCGAACGGGATCATGAAATTTGTCGGCAGTTGGGACCTCGGTTGAAGAAAGAAGGACTCTTGTTCGTAGGGATTGATGTGATCGGAGATTTTCTCACGGAAATCAATGTCACCAGCCCAACGGGACTGCGTGAAATCGCGCAGCTTAGCGGGCGTTTCCTCGAGCGGGACCTGCTGGATGCGCTGGAGGAGAAAATCCACGCATTGAGGAGTTGACATGTCCCGTTTTTGCCGACTTTTCCTGGGTTTTGGAGTGGCCTTGTTCGGGGCCACCCTCGCGCATGCCCAGACCACTCCCGACCTCATTGTTCCGCCCGAGATTCGAGTCGACAAGCCCTCACCTGCCTTAGGCCTCTCTCCCAATATTCGTCACGCTGCCGCAAGTTTAAACATGGACCCGCAGCACGTTCAGCGAGCAAGTGAGGCCTTGAAGCTGGTCTACGCTCGAGATTATCGAGGCGCTCGAACCGCTTTTGCAGAGATTCAGCGGGATCATCCCGAGCTGGCTCTCGGAAATGTGGGACGCATGCTGATTTTTCAGTGCCTGATGCTCGAAAATTTCGACTACCGATTCGAGCGCCAGTACCAGGCCCATGCCTCGCTTGCTGTTCGCGACTTGGAGGCGGCAATGGCCGTTCCTGGAAACGAGGCTTGGGAGTATTTTCTGAAAGGTGGGGTCCTTGGAATCGAAGCGATCCACGAGATGCGTAAGAACAACTACGTAGCCTCCATGCGAAAAGGACTGGAGGCATTGACGTCTCTTCGTGCACTGGAAGAGACCGCACCCGATTTTGTGGATCCGGACTTGGGCTACGGTCTGTTTTTCTACTGGAGAACCGTGATCGGTCAGAGCTCTCCACTGATTCCAGAGGGTGAGGATCGACGCGCCCAGGGCATCGCAATGATTGAAAACGTAGAGCAAAAGGGTGCCTTTGTGGCCCCAGGCGCCTCTCTTGCCCTGGCTTACATCTACAGCGAGTCAGGCAAGCCTCGGAAGGCGCTGGGCTATTCGAAAAGGCTCCATCACCGCTATCCCAACAATGTCATCAATGGGCTTCTGCGCGTTCGGATGCTGATGAGAGTGCGACGCTATCCGGCGGCTCACGAGGCCATCAACCACATTCTCACCGTGGATACCGACAACCATCGTGTTCACTATTACCGAGCGACGATTCACCTGAGACAAAACCAGTTGAATGAAGCGCACGCAGCGATTGATGCGTTCTTGGGCATGCCCTTGGAAGAGGCCCCAATGGCGTATGGACTCCATCGGAAGGCAGACATTTTCTTCAGACAGAAGAACTACGATCAAGCCCGGGTCTACTACAAAAAGGCTGTCGACTTGAATGGATACAGTCCGAGCAAGCGTCGCTTGACAAGAATCAGCCAGATCGAGGCTGAGCAAGCAAATCGGTGAAAAGTTCTGGTATGAGAGGGCCGACTCCGTCCGTCCAAGTCGGCCCTCTCAAGTCACCACAGCGGACCTTGGCACAGGGGAAACCGCTGAGGGGAGGGGAGCATCCGTTGCTCCGCGCCTCCAAAATCCAGAAATTTAAAGTTCGGGGATGCTGAGCTCCATTCCAATTTGAAGGTCAATGGAGCCTCCGAGGACCTCGGAGTTGGCGTCACGGATGTGTGGCCAGAGCGAATACTTGCCGTACATCTTTTGTGCGATTTTCCCGATGTTGTCTCCTTGCCCCACTGTGTAGGTGGTGGGCAGGTTGACATTGGGGTTGTAGCTGCTTGTTTCGGAGGTCCCAGCAGGTGCTGCAGCGACCTCTACCGGTGCCGGTGTGGGCACGATAGCGGCTGCAGTCGGCTCGGGTGTGGAGGCGGGGACCAAGTTGAGCGCAGGAGCGTCCAAGTTGAGCTCGGGCGTGGGCTCGATGGTGGGCACCAGATGTTGTGTGGTTTCCACACCGTACTCGGCGTAGATGGGATCGGCAGCCATCATGCCCTCGGAGAGGGTGGGTGCGTCTTCTCCACCGCCCAAGCTGAAGACCAGAACGAGCGCCGCAAGGAGCCCACTGCCAGCGGTTCCCATCATCCAGAGCTGATTTTTCCGGGTCATTTCTCGGTTGGTCCGCTCAAGACGAGTGCGGTCAACACGGAGTCGTCTCGCCTCCTCCCGAAGGGCGCGAACCTCTGCAGTAATGCGAGCAGCGACCTGCTCTCCTCGCGAGTCCTGCATCACAGCATCACGAGCGCTCTCGAAGGAACTCTTCATCGCGGGCGGCAGACGAACACCGCATGCAGCGGCAGCATCCAACTCAGCAATGGCTTCCTGCCAGCGCTTCTGGCAGGCGAAGATTTTTGCAAGCAACAGGTGCGCATGACCGTCATCAGGGTCGAGGCAGAGCAGCATTCTCAGGCGATCGCGCGACCGGCCGAGGTGTCCCTCTCGGGCGAGTTGAAGCGCTTCGTCGTAGAGCCGCGTGGTGGTGTCGATTCCAGCGGTGCGAAGGGTATCAGCAATCTCCCGGACAGCGCCGGTCTCGCCGGTGCCTCGGGGCAGTTCATTGAAAGGGATGTCTTCTGCGGCGTACATAGGAGAGAGGAGGAGAGGTGTGAAAAGGCTGCCGGGGTGGAGCCTCTGAGCAGAAAAAGGCAGATGACTGTAGAAGTCTCTGCAACTCTCTAACAGGTTTGTGGACGTGTCAAGACTTTTTGCGTGTGTTTCTTGAATTGTTCGAACAGCGCGATCCGAGCTAAGAGAAGAAGCTATGGCAAAACCTCCGCATCGAAAGACTGGAGCGCCTCACAAAAGTCGTGGGAAGCGCCCCAATTCGCGACGTCGAGAGGATCGATCCGGTCCTCGTGGACGTGGTGGAACGCGCTCGGATGCCTCAGCGTCCGACATTGTGACCCCAAATCGCTGGATGCCAAGAGGAGAAGCCTGTGTGGAGTCTCGTCCGCCAATGATGGTCTTCGGCGGAATACCTGGGGAGACGTCCAAGATTCGCGTGATGAATCGAGGTCGAAATCAAACGGCAGCGCTCTGGCTTTACAGCAAGAACCCCAGTCCACACCGCGTGAAGGCGAGCTGCGATCGCTACGAAGCTTGTGGAGGATGTCCCTTGATGCATCTGGATCAAGAGGGGCAAAGGAAAGCGCGGAAGGAGTTGCTCGCCTTTGAGCTTCGCAGTGCAGGATTGGAGAGGGTCGCTGTAAATCCGATGGTTTCGAGCCCTCAGACTTCGAATTTCCGGCACGTTGTCAAGCTGACAACAGGACGTTCGGACCAGGGCAGCCCGAGGATTGGGGCACCTGGGCGTCGTCGCCACATTGTGGCCATACCGGATTGCGAGGTCATTACCGCTGATCTTCGTGAACTGGTGCTGAAGATCTACCACTTGTTTGTGGACATGGACATCCATCCCTACCACGAGGGAAAGGGAACCTTGCGTCATGTCATTGCGCGACAGTCCTCCAAGACAGGAGAGATTCTGATCACCCTGGTCGCTGGGAGACGCTCGCCACTGTTGGAAGACCTGGCCTCAGCGCTTTCGGGTTTCAACGCCAAGATTGTCGGAATCCATCTGCACATCAACGATGAAGTCACCAATGCAATTCTCGTTCGCGATGAGGAAGGCCTGGTACGAACACGGCATTTGCTGGGCAAGAAACAGATTGTGGAGTCGCTTGCAGACACCGACTACTACGTGGGTCCTGGGGACTTCTTCCAGACCAACCCAGGAATGGCGGATCGGCTCTACAGGGATGTCCTGGAGATCTGTCAGCTCAAGGAAGGCACGCCCGTTGTGGATCTCTACTGCGGAGTGGGTGGGTTTGCTCTTGCAGCAGCCAAGGTCACCGGTTGGGCCCTGGGTGTAGAAGCTGTCGGAGGAGCGGTGGACCGAGCCCGCGCGAGTGCCTCGGAAGGAAATATTCCGGCTGAGTTTGTTCACGGGGAAGTCGAGGAAGTGCTCACCAAGCTCTCTCGCCGACTCTCAGGACGACGGCCCACAGTCATCGTCAATCCAGCGCGTCGAGGTCTCGAGCCGGGTGTTGTGGAGAAGCTTCAGGCTCTCAACCCGTTGAGACTGGTGTATGTGAGCTGCAGTCCGCGTCCCTTTGCCAAAGACTTGGCCACCCTTCGCAAAGGGGGATTGGTGATCCGGAGCGTGACTCCCTACGACATGTTTCCAAACTCCGCCCACCAGGAAGTGGTGGCTTTGCTGGAGGCTGCGGATGCGGATTCCGCCACTTCAGTCAGTCGAGGTCCACGGCGCAAAGTGGTGCGTTCTCAACCGCGTTAGGCGTTGGGAAGAGGTGGGGAAAAAGAACCCACATCAACCGGTCGGGTACCCGAACATCGGATGGAATCAGCACCTCATCAAGAGTGCCTTCCAAATAGCGTTCCCGAAGCTCGGCCACGTAGGTGGCTCGGGCTTCGGGATCGAGGGGTGCCTCGTAGGGCGACTGTGCTTTTAGGGGTTGGATTCGCTTCATCCCTGCCTCAATGTCGTTGAGCCGGAATGAGCGTTTCCGAACTCGCTTCCTAATGAACGGCATTTCGGAGGCGGAACTTAAGCCTCTTGATTCCTTGACCTCGCAGTTGGCAGGCTCGAGACTCCGTAACGCCAAGTACTTCGCCGATTTCTTTCAGGGTGAGACCGTGGAGATAGTACAGTGAAACAGCGGTTCTCTCTTTCACCGGGAGCATGTGAACCGCCTCGATGATCGCCTCTTTGAGTTCAGCGTTTGCCCAAAGTTCCGTAGGATCTTCGTTGTCTCCAGCAATGCGCTCGGAGAGAGGAGTCGCATTGTCGTCGTCGACAGGGGCATCCAGCGAGACCAGCTTTCGGATTCGTGCATCACCACAGAGATCCTCGTAGGCTTCTACGCTCATCTCGAGTGCACTGGCCATCTCTTCCCGTGTTGGCTGGCGACCGCTGGCCCGAAAGAGTTGAGTTCGGGTCGTTTCGATCCGTGTGAACTTACGGCGTACCGAGCGAGGGACCCAGTCGGCTTCGCGCAGGGCGTCGACAATGGCACCTCGGATGCGAATCTCTGCATACGCCTTGAAGGGAACTTGTCGTGAGGGATCAAAGCGATCCACCGCATCAATCAGGCCCATGGCGCCGACGTTGATGAGCTCGTCGACATCCACAGATGCAGGAAAGCGACGAACCATGCGGCAGGCGATGGTACGAACGAGGGGGTAGTGCTCGAGAATGAGTCGTTCGCGGGGGTCTTGGGTGTCGATGATGGGAGCGATTGCAGCCATGTCACAGCCTCCAGTCAAGGTGTGCCAGACACAAATGCACGGGGCGTGCCAACTTTTTTTTGAGTAAATTCAGATACTTAAAAAAAAACCGACCGTTTCAAATGGGGAGTCAAAAGAAACACACGTATATCTTTTGACTCACCCTCCGTATACTCGGTGACACGATCTTGGCGGGGATTGGGGCTGACAGGCTATAGCTGAGGACCGCATGCAGTCTGCTCCGCCAACCAACACCGATCCCTATCAGCCCCGTACGATATTCGGTCGGACGGCCGCCCTTATATTAAAGAAGCGCGCCTTGGCGTTCAGCGCAATCATTGGGGTCATAGCTGTTGCGATCCTCTTGGTCACAACACGTCTCGGACTGGATTCAAATCTCTTGAGCTTACTTCCTCAAGATGAGCCCGTAGTGGAGAGCATCCATCGATTTCAGGAGAGAGGGTCGAAGCTTGAGCGGATGACTTTGGCGGTGGAGGGCGAAGACGAAGTTGTCGATGCTTTCTTTGCGGATGTGACCGATCGTCTCGAGAACACCGGTCTTGTTGACTACACTTTCTACAAACTCGACGATGAACTTGCCCAGCGTTTGGGGGTCGTTCAGCCATCGGTTCGTGAGCTCTCGCGAGTCCGAGAGAACCTGAGAGCCGCGCTGACACTCGGTCGAGGTGCTGCGTTGTTGCAGGGGATGGTCTTCTCGGCTGGTGCCTCGGATGATCTGGGTACGAGCGATCTTCAGCAGGGGCGAGATGCTCGATCTCTTTTCGAGGTCGAGGGCACTCGCACGATGATCATTCGTCCCTCACAGAGCTCTGAGAATGTCTCATTCAACACCACCTACATGCGCTCCTTCGACCGCATCATTGAGGAGACGGTTCGAAGTCCGGACAATCTGTCAGGGCACGATGTCGAGGTCGTATGGGTAGGTGGCTCCTATCGGCACAGCCATGAGGACTACGAGGGCGTGCACTCGGACATGCGCTGGACAGGCTTGATGGCAGGCGTGTTGATCTTCGGCCTGTTGTCTCTTGCGTTTCGGTCCAAGCGAGTCGTCGCTCTGGTGTTTCTGCCGTTGGCCGTGGGCACTCTGCTGACCTTTGGGTTTGCGGCGGTCACCGTCCATGACTTGAACATGTTCACCAGTGTCTTCGGTGCCATTCTCATCGGTCTTGGCATCGACTTCAGCATCCATTTGTTTACCCGTTACCGAGAAGAGCGAGCCCGTGCGAATTCTCTTGATGAGGCGGTCGTAAGGGCCTGGGATGCTACGGGACCGCCGTGCATGGTGGCTGCACTGACGTCCGCGGGTGGCTTTATGGCCTTGATGGTGGGGGAGTTCACCGGATTTCGGGAGCTGGGCTTGCTGCTTGGGGTCGGTGTCTTGATCTGCCTGATCTCGGTCTTGACGATTTTGCCCTTGCTGATCAGTTGGTGGGAGAAAAACCCCAAGCCTTATCGCAAAAAGTCGAAGGTTCGCTCGGGGAGACCTCCCACCTATCGATTTGCGCCCCTTGTTCTGATGCTGTTGGTCTTGGTCACCGTAGCCTTTTCTTTTGCGTTGAAGAATCTCGAGATGGAGTACGACATCTCAGCTCTTCGACGAGACGGTGAGGGCTACTCGGAGTTGGATGACCGCCAGAGGGCACTTGTTCAGAACTCCTTTGCACCCATCCTGGTGGGTTTTGACACTCCTGAGGAGCTCTTGGAGGCCCATCGGCGATTTGAGAAGCTGGTGGAAGACGAAACGTTCACTGGAATCGGCCGGGTATTTTCCATCTTTTCATTGATTCCCGAGGATCAAGAAGAGCGCTTGGCAGTCCTCGCGGAGATCAAGGAATTCAAGAATCACGAGAGCTACCCACGCTTGAACCAGCAGGTTCGCAACAACCTTCTTCCTCTCCATGACATGACCATGGATCCCCTTCAGGTGGCGGATCTCCCACAAGGTCTCCTGGAGTTGACCGGAGCCAATGCTGGACAGCACAACCTGGTCCTCATGGCCAATGGCAATCTTTGGGACATGAAGAATTCACGAGCCCTCTTGGATGACCTCAATCGAGAGCTCGAGGGTCAGGAATTTACAGGGAGAAACCTGATCAACGGGGTCCTGTACTCCTTGGTGACGCATGACGCTCCGAAGGTGTGTCTAGCGGCCCTTTTCATGGTGTGTCTTGCCACACTGATTGATCTCAGGCGCCCCCTGCAGGCGCTGGGTGCAGTGGCTGTGTTGATGGCGGGAATGCTCTGGGCTGTTGCGGGAATTGCGCTCTTTCAGATCAAGCTCTCGATCGTCAACATCGTTGGCATCGCGATTCTGCTGGGTATCGGAGTGGATGTAGTGATCCATCTGCTCCATCGAATTCGCGAAGAGGGTCCGGGCCGGATCCACAAAGCGCTTGAGACAACGGGTTGGGCAGCGGCTTTGTCCTCGACAACAACGGTGCTGAGTTTCGCATCGCTCTCCTTGGCAGGAGGTCGAGGCATCCGAGGTCTTGGGCAGTTGGTTCTCGTTGGGCTTACAGCGATCACCATTGCTGCATTTCTTCTGCTTCCGACCGGTTGGATGACGGCTTGGAAGCTTGGTGGGGACATGCCTGAAGAGGGAGAAGACGCCGGCTGAAAGGCCAACTCTCGGAACGCTTTATTCGGAGATGACCACCCACGACTTCAGGCGCATCGAGGCTCCGCTGCCGCTGAATGGGGCACCGTTGTACAAGCCTTCGTAGGTAAACAGCGAGTTCTCACCCGCGGTTACCTGGTCCGTAATGTCCAGGGTTTTGAGTTGTACTTCTCTTCCCGGACACCAGTTGGAGCGCCCGTACCACCAGGTGCCGTACTGATTGGGGACCGTCCCCTCACTGACCTGGTCCTCGCACCCGTACTGAACCCCCGCATCGGAGAGTGACACCAGGTTGTCGGTTCCGTTGACACCAAAGTGGTGATCGGTGACACAAAACTCCGCGCAGTTGCCGGTATCGGACATGCCGTGGCCGCTGATCACATACGCGAGCTCTACCTTCTTCGCTGTGGCTGGAATTTCCAATTCCAGTGGCTCGTAGGCCTCGTTCGAGGTGCTGCCAAAGCCGCCTCCATTGAAAAGTGGCAAGAGACTCACGGGCTTTTCGGCCTTGCCGCTGTTGGAGAGTCGCAAGGAGAGGTCGATCTCATAGGTTTGGGTGGTCTCAAAGGCGAAGTTTTTGATGCCACCGCTCTGGAGGTAAGGCAGGAGACCGCTCACGTCGTGAACCCAACGACCCTCACGATGGTAGGTGGTGATCCAACGGCCAAACTCCACAGGACAGGATTCCGGGTTGTCGTCTTCACAGAGGTGGAGGTAGACCAAATAGTCCCATGGCGGGCAGTCTCCGTATTCCCCATCGCCCACACACTCCATGTTGATGTCGAGTTCAAGAGTGTCGTAGCCGTTCATGGTCTCTGCATCGGGAAGCTCCACAGAGGTTCGTGTGCAGATGCCGGTCCATCCGCAGCCGATGGATTCGTCTTCCCATATGGGAAAAACATCCGCATTGGTCGCTTCCATTTCAGCAGCCCGAATCGCCTCGAAGTTGTAGAAAATCGCCTCGTTTGCGGCTTTGCTGAGGTTGGGTTCAAACCAACCGTAGTCGCTGTTGTACCGGGTTGGATCAGCGTAGGACCCGATGTAGCGAATCCGTTGAAAGCGATCCACGCCAAGGCCCCAGCCGGGTGATGTGAGGGCAAGACCCAGCCACTCCTCGATGTTTCGAATTTTGGTGGTGACGTAATGGAGGCGCTCTCGCCTCCAGTCGGCAGCCTCCTCATCCCAGGACTTCAGGGCATTCTTCACCTTCTTTTCGAGGTCACCAAGAATTTCCTCCCGCTTGGATTTTCCTGAGGCTGTGGAGAAGAACAGAACGTGGGTGTTCTCGGGAAGCTTGTCGAGGAAGGTGCCCACATCGCGATCCCAGAGCTCTCTGGGCCATCCGGAAGCCTGATTGGGCTGATCCTGGATGAACAAATAGGTCTCGCAGCCAGACCACATCTCTGAGAACTTCAGCGGGCCCGTCAGGGCGTCGACCTCGAAGTCAGCGGCAGTGGCCCCGAGGTCCCTGCTGTCCTCTGCATCAATCCATTCCCGTTTCGGAAGGCCCAAAATACCGCAGGGGTCGGGGACCTCAACGGCACCTGAATCCGCAGACGCAGACGTATCCGGGGGGGTACTTTCTGCAGGAGAACTGTCGCTGCCGTGAGGGCTCCTTGAGCTGCAGGCTACCAAGGTCACAATCGAGTACAGGGCAATCGAGGAAAACAGACGCATGGGGGTCTCCGTGGAATCACAGAGGTGATTGTCTACGAGATCCACAAGGAGGGCCACTTCTTTGTTGGATTTCATCGACCCAAGAAGGTTGAATGATCGGGGGGTTCGGTCCTCAGAGTTCGAAAGGAGTTGGCATTTCAGCGCCCTGGAAGCCGATGACGCCTCGAGTCAGCGGTCTTGAGTTGATTCGACCCCCAACGGACCACATGCCTCCCTCGGAGGTGACGTCGCAACTGTGCCAGTCTTGGTAGGTGATCGGTGATGCGCCCGCTTCCATGTCAGAAACCCAGCTCCCGTCTGGGGATCGGTGGGAACGGGATCCATTCTGCCCGACGGCCCAAAATACACCCTGTTGACCGCAGACCCCGTTGAGGCTGGGTTGAAACTCGGGGCTTTTGTCCCGCCACACCTCTCCATCATATTCGATGAGAATGGCGGTTCCGGCTCCGCCGACAGCAATTGGGTCCTCCCCTCGTGTCTCAACAGTAAGCAGAGGAGCGGCAGCGGTGGCGGCCTCTGTATCGGTGGCAACTTCCTTCATGGAAATCCCATCGTAGTGCAGCGCCAAGCCTCGGGATCCAACAATCCAGACATCCTCTGCTGAGGTGCCCTCAACTTTCATGTAGATGGTTCGGTCTTCACTCTCTCCAAGATCGGGGTCAACGTAGGGTGCCCACTCGCCACTCTGGCGCCTCCACATCGCTCCAGGACCTTGGCCGCCGTCCGTCATCCCCACCGCCCAAACGTCCTCGGACGAGGCTCCCCAGACCCCAAAGAAGGTGATTTCCTCGCCGGGACCTGCAACGTGCACGAGTTCTTGGGTTGCACGATCCATCTCAAGAATGAGGCCATTGTTGCCCACAAAAATGTGCTCATCCTCGCCGATCCAGGCCCACCAGAGTTCGCTGCCCTCCCAATCCGAGGTGTCGTGGCGGGTCCAGGTTTGTCCGTTGTACTCGAGGAGGTAGGGGCCTGTTCCATCGAGGGGTTCAGGAGAACTTCCAACAATCCAGACCTCATCCGGGGAAGGGGCTCTCACAGACAGCAATCCGGCTGGCAGTTCCGATGCGACAAGGCATCCCGGTGGCGAATCGCAGTCCGGATCGGTCCCTCTTCCGCAGGCCGCAAGCAGCACAAGTAGCAAAGAAAATGAACGGTTCATTCGGGGCCTCCACAGCTGAGCCATTCCCAGAAAAGCCAGGCGTCTTCATGGGGTACCGGGTCTTGCAAGGGCATCTGCTCCGTCACGATCATCTGCCAGGTCCGGTCGCTGTTGAGTCGAGATGACTCCGCAGTGTTGTAGTCAATGCCGGCAGGAGCGCCTTGGCGCGTGGACCCCATGTTGTCCGAGGAGTGACAGTCGGTGCAGTGCTCTTCGAACAAGGGTTCAACGCCCGACCAACTGAGCATGCTGTCTGGATTGCAGCGTCCGAGCGAACTCGGCGGAGTTTCCCCGGAATCCAGTGGGGCGTCTTTGGCACACGCGAGAACCGCGAGAGCCACAACTCCGATCGGTACCCGTCGGCGAATCACAGGGGGTGAACTCGGGGCGTGTAGAACAGCCACTGGTTGTCTCCGTGGTTGTGCAGGTGCAACCAGACGGGGCTTCCCAGGGGCACATCGTCCGGCATCTCGAACTGGATGACAGTATCCATTTCAGCAGCCGGAATGTCCACTGTGCGATCTTCGATGAGCTCCTCGTTGATGAGGAGCGCAACATGTCCCTGAGCCGGGTTGGGTGCATCGAGATCGCGATGGCCCCAACGAAAGTGAATGGTGTCTCCCCCTACAATTTCTGCTTGGGTGTCCTGAGTGAGGGTGATGTAGCTGCAGAAGGTGGTGTCGATCTCAAGAAAGGCTGTGTCCTCCTCAAACTCGATCACCCTCGACGAGGTTGGGCATTGAACATTCTCGGGTCGATCGGGAAATGGATCTTCAGAGGCCGCTGCCTCTCGCCAATCGAACAGGTTGATCAAGTCCACAGGAAGTCGCTCAGGAGTGCATCCAGAGAGTCCGATGGCGAGCCAAAGGGAGGGTCTACAGCGCATCCGCGAGTCCCGTAAATTGGAGAACGCGATGCCCTGAACGCTCGGCAACAACCAAGTCCCCCTCAAGGGTCCAGGCAAGTCCAGCGGGACGGTTCATCGGAAATTCGAGCGCAGGAGCGGAGTTCACAGGCTCTTCATCCCATGCCTCGCTCCCGGCAATCGTGAACAGCAGTCCTTTGGAAGTGATCTGACGAATCACCATGTTTTCCATGTCAGCGACAAGCACACCTCCACTGCGATCCACTTCAACACCGACAGGAGCGTGCAGCTCGGCCAATTCGGCCAGCTCCCCCTCGTCTCCAAAACCGGGCTCACCTGTTCCCGCCAATGAGCGAGTTTCCAGAGTGTTGAGGTCCACAGACAGGACCCTGTGATTCATCGTGTCGGCCACCAGCAGCCGGTTGTTGTCCGCATCCACTCGAATGCGCTCAGGAAAACGAATCGGAGTGTCCGGTCCGTAGCCGGCGGGCCCCATTCCCCCTTCCCCAACGCCGAGGATGGTGCGGATTTTGCCATCGGTTTGAACCTGTCGAATGCGCGAATAGGTGTTGTCACTGATGTAGATGGAGCCGTCTGGACCGAAGTCAAATCCGCCTCCGAAGCCCATGGTCGCATCGAGTGCAAGGCCACCATCCCCCGAGTCACCGATTTCTCCCGTTCCAGCAATGCGCTCAACGGTTCCATTGGCATTGATGGCGATGAGGCGCCCCTCATGCTGCGGGAGAATGTAGAGCCGTCCGTCTGGACCCCATTTGGAGTCGATGGGATTTTCAAGGGGGGTGTCGAGGGCGTCTGCACCGATCTCGGAGTAGGCATGGATCCCGTTGCCAGCGATGCGCTCGATGGTTTCATTCTTCTGAAGAACACGAATGAGCATGTTGGAGTAATCGGTCACAGCGATCTGTCCGTCAGGGTCGATAGAAACCGCTGTGGGAGAAGCCAATCGAGTTTCCAGAGCGGCTAGGCCATCCCCATTGAAACCCAGTTCTCCACTGCCCATGACTGCACAGATGTGTCCGGTTCGGCAAGGATCCGCTTCGCCGGTGCAAGCAACAAGTGGGACGAGCAAGGCAAGGCTGGATGTTAGTGGGGGTCGACCCATCGAATCACGCTGTTGTAGGTATCGGAGATGTACACCCGGCCCTCTCGATCAAGAGCGACTCCAAAAGGTCGGTTGAGCAGGGCCTCATCTGCGGGCCCATAATCCCCTGAATAGCCGCGCAATCCGCAGATGCCTGCGAAGGTGTCGATGATGCCGTTGGGCTTCACCACACGGATGCAGCTGTTGTCCGTGTCCGCAATGTAGAGGGTGCCATCGTCCGCTACGGCGACATCCGATGGGGTGTTCAGCATCGCCGCCGTAGCGGGACCGCCGTCGCCGCTGTACCCGCAGCCAAACGTGCAGACCGTTCCATTGTCCGAGTCAGGGGGGGTCTCTCCCATCCCTGCCACAGTAGAAACTGTGGAGTCGTTGAGATTGAACTCTCGAATTCGGCCCTTGTGGGGGTCGGCAAGAAAAAGGGAATCTCCCGCATGGTCCATCTTGAACGCGGGTTCTGCCCGCTGCAGTGCAGGGCTGGCCAGCATGGTTTCGAGGGCATCTCCATCGCCGTTGAAGCCGTGCTCACCAGTGCCTGCCACGGTATCGATGATGCCGTCGGGGTCGATGCGGCGAATGCGTTGATTCGCCATGTCCGAGAGGTAGATGTTGTCGTCCTCATCGACCCGGATTCCCGCGGGAAGGTCAAGCACGGCATCGACCGCGGGCTCTCCGTCTCCGCTGAAGTCCCGCTCTCCAGTGCCTGCAATGAACTCAACGGTATCGAATTCAGGGTCGAAGAGCACCACTCGAGAGTTGTGCCACGCAGCCATGACGACGCGTCCGTCGGAGAGCCAATCCACATCGGTTGGATGGTTCCACTCTGCAGCAGATGCGTCTCCCTCAGGTCCATCTCCCAGGTTGCCTCCGACGCCAGTCAGCACCACCAACTCATCGTTTGCATCAAAGCTGATCACGCGGTGATTGTTCCAGTCCATGACAATCGGCGCGTTGGTTTCGGGGTGAAAGGCCACATCAACAACCCAGAAGGTCGAGGCTTCCATTCGAGGGGTTCCCGCCTCCGAGAGCCCCGCGATTTCGGGAGTTCCAAACCACAGACAGATGTCTCCCGGATCGCAGGTCTCGTCCGTGCGCTCGCAAGCGGCCACGATGGGAACCAACGTCAGCGACAACGTCCAACCGAATCGGTTCATGGTGAGGTCACTCGAAGAATGCGGTGGTTGTAGGTGTCTGCAATGAGGAGGCTCCCATCGGGAGCGAGGTCAATCCCATGGGGTTGATTCAGTGGGGTCGACAACGCCGCGGTTCCATCGCCCTGATTGCCGGATTCGAAGGTGCCCACCACCACGTCCATGGCACCGGTTTGAAGGTCGTAGCGCCGGATGACGTGGTTGTTTGAGTCTGCGATGTAGAGCATGTCATTGAGAATTTCAACATCTCGGGGGTAGCACAAGGCAGCCGGATCGCAGACACCGTTGGGCAAGGTCTGCACACCTGTTCCCGGAAGGGTGTTGATTTCGTTTTTCTCGATGTCGAGGGTTCGGATGACGTGGTTGCTCGTGTCGGCGATGTAGAGCACCCGCCTTGAAGGATCGAATTCAACGGCACCCGAGGGTTCAGGTTGAAGATCGTCCTCGTTCCAGAAGAAGAAGCTGGCTTGTAGGGGATCGCCACCATCGCCGTCGTAGCCTACGGAGTCACCTCCAGCGATGGTCTCGATCAGGGAAAAGTCAGAGGCTATCCACCGGATTCGGTGGTTTCGTTGCGGCAGAAGCCAGAAGCTGCCGTCTTCTGGATCCACTGCAATGGAGTTGGGAAACGCCATCAAGGCCGCTGCGGCAGGTCCACCGTCTCCGGCAAATCCGGAATTGGCGCCGTTTCCATCGTTGATGTCCGTGTCGGCTGCGACAACCAATGAGAAGCCGGTCTCAGGGTCCCATTCGCGGACGCGATGATTGTGCCAGCTTGGGAGAAGGAGACGCTGAGTGACCGGATTCCACTCGGCTGAAGTTGGATGGTTGAGGGCGACCTCGGTTCCTGGAGCTCCTGGCGGCTCTCGCTCTTTGAAGTCGGGGTCACCGTCACCGAGAAAATCGGTACCGACGATCGTTTGGATCATTCCGCCACTGACATGACGGACCTTGTGGTTGTTCCAGTCTGCAATGAAGAAATCCTCCGCATCTCTCCAGACGGTCACATCCATGGGCGAATACAGCGGGCTCTCGATCGCGATTTCCGCGGAATTGTTGGCGCCAGCGGCGCCTGTTCCAGCCACCCGGCAGACGATTCCAGGGTCAGGCACACACACATCGACCGTTGGATCACTCGTGCAGGCAAGTGAGCCCATCGCAACAACGGCCGATCGAAAGTAGGCTGCCAAAGGTGTCCTCCAACAAAGTCCAGCGGTGTTGATGGTAGCCGAGGTTGGAGAGCAAGACCACCATCTTGAGCACTCAGGAAAGGGCTTCCATTGGGGTCTTTCTCGTCCACTCGGCCGTGGGCGGCTCGGTTGGAGGCGAGCTTCTCGAGTTCTTGTGGCCTTTTCTTGCGTTCCTCAAACACCAAAATACCGGGTTTTTGGCCCGTGCGGACATTCTCCGACCTGGATCAATTTTTGGCTGGACGAAGGGTCTTTTGGGGCTTCAATGAATCCACATCAACGTGGAGATCTTGGTTTATAAATAATCAGAATCAATGAATTAATAGGTTTTTGATTCGGATGATTTGATTTTTAGACTGAATGGTCTATATTGAAGGGGTCCGGTCCATCGTGGCGTTTCCTTCCCTCTATCCCACCTATCTTTTTTAGACTGATCAGTCTAAAGTAATCCCATGCCTCGCCCCAAGGCCTTCCACCCCGATGCTGCGTTGGACCGGGCCATGGATTTGTTCTGGCGCAATGGCTTTGAGGCCTCGTCCTTGAATGCCCTGCTAGACGCCATGGAAATCAGTCGACAGAGCCTCTACAACACCTTTGGAAACAAGCGTGAGTTGTTTCTCGCAGTGCTCGATCGCTACGCCCAAATGAAGGCGCTTCAACGGATGGCCCTCCAGCAGCAGGGCGCAGGATTGGAAGAGGTTCAGCTTTACTTTGAGCGACTGATTGCCCGAATGGAGGCTCAGCCCGAATACGGTGCGTGCTTAATGACGGTCGCAGCCGTGGAGTTGGGCCTCCAGGATTGGGCGGTCAAAGAGCGTGTAGAACGGCACGACCGGCAGCTGCTCGAGGCACTGACCGAGTCGCTTCGAGAAGCGAGCAGTCAGCAGAGTTGGCAGCCTGAAAAGCAGGCTCAGAAGCTGTTGGCCCTGTCGAAGGGCTTGGGAGTCCTGGCCAGAAGCGGAGTGGACTCGGGCACGCTTCGGGAGCTTGTTGTCTCAGAGATGGCGCTGCTTTCTCCTCGACAGAACGGCGGCTGAGGCCAGAAAGACCCCCATCCACCAAGGAGCCCTGCGGGGGGTACTGCTGCAAGCTCCCACGGCCTCCAAGCTTGCCCCTGGGCGGTCAGGAAGGCCCTCTACGGATTGCTCCAGGGACTCTGGAGAAGTGGTTTCTTCCACCTCTTCCTCCTCCACCTCTTCCTCTTCCTCTTCTTCGATGACCTCATCGAGGGGGACGTAGTCTTCAATCCAGTCGAGGTGGGTATCAATTCGGGTTGCTCCGGAAGCGCCCCCGTCACACGGGTCGGAGCCCTGAACGCCGAAGACAAAGGAGTTCACACCCACGAGGGTCATGCTGCCATCGTTGTAGGTGCGGATGGCGGCTCCACCCGAGTCTCCGGAGCACAGATTGGAGGTCTCGTCGTAGCCGTAGACATATTGGCTGTCGGCGTCGTAGATCGCGATCATCGCGGTGCGCTTTTTGCCCCCATCGTTGCGGTTGTCATCGGTGATCCCGAAGCCCACGTAGTCGAGCTCGAGACCTCGCCAGCTGTTGTTGATCGCAGCGCTGTTGAGCGCCATGGGAGGCACGTCATTGACCGATTTTCGAAGCTCCAACAGTCCAATGTCATGCTGGATGCCTCCGCCATTTCCAGAGTACTGCGGGTGCTCCAGAAAGTCGTCGACACGAACGGATTGGTAGACTCCGTTGTTGCTGGCCACATTGTGCCCAATGGTGAAGTCAACGCGAACGCCTTGGCGGTCGTAGTCGTAGGCTGCATCCACACAGTGAGCAGCCGTCACGACCCATTCCGGATGGATGAGGGTTCCCGAGCAGAAAGAGTAGTACGTGCCTTGGTAGACGGCAGTGAGGGCTCCTACCGCTTCAAAGTCCTGCGTGGTCGAGCCATTGACGATGGGTGGTGCCTCTTGAGCGAGCGCACTCGCGGCGAGCAGAGTCAGAAGCATGGGTCCTCCTTCCAGATCAGACGCTACCTGGCAAGAATCCCGGTGTGAAGCAAAAGCGTGTGGCTTGACACAAAGGAGACCGGAGAAAGGCCTTGTGAATGCTGGATTTCTATTGAGGAAGCTCGGTTATTCGTGGTTGTCCAGAAACCGATCCATGTTTCGGTGCGCCATGGCCAGCAGGGTTCCCTGAGGATTGACGCCTGGAGAGCTCGGCATCAAACTCGCATCGCTGATCCAGACGTTGGAGCTCTCCTTGAGTTTTCCGAAGGAGTCCACAGGGCAGACCTCGGATTCACCCATGGGACAGGACGAGAACAAGTGGATGGTGGAGACAGCGGGGCCTGTGGAAGGCAGGCCCTGCCCCAGGAGATCCAGGGCGTCAGTCCCGTGAATCGGCTCACCGTCGATGGGACTGTAAATCTCTTGAGCGCCCGCTGCGAACAGCAGTCGTCCGAGCCGTTGGACGCCCCGTCCGAGTCGGGTGAGGTCGGCCTTTAGGACCGGGAAACGAACCAGAGGCTCATCAATCATCGGCAGTGGAGAGACTCGGCCCAGTCCACCGCCCACGACAGCGACATAGAACACCGCCATTTTCTTCCAATCCTCGAGCTTCTCTTTGCGGTTGGGAACCGATGGTCCCATCCACAGCGCAAGGTGGGGCTTGGAGGAATACGAACATCCCAGCGTCATTGCGGGCTTGAATTCATCGATCTGCTCGACAGGAACACCGTGAGCCAGATCGTTGATGTCCTCGTCAAATCGGGCAGCGAAGCGCACCATCGGATGGAGCTGGAGCCTCTCGCCGATGCCTCTTTTGATGCCACTCTTTTGGAGGAGCATGGGGGTTTGGATGGCCCCACAGGCCAAGAAGAGGTGCTTGAAACGGATCCGGGTGTTCTTCTTTCGGCCGGTTTGTGGATCCGTGGTTTGCGCGATGGCGGCGACAGCTCGGCGTTGCTTGAATTCCAGCTTGCGGACCCGGGTGTTGGCCAAAAGTTCCCCACCTGCTGCACGGAATCGAGGAATGAGGGTGACACGCATGGATTGGCGCTTGCCGACATAGGCGCCTTGGTGTTTTTCGTATTTGAAGAACCGGGGGACCTCTTGGCTGGACCAGCCCAAGTCTTTGGCTCCCCTTCGGAGCATTCTGGAAGCAGGACCTACTCCTTGCGGCCAAGTGGAGATGTGGTGATCGGCCTCCACTCGCTCAAAGTAAGGAAGCAAGCTCTCGTTCGAGAAGTTGTCGATCCGGTAGTCCCGTGCCCAATGCTCCATGGTCTCTGCGCGTGGTCGATGGTAGAGGCCTGAGTTGATCTCGGAACCTCCACCCACACACATCCCCTCGACGTAGGTCACGTTGGTGGATCCGATGGTTGTGGTGAGGCCTCCTCCTCGGTACTTCTGTTTCATTTCCTCAAAGGAGTAGGCGGGGGCAGAGTCCAATGGAAGGTCCCCTCCCTCCTCCAAGAGCAGGACATCCCACCCCTCCTCTGCGAGGCGTGCTGCAGCACAGGCACCTCCAGGTCCGGAGCCGATGACCAAGACTTGGGTATCGAGCGTCTGAACCCTCACCCGTTCTCCTCCTCGATGGAGTGGAAGGCAAAGGCAGCCATCTTGTCGTAGAAGAGTACAAAGTCTCGCGCAGGGCCCAGGGGAGCCGAGCGCCACGCATCCATCCACCCTGCACACTGCTCGGGGCTCATGCTGGCAGCACGGGATCCTCGGACAATGCCGCTGAAGTCGAATGCGGCCGTCAGGCCAAGCATGCCGAGCGAAAGGTGAGCAGGCATGCCGAGAATCCGCTCTTCGAGTGCATCTGCGCTTGCTTCTGCAAGCTCACGCGGAGCCTCCTGTTCACACTCTCTGTAGAGAACACACCGAACAAGTGAGTGCAGACCGGGTCGTGCGGTTCGCAGCAGAATGGGTCTCAGAAGATTCATGGTTGGGCATTATCGTAGCCGAAATCGAGCGGCTTAGCCTGCCAGATCCACGGTAGCTTGAACCGCTCTCTCGATGCCTGTGGCGATGTCGGCCAGAGAGGCCTCACACATGTACGCGGGCGCACTGACGATCTTGTTCTCCGGATCAATAGCGATTTCAGTGACCTGGCATGCCATGTGGTTGCCGCCCATGGCTTCGATGGCCGAGGCGGTTTCGGGATCGGAGCCGATGGTGACAATGCCCTTCCCAAGCGCCTTCACCACCACTGTGGGGGCGATGCAGACAGCTCCGATCGGCTTTCCAGCACCGTGAAACTCCTGCAGAATGCGTTTCACCTCCGGATCGATGCTGCACTCCGGTCCATCAAAGGCGAAGGAGTTGAGGTTCTTGGCTGCCCCAAACCCTCCGGGGAGGAAGAGAGCGTCGTAGTCTTCAGCGCTGGCCTCGCTCAAGGCAAGCGCGGGACCTCGTGCGATTCGAGCGGACTCCACCAGAACATTGCGTGTCTCCTCAGAGGGCTGCCCGAGTTGATGGTTCACAACGTGAGCCTGATCTTTGTCGGGAGCGGTGATGGTGGCCTGAGCACCCAGCCGTGAGAGAGCCAGAAGTGTGATGACCGATTCATGGATCTCGGATCCATCGAATACACCACAACCAGAGAGGAGAACGAGAACCTTGGGCTGAGTCATAGGGGGACCTTGAGTAGAGCTAAAAAAAGTAAGAACAATCGGATTCTACCCCTCGGTGAAGTTTTGAACGACTCGAATGTTCTGGAGGTCAGGTGTGTGGCCTCTTGACCCAACTTGGGTCAGCCAATAGATCGCGCAGGTGTCGGGGCGTAGCGCAGCCTGGTAGCGCACCTGCTTCGGGAGCAGGGGGTCGGAGGTTCGAATCCTCTCGCCCCGACCATTCTTTGGGTTTGGACTGGTTTTTTGGAAAGGATCCGATAGGCCCGGTTTGCAAACCACAAGGACCCTCCCATGAAATCCTCCGTCCTGATCACAGGCGCCGCGTTGGCGTGCGCCACTCTCACCACCATCACCAGTTGTGGAATTGCTGCACGGGCGCGCCTCAATACCACTTGGCCCGACGTCGAGGGCAAGGACTTGCAGATCCCCACCCCGCTGTCTGAGGCAGAGTTGGAGTCCTGGAGAGCGGAATTGCGGGCACAAGAAATCAACCATGCTGGCGAAGCTCTTGCCTTCACCATGGTGGGGGATGTTCGGGGAGAGACGGAATCGACCTCAGAGGTGTCCGAGGGTGAGCGGATGGAGGAGGCACCCGTTCGGAAAGAATGGACCGATCCCCTTGAAGGGGCCGACCTGGAGGCCGAAGCACTCCGCCGTGCCATTGAGCGTGGGCAGCATCTTTCGGAGGTGCGCCTCGGGTGTGCGGACTGCCACGGTGCAGACTACGGCGGTGACCTGGTCGCGGATGCGATGCCCGTGTGGCGCTGGTATGCCCCCAACATCACCAAAGGGGGGCTGACGAAAGACTACACAGCTGCGGATTGGGACCGCATCATTCGCCATGGAGTGAAGCCGGACGGAACCAACGCCACCATGCCTGCCATTGACTACCAGCGGCTCTCAGACCGAGAGGTCTCGGACGTGGCCGCTTTCATTGAGAGTCGTCCCGCAGTAGAAACGGTTCAGCCTCCAACCAAGCTTGGACCCATCGGCAAGGCTCTGATGGCCTTCAAAAAAATGCCCCTGTCGGCCGAGATGATTGACCACAGTCTTGCCAGTGTCGCTCTGCCACCGGAAGAGGCGGTGAGTGTCGATTTTGGAGAGCACATTGTGCAGACCTGTGTGGGCTGTCACGGGGGGGATTTCGCGGGGGGCCCGATCGCCGGTGGACCTCCAGATTGGCCGCCAGCATCGAACTTACGGCACACGGAAGGGGGGCTTCTGGGGTGGACGGAGGCCAATTTCATCACAGCCATGCGCGAGGGCACCCGTCCAGATGGCAGTGCCATCAACCCGATCATGCCCTGGGAGATGCTCGGCAAGCTCTCCGATACGGAGCTGAAGGCCATGTGGGTCTATTTGTCTGGGCTCTCGGACGGTGAGTCTGCAGACGAGTAGCTCCCTCCCCTCTCGGGGTTCCAAACGACAGTCGATCAGTGATCGTGCCGATGGTGAAGATCGGGCATGTGTTCGTGGGCATGCTCCAGTGAATCATGGCTGTGTTCGTGGCTGTGCCACGCTCCAGGTTCTACTGGAGGAGTGTGGGTGTGGCTGTGATGCCCGTCGTCATGACGGTGGGTGTGCGTGTGCGTGACAGCGAGGTGCCGATGAGCGTGCGAGTGTCTTCCGGTGAGCAGCACAGCCAGGGCGATCGCAATGAGCAATCCTGCAATGATCTGGACGAGGAGTACCTCCTCGCCAAAGAGCATCCAGGATGCTCCAAGCCCGAAAAAGGGCGCCGCAGAAAAGAGCATTTGTGAGCGGGCGGCCCCCAGTTGCTGCGCCCCTTTGACATAGAGAATGGTGGACGCACCATAGGCCAGCGCTCCCACCGCGAGTGCCGCAAGAATGACACCCATATCTGTACTCTGGCGCTCGATGGCCAGTCCGATCGCCAGGTTGGTTCCACCCGCCACGAAGCCTTTCCAGACCGTGACCTGAGAGGGTGTGTAGCCGTCGATGACAGCGGTGAGGTTGTTGTCGAGACCCCAGAAGAAACAGGCCAGCACGATGAGTCCAGCAGCCGGTGCGAGGTCGAATCCCCCGGGAGAGACCAGCAGCATCCCGGCGCCGAGGACAGCGAAGTTTGCCAGCCAAGCGCGGAGGCCCAGAGATTCCTGGAAGAAGAGCCAAGCGATGAGTGCGGTGGCGGTGGTCTCGAGATTCAGAAGCAGGGAAGCGCTGCCCGCAGGCACGGCCTCGAGGCCCCACAAGAGGGCAACGGGTCCGAGGATTCCACCGAAAAGCACCGCCCCGAGGAGTTTCTTCCGGTCTTCTTTACGGCGAAGAGTTGGAGACGGGCTGTTCAAAGCCCACGGCAAAGAGGCGAGTCCAGCTCCGGCATACAAGAGGCCTGCGAGGGTGACGGGGTCCAATCCGCTCTCGAGGAGCCATTTGGATGCAGGCGTGGATGCTCCGAACAGAACAGCGGCCAGAAGGCACCAGACAACCGGTGCAGAAATGGTCGGGGGAGCGTTGGGCTTCATGAGGCAGGCGGTGGCTCGCGGTCTACGCGTTTCGGATGGCCTCGATTGCAGCGCGGCGGTCCGTGGCACCAAAGACCCCTGAGCCGCTGACCAGAACGTTGGCTCCCGCATCGATGAACCGGCGAGCATTGTGAGCCTTTACGCCGCCATCCACTTCGATGAGTGTCTGGAGACCCCGATGCTGGATGCGTTCTGCGATGCGTTCGATTTTTGGAAAGACGCGCTCGATGAGGCTCTGACCCCCAAAGCCAGGGTTGACACTCATGACCAGAATGAGGTCAATCTCCTCCAACACATAGTCGAGGACCGTCTCTGGCGTGTGCGGGTTGAGGGCAACGCCGGCTTTGGCACCTGTGGACTTGATGTGCTGGATGGAACGGTCAAGGTGAGGACACGCCTCCGCGTGGACAGTGATCCAGTCAGCTCCGGCCTTCGCGAACTCCTCGACATAGTTGTCAGGTTCAACAATCATGAGGTGGACGTCCAGGGGAAGCGAAGTCACCGGGCGAGCGGCTTTGACCACCAAGGGACCGATGGTCAGATTCGGGACAAAGCGTCCATCCATCACATCGATGTGAATCCAGTCGGCATTGGAGACACTCTCGATCTCGGAGCCAAGGCGAGCAAAGTCAGCCGAGAGGATGGAGGGGGCGATGAGCGGCTTAGCCATGAGGTACTCCTTGATGGTTTCCCATTATCTCGCCAGGCTCGATTCGTGCCCCATTGAGTACGGCCTCGATGGGCAGCGCCCGCTTTCCCGGCAACTGGGCCTCAAGCACCTCGAGAGCTCCGGTGCCGCATGCCACCACCAGACGTTTCTTGGCCAGGAGAATCTCGCCGGGTTCGCCTGCGCCTTCGGTCACCCGGGTGCGGTGGATTTTGAATTGTTCCCCGCGGAACATGGTTTGAGAACCGGGCCAGGGGTAGAAGGCACGAACTTGGTTGTGAAGCTCAGCGGCACTCCGGGAAAAATCAAGTTCACTCTCAATTTTTTTCATGGGTGCAGCGTGGCTTGCTCCCTCCTCGGGCTGCCGCGTAGGCGCCACACTGCTCGGTTGGGCAAGAGCATCCACCACCATTTCTGCGGAAAGGTGAGCCAACCGAATTCTCAGGTCAACGGCACGCTCATCCTCTCCGATGGTGAGGCTGCGGACCATCAGGATGTCACCGGTATCGAGGCCCTCGTCCATCTGCATCAGACAAACCCCCGTCGTGCGGTCTCCGGCCTGAACAGCTCGCTCGATAGGAGCAGCCCCCCTCCACCGAGGGAGCAGCGAACCGTGAGCATTCCAGCAGCCCAACCGCGGGCTCTCCAGCAGCTCCTTGGGCAAAATTCGGCCGTAGGCGACGACAATGGCCAGGTCGAGATCCAGTTTTCGGAAGTTGGTGAAAAAGGGCCCGGATCGAATCGCGCGGGGCTGTCTGAGGTTCAAGCCCAGGGCCTTGGCTCGTTCAGCAACGGGGGGCGACGTGAGTTTTTTCCCACGACCGGCAGGCCGATCGGGCTGGGCGACCACAGTGACGACCTCGGCACCACACTCCACGAGGGCGTCGAGAGTGGGTACCGCGTAGGCGGGGGTTCCGAAGAAGGCAACCTTCATGAGTTGATGACGGTGTGATGACCCGCCTTTTTTGCCTTCTTCAGGTAGCGTGAGCGTTTGAGTCGGCTGACTTTGTCGAGGATAACCACCCCCTCAAGGTGGTCCATCTCATGCTGAATGACCACGGCGGGGAAGCCCTCAAACCAGCGTTCATTGGGCGTTCCGTCTGGGCTACGCCATCGAACCAGCGCCCTTTGCGGGCGGGTCACATCTTCCCAGAAGTCGGGGACGGAGAGACAGCCTTCCTCCCAGGTGATGGGGTCATCTGCGGTCTGGACAATCTCGGGGTTGACCAGCAGAAGCAGCCCGGTCCGCTTGCGCTCGCCTGTTTCTTCATCATTCTCCGAGGGATCGCACACAATGATTCGACGAAGATCGCCGATCTGTACTCCTGCGAGTCCGACGCCAGGTGCCGCGTACATGGTCTCTGCCATGTCGCGCATGCGGGCCTCGAGCGCGTCACCAAACTCTTCTTCGCGAACAGGTCGACTGACCTGCTTGAGCAAGGGATGAGGAACAGTCAGAATTGGGAGAACGGCCATGGGGGCTTCCTTTCGTGCACCGTCAGCTTAACCGAGATCGCGCCCGCAGCCTGCCTCCCGCAATAAAGGAGGGGTAGGATGTGTTCACCTCGGCACAGGAGTAGAACGATGGCTTTCGGAAAGATCCCCAGATTTTCACCCAGCTTCAGCCTCGCTGAGGCTGCGATTGCGGCACGCTACCTCTCCCGCCGCGGAGAGGACGGACCTGTGGTTCAGTCGTTTGAGGCGGAGTTCGCGGCGTACATTGGCGCCAAGCACGCCATCATGGTGCCCTCGGCTCGCTACGGCTTCTACCTCATCCTGAAGGGCTGGGGAATCGGCGAGGGCGATGAGGTCATCCTGCCCGCTTTGACCTATTTTGCCATTCCTGCTCTGGCGAAGACGGCGGGAGCACGCCCCGTCTTTGCGGACATTGGCCTCCACTCTCACGTCATGGACCCCGAGAGTTTCGAGGCGGCGATTACGGAGCGCACCAAGGCTGTGGTGCCCACCCACCTCTTCGGGACGCCGTGCGACATGGATGCGATTCGGGCAATCGCCAAGAAGCACAACATCAAGGTGATTGAAGACTGCGCCCAGTCGACGGGTGCTCGCTACAAGGGTGCTCGGGTCGGATCCTTGGGAGATGCTTCGTACTACACTTTTGGACTGACAAAGAACATCACCACCCTTTCTGGAGCGATGATCACAACGGACGATGATGAGTTGGCCCAGACCCTGCGAGAGCAGATGGATCAGGCGAGTCCTGCGAGCTTGAAAAAAGCCGCTCAGGAAGCCATCACCGGCACAGCGATGATGCTTGCCACACACCCAATGGTGTACCCCTTCACGTTGCATCCCATGATTCGAGTGGGCAACTTGATGGGCAAAGACCCCATCCACGAACGATTTGGTGAGGCGGAGAGATTGTACCCCGAGCTTCCGGGGTACTACGCGGAGTCGGCACCGAGAGCGGTACAGGCAGCTGTGGGTCGAAAGCAGCTGGAGCGGATCGAGTCCCTCAACGGAGCACGTGCAGCCAATGGACGCTTCCTCGACGGAAGCCTCGGACACGTCTCCGAGTTGGGGGTCCCTTGCTATCCGGAGGGGAGCGAGCCGATCTACATGAGCTTTGTGGTCCACCATCCCAACCGAGAAGGGCTGGCCAAAGAATTGAGAAAACGAGGGGTCGACACAACCATTGGCTACATGTCGAACTGCGCGGATTCTCCGTTGTTTCCCGAGGAGGCCACCAGCTGCCCCAATGCCGAACGGGCCTTTGATGAACTCTTGCACATCCCGGTTCATCCCAACCTCAGCCAAGGCGATCGGGACCACATGGTCGAGGCCGTTCGTCAGTCCTGTATGGCTCTTCGGTCCAAATCAGGGCTATAGTTGATCCCATGGCTGTAGTGTCCCTCAAGCAAGCAACGCGACTCGGCCGGGCTTTCCTGACCCGAAACGTACCGGTGTATGCCCATTTTGGGGTTACACACCGCTGTGATTTGACCTGCAAAATGTGTGGGATCTGGCGGTATGGAAACAAGAAAGAAGAGCTGAGCCTTGAGGAAATCGAGGTGGTTGCGCAGCGCATGGCCCGCATTGGAGTGGTGCAAGTGAGCCTCGGTGGCGGAGAGCCATTTGCCCGCGAAGACTTGCCCGAGATCTGCAAGATCTTCACCAGCGCAGGAGTCAACACCCGGGTTCTCACCAACGCGGTGAATGTCAGCGAGGAGAAGCTTCGTGCCTGCCTGGACGCCGGAGTGAAGAACTTCTCGATCTCTCTGGACTCCCTCTACCCCGAGCGCTTCGACTACATCTGTGAGCATGAGGGCTCATGGGTCTCTGCAGTGCGAAACATGAGCTTCCTTGCCAACGAACTGAAGGGAAAAGGCGGCTTGTTGGTCATGAACTGTGTGGTGAGCAATCTGAACATGGAAGAAATTCCAGACATTGTTCGATTCGCAAAGGCACTCGGATTCGCGGTCAGCTTGCTCCCCATTGAATTGCTCCCCGACGCCAAAGCTGGCGTTCGCAATTGGGAAGCGCGATTCATCCGACACCGACCGGAGATGGGAATGGTGGCCGGCCCTCAGGGGGACGTCGCGACCCGCGTGGAGCGCACCTATTCTGAAATCCTCCAGATGAAGAAGGATGGGTGGCCCATTTTCAACTCGGTTCCGTACCTGAAGGCCAGCCGCGATTACCTCAAGACCGGGCGTTTTCCGGCCGAGGGCTGCGATGCGGGGCGCCTGTATTTTTCCATCTCTCCGAACGGGCAGTTTACGATCTGCCACCGAGCGACTCATGGCTATCGGCACATTTTGGACGACGGTTTTGAGGAGTACTTCCAGTCGGCCGAATACGAGGCGAAGCGCATGATGGAGGCAGGGGGATGTGAGGGCTGCATGCGGGCATGCTGGATCGACACCAGCTCCATTTTCCGCACCTACGAGGGGTTCTTCGGAACAGTGAAGCAGACGCTCCGTCCCAACACCTCTGCACCTTGTTCGCCGCAAGAGGCACTCTCCTGGGCCCGCTATGATCCCCTTCCCGAGGCAACCGGGGACGCTGTCGCCAAGTAGTTTCCCTTGAAATTGACGCTTGGAGGGATACCCAAGGCCTTGTGAAAACAACCCTGGCCATCTACCGTCGCGAGCTGTCAGCCTTCTTCAACTCGGCGCTTGCGTACATCGCAATCCCCCTGTTTTTGCTCTTGGTGGGGCTCTTTTCGCTGTATCTGGACGACCTCTTTGACCGCGGCATGGCGCACATGGGGTCTGTTTTTCGGTGGATGGCCCTGTTTCTGGTGCTTCTGATCCCGGCCATTACGATGCGCATGTTGGCTGAGGAGCGACGATCAGGGGGCTTGGAGTTGATCCAGACACTTCCTGTGAGCGACGCTCAGATTGTGCTCGGGAAGTTTCTGGCCGCTCTCACGGTGATCTGGTTGGGTCTTGCCCTCACCCTAAGCTACCCCATCACGCTTTCAAGAGTTGGCGCACTGGACTGGGGTCCTGTCGTCGGCGGCTATGTGGGACTCGCCCTGATGTCTGCAGGCTACTGCGCCATTGGTCTCGCTGTTTCAGCGTTCACCAAGAGCCAGATTCTCGCCTTTCTGGGCGCGATGACACTCTGCTTGGTGCCTTACGCCATGGGCTTCTTCCTGGAGCAGGTTCCCGCTTCATGGGTACCGCTCGTCCAACAGCTCTCCTTTGACTACCACTTCTCCAGTTTGGCGCGTGGCGTGCTGGACACCCGCAACTTGATTTTCTACATCAGCGTGGTCCTTCTGGCGCTGCATGTAGCGGTCTTTGCCCTTGAGGAGAGGAGATTGAGGGCATGAACCGCCGCATTTTGAGGGGAAACAGCTTCGTTCAGCTGGCTCTGGTGATTGGCATTGTCATCGGGCTCAATCTGCTCGGGAGCCGCTATTTCAAACGGCTGGACTTGACCGGTGATCGGGTGCATTCGCTTTCGACTCCCGCCAAAAATCTCATGAAGCGTCTCGAGCGTCCATTGACGGTCAAGGTTTTTTTCACGAGCGATCTGGAGGCTCCCTACAACAACCATGAACGCCTTTTTGTGGAGAAATTGGAGGAATTCCAAGCCTGGTCTGGCGGTCGCATGAGCATCGAGGTGATCGATCCGGCGGAACAGGTCGTCGAGATCGCAGAAGGTGAAGAGAAGACACGGACCCGGGAAGAAGAGGCACTTCGGCTCGGTGTAATGCCGCATCAGTACCAGTACCGGGATCGCACACGCTCGGAGCTGCGCCAGGTCTACATGGGGGCAGCGTTCCTCTACGGGGAGCAGCAGCAAATCCTCCCGGTAATCGTGCAGCTGAATGGCATGGAGTACGACATTGCCCGAGCCATCAAGCGTCTGATTGATCCGGAGCCCAAGCGAATCGGCTACAGCACGGGCAACGGGGAAGTGGAACTGGCCACAGACACCCGAGGCCCCATACAAGCCCTGCGCAACCAACTGATTGCGGACAACAAGCAGCTGGTTCCTGTGGATTTGGAGGGCAAGGCCGACCAATTTCAAGATCTGGACGCTCTCTTGGTGATCGGTCCAACCTCTCCCGTCTCGAGATTGGGTGCCTTCCGCTTGGACCAGTACCTGATGAATGGAGGCGCTGTCGCTTACTTGCTCTCCAACTACCAGCCCAACACGGAGACAGCGGAGATCCAGCGCGTCTACCACGGCCTGGACGATCAGCTTGGGGCCTATGGAATCCGCCACAACGGAGACCTTGTTTTGGACCGTCAGTCGAACTCAAAGATGCCGCTTCCGGTGCGTCGAGGAAGCACGGTGCAGATGGTTCCGGTCAATACGCCTGCCATCCCAATTGTCGGTGAACTTTCCGAGGAGTCTCCGATTGTTCGAGGAATTCCAAAGTTGACCATGCCTTTTGTGTCCTCGTTGGGGCTTCCCGAACAGGAGGTACCGGAGCGGGTCTACCGCGTACTGGCGAGGTCAGGACAGGAGGCAACAACCAGCCAGGCAGTTCGTCGAATCGACCCCTACACCTTGAGGGATCGAGGCCCCGGTGAGAGTTTGGGGTCGGCGCCGGTGGTGGTGGATGCTCGAGGTGTCTTTTCCTCCGCGTTTGCCAATTCGGAGGCTCCCGATCCTGGAGAGGGAGAACCGGAGGAGATCGTTGTCCGAGAATCCGCGCCCGCGCGTCTTGTTGTGGCAGGAACCTCGCATTTCATGGCCAACAATGTAGCGGCCATGATGAATCTGGTGGACTGGATGGTTGCTGACGCTTCCCTGGTGGACATTCGATCGAAGTCGGTTCAAGTGGCCAGCATTGAGCCTCTTGAGTCGGGGGAGATTCAATTCTGGAAGCTGCTCAATCTTCTGGGTCCGGTGCTGCTTCTCTTGTGTGCAGGCGGGGTGTTGCGTCTGCGTCAGAGGTGGAGTCGCTGATGCTGACCTCCAAGACACGCCTGCTTCTGGCCGCATTTTCTGCAGTGGTTTTGATTCTGCTCTTGGGTCCCCATGGACCCGCTCCGCTGGAAACGCTTCCGGAGCTACCTGCCTTTGCAGAAACGTCCGTGAAGCGTATGGAAATACGAGTCGGCGCGGCTGACAAGGTTGCATTGGTCCGAGATGAAGACGATTCTTGGACTCTTGAGCAGCCTGTGACAGGGGAGGCTGACGGACTCGCCATCGATTCAATTTTGGATCTCTTTCGAAAAGGGATTCCAATGGATGTCATGGTCGACAGCGGAAATGAAGAATCCTACGGCTTGAAGGGTGCTGATCGAATCGATGTGACCATCTTGGGGGTCAACGATGTTGAGTTGGCAGGATTCGCCCTGGGCTGGGACGCCCCCGGGGGCGCCTCATTTGTGAGCCTTCCCGACGACTCACGGGTATTTCGGGCCAAAGTCGGCGGCCGTGTTCGGTATCAGAAGACGGCAGCGGATTGGCGGAACAAGATGGTGATGCAGCTCGATCCGGAAAGCATTCGAGCGATCCAGTTTGAGCGGCCCGAGGACACTCTGAGCTTTGCCTTCTCCGATGGAGTGTGGTCGCTCAGGGAGGACCCGAGCTTTGATCTCGATCAGAAGGGCTTCCGCAACGTGGCAAAGAGCCTTTCTCGAATTCGGGCAAGCCAGCTGTTGGCCGCCAATTTTGATGGAGGCTTTGACGAGCCAGCATCCCGAGTCCGCATTGAATTGGAAGGGGGGGAGACGCGAATTTTGGTGTTTGGAAGCCTACGGGCCAAGGGGGCTGCTTTTGTGAGACTGGAGGGAGAGGAAACGGTCTACCGGGTTTCTGCCATGAAGCGGGATGCCACCTTGGGTGCGAAGCGGGACTACCGAAGCCTTCAGATCATGGAGACCTCGCCCGGAGAGCTCGCGCGAGTTCGACTCGACAGTCATGATGGGGTGTTTCGTGTCCTCTCCCGACGGAACGATCAGCTCTGGGAGGTGACAGAGCCGTCCAATGTGACCGGCAATCTGCAAGACATCGCCTTCGGGCTGAATGCTCTTTCTCAGTTGAGAGCAGATGGTCTGCATTCCGGCTTTGATGCGGTCACGGGATTGGAGCGACCTCGGTTTGTGTTTCGCGTGGAGTACGCCGACGGAAGAGTCGATCGAATTCGGGTCGGCAACCTCTTCAGAGACCCCAGCACTTCACGAGCTCTGTTCTTTGTCCAAAAGGAAGGGAGATCGGACCTCTTTGTGATTCGTGCAGCCAGCTTGGCGCCGATTTTGAAGGCCTTCAATCGCTCTTTGTGATCTTTTTTTTCGATTTTCCGAATAAACTGAAGGCCGGTTCGTCGAGGGGGCATCCCAAACCAACAATGGAGGGTTCCATGACTCCCAAATTGATCACAGCCATCACAATCTCGTCGGTGTTCTCTTTCTCCGCCTTCGCATCGGGGAGCTCGGAGCCGATTCCCACTGAGGAAGAAGTGATCGAGATTGAGCTTGAAGATGAAGCGGCTCGCAAGCGAAAAAAGAACGCCCAGCGTCGTACTGCGCAGCAGCAGCGTGCTCGCAGCGCTCAGCAGGAGGGGAACCGTGCGGAGCGTCAGCAGCAAGAGCGTGCCCAGCAGCAGCGCACCCAGCAGCAGCGCACCCAGCAGCAGCAGCGTGCTCAGCAGCAGCAGCGTGCTCAGCAGCAGCAGCAGCGTGCTCAGCAGCGGCATGAGGAAACGCGTGCTGCAAATCAAGCCGCAGCAAATCGCCACCAAGAGCGTGCCCAAGAGCGTGCCCAACAGCGGCATGCAGAAACGCGTG
>JAYXVV010000057.1:0-14031 GCA_036021505.1 Myxococcota bacterium | reverse complement strand
AAGCAGGCCTACAAAGCGGCAGGAATGGAGGACGAGTGGAATGCTGTGTTCGCAGAGGCTGTGGCCGGCTCAGGCAGCACGGGGTTCAAGGGAATCGAACTGATGAAGGCGCTCCAGAAGTCGGGCTGGTCTGGCCACTACTGGAACCCCGACGTCAAAAATCCAAGCGACAGCAGCGATGAACACCCTTGGTCCTACCACCTTGCGAAGAAAAACGGGTCCTACTACGGGCTTCCGGTGGACATGGAGCGGGCCATCATCGACTACCGACTCACGGATGGCGAAGGCACCACAGTGACCCCCGGGTTGGAGGCTCTCCGCGAAGTACCTTTTGCTGTGCTCGCGGCGCGCGGAGGCAAACACATGGGTGTGGTGGTGTATGGGAAGGTGTACGACGTCCACTGGTCGGAGCGTCCCACCTCCAAGGATGTCATTACCGACGAACCGTTGGAGGACTGGTCCTGGCTCTCTGGAGCCGTTGTCCTTCCTCCCGGAACCTGGCCCGCCTCCGGTGGCGGCTCCTGAGAGCGCTCAGCTTCCCAGAACGCGAAGCTTCTTCTTCTTCCCCCGAGACACCACCACAGCACCCTCGCTGTCGAGTACACTCACCTCGAGTTGCGCTTGGATGTCTCCCACCTTCTCACCCGCTACCTTGATGGCGCCACCCTTGATTTGACGACGGGCATCCGACTTCGAGTCACACAGTCCTGAATCGGCGAGAAGGTCCACGAGATTCATCGGCAAAACGGCGTCGTAGGTCGGCATCGCTGCGACATCTGTCCCCCCTGCAAAAGCCGCTGCTGCACCCGAAAGAGCCGCCTCAGCAGCTTCCTGTCCATGGGCGATCGCCGTGGCCTCAAGCGCAAGCACCCGCTTGGCTTCTCGAATGTCCGCCCCTTGCAGTGTCTCGAGACGCTCGATCTCCGAGATGGGCAGGAAGGTGTACAGCCTCAAGAAGCGACCTACATCGCGATCATCCACATTCACCCAGTACTGGAAGTAGTCGTAGACCGACATCTTCGTGGCATCCAACCAAACTGCACCCGAGACGGTCTTCCCCATCTTGGCCCCGGATGCGGTGGTCAACAGCGGGATGGTGAGAGCATGGGCTTCTCCGCCCTCCACCCGACGAATCAGATCGATGCCCGCCACAATGTTGCCCCACTGATCGTCCCCACCCACCTGCAGTCGACAGCCGTGACGTCGGTGCAGCTCAAGGTAGTCGTAGGCCTGAAGCAGCTGGTAGTTGAACTCCAGGAAAGACAACCCTTTCTCGAGTCGAAGCTTGACGGACGCCTTGGTCAACATGGTGTTCACCGAAAAGTGCCGGCCGATTTCACGCAAGAAATCGATGTAATTCAGCCCAAGAAGCCAGTCTGCATTGTCGACAAGCAGTCCCTTGTTCTCTCCGAATTCGATGAACCGGCTGAGTTGCTCCCGCAGGCAAGCCTTGTTGTGCGCCACACCCTCCGGCGTGAGAAGCTGCCGGGCTTCCTCCTTGCCTGAGGGGTCTCCCACCATTCCCGTTCCACCGCCGACCACCGCAATGGGTCGATGACCCGCACGCTGCAGGTGGGCCATAGCCATGACCGGTAGAAGGTGACCCGCATGGAGGGAGTCCCCCGTGGGGTCAAAACCGACGTAAAAGGAAACCGATGGGCCCTCGAGCATTGCTCGAGCCCCCTCGGTGCTTTGCTGTATGAATCCCCGCTCATGCAGGGTTTGGTAGGCGCTCATGTCGGCTGTTTAATGGATTTAGTCGAGGCCGGTATCCGATCCCACCACATAGATGACATCTCGAGGGGGCATGTCGACCAGCCCGACTCCGGAAATCTCCAGGGTGGCTTGGTATTCGCCGTCCCCTGGGGTGACCGCCACAAAACTCACGTCGATCTCAAAGTTCTGTGCATCCACGAGATCTCCAATTTCAGGGAGGTCGGCCTCAAAGCCTGGACCACTCAGTTTGGCCTGGGTGATCTCGATCTCACCTGCGCAGTCGCCTGTGACCGCCACGGTGACGGTGTCGGAATCCATGACCACGGGATCGCGCCAATCGTCCACCCGGGGACATTCGCCGCCTGTCGTCGTACAACCTGCCAAAACTACAAATCCAAGAAATCGCATGGCAGCAGTATAAGCCAGTCCAGGCATCGGGGAAAGTTCTCCAATTCTTGAACCGTTTCGTGTAGAGTGAACCTTCGGCACACACAGAACAACAAAGGAGAGCGAATGCGGCTGACCATGCATTCTCGAGATGGCCTCTTCAAGAAAAACCTCAAAGGCTATTGCCAGGAGAAACTGACCCGTCCTATCGAACGTCATCGCTTAGACGACGAGGCAACCCGCCTTGACATCGATGGCCAAACTGTCGGAGACAAGGTTGAAATTCGCATACGTCTTGCCCTTCCGCACCAGTCCCCGTTGACTGCAACGGCCAACCATCAAGATGCTCATGCCGCCGTCGATCTCGTTGCTGACAAACTCGATCGTCAACTGCGCGACCTGACCGACAAGCAACGTGCCTCGCACATGACCCTGCACGACCTTCCTTCTGAGGAGATCGGAGCTGAAGACTTCTTCACCGAAGACGAGGAAGACACCCTTCGGCAGATGGGTGCCTTGGACGCAGTGATTGAGGCTTAGGCCTCGCGGCGTCTTCCGAGGAAGAACACCAAGAAGGGCCCGAGCACCCAAGCGTGCTCGGGCCCTTGCTTGCTTTTGCAGCATCCTTCTGCGGCAGGTCCGGCCTGAGCAGGAATATCTGTGTGAGCATTCCCCGTATTCTGCGCATCGTGGTGCATGCTTGCCCATTGCACTGGCTGGTCCGCCCTCCCCTGCGTGGACCACGCGAAGATCCAGCCTTCCCGAGTGGTGGTGACCACATCCAGGTAGCCATCGCCGGTGATGTCGCCGACCGCGGGCGATCCCAGGACCCACTGTCCTGTGAATTTTGGCCAACCTTCCGGAATCCGTCCGGAGGCGTCCCAGGCACCGACGACATAGCCCGCAGAGGTGTAGATCACCTCGGGCTCCCCGTCCCCCGATACGTCTGCGATGGCGGGGGCCACCAAGAACTGAAAGTCCTCGACCTGTCTCGGCCAGCCCTCTAAAAATTCACCCGTTGCTCCATCCCAGCCCCCCAGGACGTGCTGAAAGTCGATGGCTGTCGACAGGGCCAAGGAGATCACGGCGTAGGTTCCCGCTCCTCCCATGACGGGATCCAACACCCCGTCGCCATTCACGTCTCCAAGCGCAGGATTGGCCGACATGGCCACAAAAGAAGGCTCATTGGAGTCCGACTTGACCCCGTATTTGTCGGCGGCGTACGCGAGGTCCAGAAAGACCTCTCCCTGATGATCGAGCACATCCGTCTGACCCAGCATGATGGCATCCACAATCTCGAGGGTGCCGTCTTGGTCGAGGTCTCCCAGCGCAACACTCGCTGGGTGGCCTTTCCCAATCAGTGGCAACAGAGCAGCCTCGTTCACAAGCCCCGCGTCTTTGATTGGCCAGCCGGGCAGTGCAGCCCCTGACAAGGCATCGAAGGCATGGGTCACCGAGTATTTGTCACCGCCGGTGGTTTCATTGCCTCCGAATACAAAATCGAGATCCCCATCCCCTTCCAAATCACCCACGGACACGGAGGTGATGATCCGTGCGCCGCGGCTTCCACAATTCTCGGGGTGGCAGACCTCAATCGGGTAGTTGGCAAAATCCTCGCCAGTGTGGTGCCAAACATAGAGTCGAGAATCCATTCCGGGCAGCACAATCTCCAGATCCCGATCCCCATCCAGGTCAATCAGCGTCGGAGCCCCCAGAAATCCATTGTCGTAGGTGTGCTGGGTGTCGAATTCCTCCGGCTGCCTCCGAATCAGAGAGAGCGGAAACCCCTCCACCAGCTCACCGTTACTGTGGAAGGCATACACGCGACCATAGCCCCCAGCAGCCACGAGTTCGACATCCCCGTCGCCATCCAAGTCACCCACAGCCACGGTACTGGAAACGGGCTCCCGAGCATCCACGTCCACCGCCCCGGTCTGATAGGATGCGGCATCCGCGTGGTTCTGGACACTCGCGATGGGGTCGGTCCACACGGGCCAACCGGGCAGATCGCGCCCCTGGCCGTTGAGCACCCGAATCTGTCCTGAGGTTCCTCCCACAGCGACCTCGAAAACCCCATCCCCGTCAAAATCAGCCAGAACCGGTGAGGACTCTCCCGAGCCCTCCAGGCGCTGGGGAAAACCGGACAGTAGATCGTTGTCCTCGTAGACATAGATGGTCCTGCGTGATTCGCTGGAGCGCCCCTCAGCATCGGTCACAGTCAGCAAGAAAGTGACCGCTGGTTTGTGGACCCGTTCCACCCGATCGAGCACCCCCTCGTCCCGCTCAGGGGGCAAGAGCGCCTCGACGGGTACGGTGCTCAAGTCAAAGGGTACACTGAGTTCTTCCAGGCGATCCGAGCCTGTGCCGCCGTCGATCGCTGTCCACTCCGTGGGTTCCCAGCCTCCTCCCCAGGACAGTGTCCAGGAGTAGCTCGTACTCCGTTCGGCGCGAGCACTGACGGCTACACTGATGCTGGGTCGCTGACTGGGATCGACCAACTCGAACCACTCCGGAGAGGTGATGCGAGCCACTGGAGGAATGTCACCCTCAACCACCCTGTTCACTGCACGAGCGGCGTTGATTCGACCGTAGCCATAGAAGGGATCCCAGCCTTCTGAAGACGGATAGGTCTCCGCCCTCGCCACCTCTTCCGGAGTCAACCAAATGTCGTCCCCGGCCTGAACAAGAATGGTTCTCAGTTCATCCACATCGAGCGAGACGCCGAGGTCCTCTGCGATGGAATGCACCAAGCCAGCCACCCCACTGATGATCGCCACAGCTCCTGTCGCACAGGCAGGCGATTGGGCCACCAAATCGATGCGAGGACCGTAATTGTTGCAGTTGAAGAAGTTCAGGAAACTGTAGGCATCCTCCCGGTCCATGGAGTCATTCTTGACCGAGTGGACGTAGAGAAAATCGCCGTGAACCGCCGGGAAGTTGTGGTGGTACGAGTTCTCGTCCCCGGCAGCTCCAACAAGAAGCATGTCTTGGTCGTGGGCGTAGTCGATGGACTCCTCGATCAAGCCGGGATGAGACAAAGCCCCGACAGCCAAAGCCATCACGGCCGCATCCATGTCCGCGGCATAGGCAATGGCCTCTGCCACGCGTCCCCCATCCACCACAAAGGTGTCCCCGACCCTCAGCGGCAGGAGCGCACAGTTCGGGCAGACCCCAATCTTCCCGTTGTCGTCTCCGCCTTCAGCGCCCACATCCTCCATGACACCCGAGCCGTGGGTTCCGTATCCCTCGTCAAAGGTGTTCCAAGGATCGTTGTCGTCGGCAAAGAAGTCCCAGCCCGCGATGTCGTCGACGTAGCCGTTGCCGTCGTCATCGACACCGTCTGAGAATACGGCAATGAGATCGGAGGCATCGAGGCGGTCATCCGCCACCTCCACTCCCGCCTCCCAGGGTACCCGATCGTCATGGGCATAATCCTGAACGTTGACCAGGCCGTTGCCGTCCGCATCGTGGGTCTCAAAGTACTGCACATTCCCATCGACTACCCATTTGGGCAGGGGAAGCTCCCGCGTGTTGAGAAACACCTTGTTGACCAAGTGGTTGTTGTCCCACTCGATGCCCGAATCCCCCACCGCCACCAACGTGCTGAAATTGCCTGTTGACACTCTCCATGCCTGATCCGCCCAACACCCCGAACCAAAATCAAGCTCCGCCTCGCGAATGGTGTCCTGAGCGTACTCGGGTATGGTCGAAATCATCCACCACTCCGCATCGAGATCATCGGGACATACGTCCTCGGAGTAAGGCGCCTCACACTCCGGAAAAACCGGCAATGGAAGTTCCGCTTGGGCGGTAGAACCCATCAACATGGAAGTGAAAAGGAGGCGTTTTTTCATGCTTTCTAAGCCTTTGCAAAGCCAGGACAGCAGATCCCGGGACTCAAAGGGTTATCTTGAAAATCGCGCTGCCGCGCGGCGGAGCCTGTAAAATGCTCGACCAGAACCAGGAGGTCCTCACGTGGATGTACTCACGACACTCGCCCTGACGGCATTTGTTCAAGGCTACGGAGACATCGAAGACGGCTACCCCAACTACGGGGAGCGGGCCGTCCTGCTCTACACCAACGCTGCACGCGTCGACCCCGAGGCCCACGAGGAGGAGTACAACAAAGGCGATGACAAGGACAACCCGGGGGGCTTTTGTGGAATCGAGTACTTCACTTCGGATGAACGTGTTCCCAAGAAGCCTGTCTACTGGTCGCACCCCCTTGGTCAGGCTGCGCGTTTCCACTCACAAGACATGAAGGACAACAACTTCTTCTCCCACAACAGCCCGGACGGAACCTCTGCAGGTGAGCGTGTTGCGCGCTGGTACACGGAGTCTGGGATTGGTGAGAACATCGCCTACGGCTACTCCGACAGCTGGCAGGTCACCATCCAGGGTTGGATGTGCTCCTCAGGGCACCGAGCCAACATCATGACCGGATCCTGGACCGAGATGGGCACTGGCGTTGTCGCGACCCACTACACCCAGAACTTCGGCTCAGGGACTCCCGACACCCCCATGTCCATCCCGATGGGCATCCACCACCCTCAGGCGGCGCAATCCGGGACTGAGACGACGTTTTTTGCGGACTACCTGAACCCCAACTTTGGCAGCGAGGGAAGCTCATTGGATGATGGTCCATTCGGCTTCCACCTTGTTCTCAACGGCTTGGCCTACGAGCTGGACCTCGAGTGGGGCGACCCCGCAAGAGGCGTTTACAAAACCGTCCTCCAACTCCCCGCCTCGCAAGACTGCCACCAGTACTTCTTCGTCGCAGATGATGCTGCCGGAGAAAGCCGATTTCCTGAGGAGGGGAGCTACCTCGTCGGAGCCTGTGACCAGCTCGAATTCCCAGACATGTGGATCGACAGTCAGATGCCCATCGAAGGTCGAGAAAGTGCCGATTTCAACTCCCTCAAAGAAGGCATCCAGCTCGTGGGCTGCGCAAGCTCCAGCACAACCCCAGCGGGATGGGGGTGGGCCAGCCTCTTCGGTCTGCTTCTGCTCCGACGCCGAGACTGACTCGACCCGATCAGGCCCGCGTCCCTCGGTCCAGCTCGCAGAGACTCTCCACCCCGTCCGCCCCCTCTGAGCCGGGCTTCGTCTCGAACCAGGCGGTCAAGATGCGCTCGGCCTGAGGTGCAGTGAGGCTGCGGTTGGAGAGGCAGATCACGTTGGCATGATTCCACACTCGGGCTCCGGACGCGGTCTCTGGATCCGTACAGAGCGCGGCTCGAATGCCACCGATCTTGTTGGCTGCTATGGACACGCCGGTCCCCGTCCAACAGAGAAAAACGCCCTCGTCGCACTGCCCTGCAGCCACAGCTCGGGCGGCCTCTTCCGCTGCAGGGACCCAGGGACATTCCTCCCCTGTTGCGATGGCTCCGAAGGGCTGGATCTCATGTCCCCGACTCGTGAGAATCTCTCGGATGCTTTCGTGGACGTCTGCGGGTTCATCAGAGAGGAAGGCAATGCGCATTGAAGTCTCCAGGGCTAAAGCCTACTACGTGCTGCGAGGACAGGGTGTCTGAAAAAAATCGACAAGAGAGCCTGCGCGTTCAAGGCGCCAGCGAACACAACCTTCAAAGTGTGGATGTGGAGGTTCCTCGGGATGCCCTCGTCATCTTCACCGGGCTCAGCGGTTCCGGAAAGTCCAGCCTTGCCTTCGACACCATCTATCAGGAGGGTCAGCGACGGTTCATGGAGTCGCTTTCCGCCTATGCTCGCCAGTTCTTGGGCAAAATGGAGAAGCCCAAGGTCGATCAGATCGAGGGTCTCTCTCCAACTCTGAGCATCGACCAAAAGACGGTCAGCAAGAACCCGCGTTCGACCGTCGGAACGATCACGGAGATTCTCGACCACCTCCGTTTGCTGATGGCCCGACTGGGAACCCCCCACTGTCCAAAGTGCGATTCCGAGATCACATCCCTCTCGCCCGTTCAAATCGCTGACAGCATTCTGAGCTCTGCAGACGGAAACCGGGTGCAGCTGCTCGCACCGATCGTCCAAGAGCGTAAAGGCGAATACCGCAAGGAAATCGAGGAACTCCGTGAGGCGGGCTGGGTTCGCGCTCGAATCGACGGGACCCTTCGTCGCCTGGAAGAAGACATCGTTCTCGAGCGCTACGAGAAGCACACCATCGAAGTTGTCATCGACCGTACCCGAGCGGTTCCTGAAGAGCGCTATCGCCTCATTGAGGGGGTTGAACGTGCATTAAAAATGGCCCACGGAACCGTCAATGCTCTGATTGAAGAAACGGAGGGAAACAGCCACCACACCTGGTCGTCGGAGCGGGCTTGTGTCGCTCATCCTCGAGTGGCAGTGCCTGAGTTGGAACCCCGGCTCTTCTCCTTCAACGCCCCACAAGGTGCATGCCCCCTTTGCAATGGCTTGGGGGCCTTGGAGAGCTTCGAGCCCAGTCGCGTCATTGATGGCTCCAAGCGCCTCCCCGATTGTGTACTGCCTTTGGGAGACTCCGACCGCATTCCTTTCTCCTCCATCACCAGCGACGTCATCCGAGACATCGCCCGAAGGGCGGGAGCGAATCTCCGAAAGAAGTGGTCTGACCAGTCTCCAGAGGTGATCGACTGCTTGCTCTACGGCAGCGGCCCCACGCTCACCTACAAGAGCGAAAAGGTTCAAGGAGAGCGCCAGTTCAAAGACACTCGGATGTGGAGAGGCTTGATCCCCACCTTGGAGAACATCTACCACTTCACCAAGCACAAGGGCTTCCAGCCCTATCGCTTTCGTCAGGTTTGCCCCGAATGCGGCGGCGCCCGGCTCAATCCCATCGCCCTCGCTGTTCGGTTTCGCGACCACAACATCCACAGCCTTTCCTCAATGTCTGTGGAGGACGCTCTGTCTTTCTTTTCCACCCTTCACCTGGAAGGCCGGGACCTCCAAATTGGAGAGGCCATCCTTCGGGAGATTAAGGACCGCTTGGTTTTTCTGGACAAGGTGGGACTGGGCTACCTCAATCTGGACCGAAGTGCTGCCACGCTTTCCGGTGGCGAGGCCCAGAGAATTCGACTCGCTGCGCAAGTAGGTTCGGGGCTCCAAGGGGTCACTTACATCCTCGACGAGCCCTCCATTGGGCTTCACCCCCGAGACAACCAGCGTCTTCTCGAGACCCTCGGAGCTCTCCGAGACCGAGGCAACAGTGTTCTGGTGGTGGAGCACGATGAAGACACCCTGAAGCAAGCGGACTGGGTAGTCGACATCGGTCCGGGAGCTGGTGTTGAGGGCGGCCAAATCTTAGCTTCCTGTCCTCCAGCCGATCTCCCCTCCAAAAACGGGCTAACCTCGGCCTACCTGCGGGGAGAAGAGTCCATTCCCCTGCCCGACAAACGCCGAGCTGGAAACGGTACCTGTCTCCGAATTCGAGGAGCCCAGGCCAACAACCTCAGCAACCTCGACGTTGATGTTCCCCTCGGCCTTTTGGTGGCGCTCACGGGTGTTTCCGGATCCGGAAAGAGCACTCTGATGCACGAGACGCTCCTCAAGGCGCTCAAACATCACAAGGACCCTCTTCTTCCAGCTCCGATCTGCGACCGTTTTGACGGCGCGGATCTCGTCGACAAAGTCATCGTCATCAACCAGTCTCCCATCGGACGAACTCCACGCTCAAACCCCGCCACCTACACCAAACTCTTCGACCAAATCCGCACACTCTTTGCCGCGACGCCCGAGGCAAAGCTCCGGGGCTACAAACCCGGAAGATTCTCATTCAATGTGGCCGGAGGACGATGCGAGGAATGCTCTGGAGCCGGAGTCAAGACCGTAGAGATGCAGTTTCTCGCCGACGTGCAGGTGACCTGCGAGGTCTGTGACGGAAAGCGCTTCAACGACGAGACCTTGGAAATTCGCTACCGAGGAAAAACCATTTCCGATGTCCTCAACATGCCGATCCGTGAGGCAGCGGTCTTCTTTTCCAACCACAAAAAACTCAGGCGAATCCTGGAGATGCTGGTGCGCGTCGGGATGGGCTACGTCAAGCTGGGGCAACCGTCAACCACCCTCTCGGGTGGGGAGGCCCAGCGAATCAAGTTGGCCAGCGAACTGCATCGGCCCTCCACAGGCCGAACACTTTATCTGCTCGATGAGCCCACTACGGGCCTGCATGTCCATGACGTCAAGTCGCTTCTTGGCTGTCTCCAGCAGCTGGTCGACCTTGGGAACACGGTGATTGTCATCGAACACAACACCGACGTGATCAAGGTAGCCGACCACCTTATCGACCTGGGTCCAGAGGGGGGAACAGGCGGAGGAGACTTGGTTGGACAAGGTCCCCCTGAGAGCATTGCCAAGCTCAATACGCCGACAGGGCGGGTCTTGGCCGCTCTCGAGGAATTCGGGACTCCAGCCAAAGTCCAGAGACAGCTCCAAACAGCATCTGAAGCCAAGGACCTCATCATCGAGGGAGCGAGAATCCACAACCTCAAGAGCATCGATGTTCGGATTCCTCGCGGCAGCGCTACGGTCATTACGGGCGTGTCCGGATCCGGCAAAAGCTCCCTTGCCTTTCACACCATTTTCTCAGAGGGACAGCGGCGCTACATCGAGTGCCTGTCGACCTACGCTCGACGCTTTTTAGGTCGAATCAACCGAGCCCCTGTCGACAAACTCGAGGGCTTGGCCCCTGCCATCGCCATTCAGCAGAAGAAGGCCTCACACAACCCGCGGTCCACTGTGGCCACGGTCACCGAGATCTATGACTACCTCCGGCTCCTCTGGGCAAAAATTGGCACGGCTCATTGCCACCACTGCGGCAAAGTCCTCGAGCAGCACCCCCCGACCCTCGCAGCCCGACTCCTGCAAGAGAAGTGCGATGAACGCGGCTGGATGATTTGTGCACAAGACCCGTCCAAAACCCCCTCCGCCCAAGCTGCACACCTGATTCAAGAGGGATTTGCACGAGTCCTCTCCGAGGACTTTACCGAGCACCGACTCGAGGACGATGGCGTTGAGTCCGTTCTGCAGAAGAGCCACTGGCTTGTCGTCGACCGTTTCCGACCGTCCAAGGCCACCCGAGCACGCCTCTCCGAGGCCGTGCAGGTCGCCTACGCCCTTGGACGACATCAAGCTGTTTTTCGAACCACCACAGGAACCCACCACACCTTTGCTGAGTTTCTCTCCTGCCCCGAGCACGGCGCGATTCTGCGAGAGACCATCGAACCCCGCCACCTCTCCTTCAACTCCCACAAGGGCGCCTGCCCCGACTGCGACGGCTTGGGCAGCAAGACCGACGTCGACCCGAACCGACTTCTGCCCGAACCCAGCCAACCCTTGATCGAAGCCTTGGACAAGAGGGTCGCCTCCGTCTTTCGGCGCTCGGCTAAAAACCAAGGGCGACTCAAGACGCTGTTTCGAACACTCAACCTCGCTTGGGATTGTCCCGTCGAGGACTACACCCCAGCGCAGCGAAAGGCCGTACTCTATGGGCTTCCCGGTGTGGAGCTGACTGCGAAGTGGTCGAAGCGTTGGGGACGAACTCGCCGCAGCATCACAGAGCAATTTGAGTGGGTCGGCCTCATTGGTGTCATCGATGGGTGGAGTTCCAAGTTGGAGTGGCTCAAAAGTCGACAAACCTGCCGCACCTGCAATGGGGGCCGGCTTCGACCAGAAGCCTTGGCGATTCGAGTTGGGGGGATTTCCATCTCGGATTACTGCGCGAAATCGGTCCAAGAGGCTCTTGATTTCTGGCAGAAGGTGGATCTCGACTCCACGCAGCTGGCCATTGCGAGCCAGGCCCGACGGGAAGTAGAGGGCCGCCTCACCTTTCTTCTCAATGTGGGGCTGGATTACCTGACGCTGGATCGAAGCGCAGCTAGCCTCTCCGGCGGCGAGTCCCAGCGCATTCGACTGGCCTCACAACTCGGCAGTGGATTGACTGGCTGCCTTTACGTACTCGATGAACCCACCATTGGTCTTCATCCTCGGGACACCCGAAGACTTCTGAACAGCCTCCTCGAGCTCAAGGATCTTGGAAACACGCTGGTGATGGTGGAGCATGATCCCGACACCATGGCGATTGCTGACCAAATTATCGACCTCGGTCCTGGAGCAGGAGAAGCCGGAGGCCATGTTGTCGCGAGCGGCAGCCCGAGCGAAATCGAGGCGAATCCAGCGTCGCTGACCGGAGCTTTCCTGTCTGGAAAACGACAGATTCCTGTGCCGACAGAGCGTCGCTTGGGCCACGATGCCATCGAGCTTCTTGGCTGTGACATCAACAACCTCCACACGATCGATGTACGAATTCCTCTCCAAGCCTTCACTGTAGTCACTGGCGTTTCGGGCTCTGGAAAATCCAGTCTCATCATGGACACGCTGATTCCGGCTCTCAAGTCGCACAAAAACCCGGAAGCTGCACCCGCTCCCTGTACCCGCGTCTCCTTGCCTTCGAGCTATCAGCGTCTCTCTGTGGTGGATCAGCGTCCCATCAGCCGAAGCCCGCGCTCGACCGCGGTGACGGTTTGCCAGATCCTCGACCCCATTCGCAACCTGTTTTCTCGAACCTTAGTCGCGAGAGAGCGGGGGTGGGCAAAGTCACGCTTCTCGTTCAACCACAAACTGGGCCAGTGCCCCACATGTGATGGCCGAGGGGCCATTCAGATCGAGATGCATTTTCTCTCCGATGTCTGGGTTCGATGCGAGACTTGCAACGGCAGACGCTACGCAGAGCCCGTCCTGGACGCACGCTGGAAGGGCCGCAGCATCGCCGATGTCTTGGACCTCCGTGTTGAGGAAGCTCTCGAACTTTTCGAAAACCACCGGCGCATTCGACGGCCCCTCGAGGCCCTTCGAGATGTAGGGTTGGGCTACCTGCGTCTCGGCCAGCCACTCAACACCCTCTCCGGCGGAGAGGCCCAACGGGTGAAGCTTTCTCGTGAGCTGGTGTCCAAGGGCGAAGGTGCCGTTTATGTCTTGGATGAGCCCACAACGGGGCTTCATTTCGCCGACATCGAGAAGTTGGTTGCCGTGTTGCACCGCCTCGTCGACTCGGGTGGCACGGTCATCGTCATCGAACACAACCCAGAAATCATTGCAAATGCCGACCACGTCATTGACCTCGGACCTGAAGGTGGCCTTCAGGGTGGACGCATTGTGGCCGAAGGAGCTCCGGAAGAGGTAGCATTGAGTCAAACTCACACTGCCCTCGCCATTCAGCCCATTCTCGGAATGCAATCGTGAACTCCTTAGACCCTGAAGGCTTTGACGGAATCCGTCTCAAGCCCTCGGCGCAGCCAGCGTACTCCGCCACAGAAGTGGAGGGCACTGCGGCAGTCGATCTTCGGGTCGAGGAGACACCTCTTCCCGTGTCCCCTCCAGCGATCTTTGAGGAAGATACGCCCACGGATCCCCAGATCCCATCGCCAGTCGTCCAAGTCGAGGCGGGCCTGCCCGAGATCAAAATGAAGCTCCCGGCCGCTCAGTCCAGGGACAACACACCTCCAAACCTCTTCCGAACGGTCTCGCTGCTGATGGTTCTGGTGGTTTTGGTGGCAGGTCTTGGAACCTGGGTGTTGCGAGGTGAACCCAGCCCAGTCTCTCCCACGCCACCCCTCTCTCCCCCTCCGTTCTCCGATCCTGTTGTGGCCCAGTTGGATTCGGAAACCGAGGCCTCGCTGCGGGAGAGTATCGTGAGCGGTGCTTCCGCGGAGGAGCCCGTTGGCGATCGGATCCAGAAGGCGCTGGATGAGCAGACTCAAGAACCGAATGCGGAGGTGGCCATCGCGGAAGCCCTTGAGGCAGAACGGCTGCGTCTCGAGGCCCTGGAAGCCGAACGACTCGCAGCTGAGGAGGAAGCCGCTGAGGCCGCTCGCCAAGAAGCCGAACGGGAGGCCGCCGAGGCCGCTCGCCAGCAAGCCGAACGGGAGGCCGCCGAGGCTGCTCGCCAGCACGCCGAACGGGAGGCCGCCGAGGCCG
>JAYXVV010000056.1:0-3697 GCA_036021505.1 Myxococcota bacterium | reverse complement strand
GTGAGGAGATCCCGCATACCGGAGCTCTCGACCTGGAAGACCCCCAGACCATCTCCCGCTTGCAGCAACTCAAAAGTGGCCGGGTCATCCTCGGGGATCTGGTCAATGTCGATTTCTGTGCCCGTGTTGCGCTCGATCAGCGCGATGGCATCTCGAATCTGATCCAATGTCTTGAGGCCAAGAAAGTCGAACTTGATCAAGCCAATGGATTCCGCTGACTTCATGTCGTACTGAACGACGGGGCCACCCTCAGGACCATCCCGATAGAGAGGTGCCAACTGCACAAGGGGCCGATCGGCAATGACCACACCCGCCGCATGCACCCCGGTCTGTCGGGTCAACCCTTCTACCGACTGGGCCAGCTGCACCGTTCTCCGAACTTTGGGATCGGATTCCATCAGCGCAACAAGGCGTTCCTCCTTGAGGGCCTTTTCGAGACTGATCCCGAGTTCATCTGGGATGGCTTTGGCGATGCGGTCGGCCTCATTGAAGCCCAGATCACAGACTCGAGCAACGTCTCGAATGGCCATCTTTGCCTGCAGCTTTCCGTAGGTGATGATCTGCGAGACGTACTCATGGCCGTACTTCTCACGGGTATGCTGGATGACCTCCTCGCGTCGGTCCTGCGCGAAGTCCACGTCGATATCCGGCATTGAAATACGCTCTGGATTCAAGAATCGCTCGAAGAGCAAGTCGAATCGAATGGGATCAATGTCCGTGATTCGAAGGGCCCAGGCTGCGATGGATCCGGCCGCAGATCCTCGCCCCGGGCCCACGGGAATGTCGTGGTCCTTTGCCCAGTTGATGAATTCGGCCACAATCAAGAAATAGGCGGGGAAACCCATCGAGTTGATGATGCCAAGCTCGACATCCAGCCGCTCCCAGTAGCCGGCATGCTGCTCTTCCTCCACAAAGACGAGACGCCTCTTCAGCCCCTCAGCGCAGTACCACTTGAGGTACCCGTCCAAGGTTCCCCCTCCCTCCGGGTGGGGACTGAACTCTTCGGCTTTTTGAGGCAAACCAAAGGATTTTGGCGGCGGAAACGCATCGAAGAAAAATCCAAAATTGGCCGCTGTGTCTTGCCCCGGATCCGGGGGTGTGCTCGCCGGGAAGTAGTAGGTGTCATAGGTGAAGCGAAACTGGCAGCGCTCGGCAATCGCTGCTGTGCGCTCGATCGCCTCGGTGTCCTCCGGGAAGATGGCCCGGATTTCCTCCTCCGACTTGAGGTACAACTGGTCCGAAACAGGCCGATCTGTGGCATTCAAACTCAGGGACTTTCCCTGGCCAATGCATTGCAACAGCTCCAGCGTTGGAGCATCGTAGCGGCTCAGGTAGTGGACCGCATTGGTCACTACCGTTTTGAAGCCCGTCTTTTCTGAGAGTCGACGAAGTCCCTCGTTGGCTCGATGATCGCCCTCGAAACCGACATCTTGCAGCTCGAGAAACAGGTCGTCTTGGGAAAAGATGGTTCCGAGACGGTTGAGGGCCATCTCCGCCTTTTCCTCGTTGCCGGCAGCCAGATGGCTCCGGAGAGGGCCTCGCATCCCCGACGTCAACGCAATCAACCCCTCGGAGTGCTTTGCAAGAGCAGCGAGCGACACCATCGGTTTGTAGTGCATCCCCTCGAAAATGGCCTGAGTCACCAGCTCGCAGAGGTTGTGGTAGCCCACCTGGTCCTTGATCAGGAGGACCAGGTGGTATCCCCCCTTGGGTCCAAGGTCACTCTCGCTGGATTCTTCTCGAACCCAAATGCCCGCACCGAAAACTGGATGCAGGTCGGCTTTTTTACAAGCCTTGTCAAAGGCCACGGCACCGTAGAGGTTGCAGTGGTCTGTGAGCGCCACTGCGCTCTGACCCAACTCCTTCGCTGCAGCAGCGAGATCGCCAATGGGAATCGCCCCATCGAGAAGCGAAAACTGACTGTGGACATGGAGGTGGACAAAGGCCATTTCGGAGGGACCAAAGTGGGAAAGCGCACGGATCCGCTAACGCGATCTCAAGAGCTTCCCCAGTGATTCTTGCGCGGCTTTCCCGAATGAGGCTACGGTAATGCCCGGAGGTCGACCATGCGCCGCTATTCCCTGCTTCTCTTGCTCACCCTTGCCACGACTGGATGTGCGTTTGTTTCCAACTCCGGATTGGGCCTGCAAGACAGGGATGGCGACGGTTTTGGTGTTGAGACGGACTGTGACGACACGAACGTCACCATCAATCCCGACGCTGACGAGGTCTGGTACGACGGTGTCGACCAGAACTGCGACGGTTTGGACGACTACGACCAAGATGCGGACGGCATCTCTGCCGACGCGGACTGCAACGATCTTGAGGCTTCCGTGGGAAGTCAGGATGAGGACGCAGACTGCGATGGCATCCTGACCCTCGAAGACTGCGATGATTCCAACCCCGATTCCACCGCCATTGCTGAGGACGAGGACTGCGACGGTGCCCCCACCGAGGAGGACTGCGATGACACCAATCCAGACTCCACGACTCGGGCAAATGACGCGGACTGCGACGGGCTTCTCGCTGAGGAGGACTGCGACGATTCCGACCCCGCGCTGAACAACAACGACGAAGACGGTGATGGTGCAAGCACCTGCGACAACGACTGTGACGACAGCGACCCCACCGTCTACCCGGGAGCTCTCGAGCTTCTGGGAGACACTGTCGATCAAGACTGCAGTGGACTAGCCAACAGCAGCACCCCCATCACGCTCGATTTTCAGACCTCCGCAACGCTGGTGGGACCGAGGCTTGGGGAGACCGACGAGGGGATCATCGTTTCTGCATTTGTCCACGACAGAAACGAGACCGGCTACCCTGGGGTCGTCGAGCACCTGTTCAGCCCCGAGGCTCTGATGGAGGGTCCGTCGATGAGCTCTGGCTACACCATGGATGCCTTCGAGTTCTATGGCCTTGACCTCTACGACTTTTCCGCGCTCCCTGAGGACACCTTTCACACTTTCGTACTCCAAGATGAGTTCGATGGCATCTTGTACACCACGGTGGTCGCCATGACCCGAGTTGGGCCCCTGTCAGACGGGAACTACGGCTACGTGGAGTACCTCTACCAAGGCGACCTGTCCGTCGAAGACCTCCACGCCAGCAACAAAGCAGACCGGTTTGCACTGGCGGCCTGCTCGACCGCATTGGAGTCATTTTTAGCCTGGGGAAGCCCCGCGGATTTCCTGACAGATTCGGTAAATGATGCAACCGGCGACTTCTCCGGGATGGTGTGCGCTGCCAACGCCAAGAACAAAAGGATGCATGTCGTCGACAGCGAGGCCGCTTCCTACACCATCTACAAAACCGATGGTGGAGAACTGAAGGAGCACGGAACTCGCGAGGTGTTGCCCTCGGACCTCGACCTCATCGACAACGAGGGAGACACCTATGCGGCAGGCAGCCTTGGAGAGGAAGGACTGTATGTCCGATACGACAACCAAGACTTCATCCTGAGCGTCGAGAAAAGCCCCGTCACCGCTCGAATCGATCTGGTGGAATCGCTCCTAGTGGGGGTGTACCTGGGAAGCGATGGAGAAGTCCAGATCGTCTGGGGGAACCTCGATGGGTTCTACGAAGCGCCTCTGGATTTCGAGATTCCAAACCTACGGGACCTTGACATCCATGCCACGTCTGCAGGAGGTGTTCTTGTGGCCGCTGGCAATGGTGAGTCCGCCCAAATCATGCACCTCGG
>JAYXVV010000055.1:0-4012 GCA_036021505.1 Myxococcota bacterium | reverse complement strand
GGCATCTGTGATGTGTGTGCAGTCACAGCAGACACCATCGAAACAAGTCTTCGCGGCATTGCCTGCACCTTGCCCTCCAAGACCCAAATCATCTCGCTCAATGGGATGTCTTTTGACGGCATCATCGAAGACCTCCAGACACTCGCCGGCGCTACCGGAACCCGGGATCGAGCCGATGCAGCCATTCAGGTGGCCCGGGAGGAGATGGCATCATTTTCAGCACCGACGAGACCCAAGAGATTGGCCCTCTTGGAGTGGATGAGCCCCGCTTACTCACCCGGTCACTGGGTCCCGGAGCAGATCGAAGCCATTGGGTTTGAGAGCGTGCTTGCCCGGCCGGGTGACCACTCACGAGCGATGCACTGGTCTGAGGTCAAGGATTCGAAACCGGATGCCATTGGTGTGATCTGCTGCGGCTACGGGCTCGAGGACAACGCCAAATTTGCGGCGGAAGCCCTCGGCAATGCGGATGCTTTGGGGTGGTTTGATGGTCCCGTGGTTGCCTTTGACGCCAATCGCTTCTTCAGCCGACCCACCCTGGCCGTGGTGGAAGGTGCAAAACGACTGCAAGAGGCCTTCGAGGGAGGATGCGAACTCGGGGATGGATACCGGAGAATTCGCGCCTCGCGGTAGTGGGCACACTCGTTCTCCTACCCGGCTGCTTGGGTGCCTGCGAAGCTCATCCTCAGCCAGCAAGCCGAACCGCTGCTCGATGTTAAGCCTTCTCTATGGAGACCCGATGACCATCCGCTACACCGTCACACCACGTCCGACAGCCCACAAGTTTGACGTCGTCCTTCATGTGGCGTCTCCCTCCCCTGAGGGTCAAGTGCTTTCGCTGCCCGCTTGGATCCCAGGCTCCTACATGATCCGGGACTTCGCGAAACATGTCGTGTGCTTCCAGGCGTACTCGGGTGGGAAACCACTGCATTCGGTCAAGCGTGACAAACAAACTTGGATCCTCGATCCGGCGCAAGGCCCCATCGAGGTGCACTATACCGTCCACGCCTGGGACCTCTCGGTCCGAAAGGCCCACCTCGATGCAACCCATGGCTATTTCAACGGCACCTCCGTCTTCTTTCGAGTCGACGGGGCGGACAACTCCCCGTGTGATGTCGTCCTCGAGAAGCCTGAAGGAGAACGCTACCGCGAGTGGCGTGTCGCTACTACGCTGCCAAGACAATCGGGTGGGAAGCTTGAATTCGGAAACTTCCAAGCCAAGGACTACGACGAACTGATCGACTGTCCTGTCGAGATGGGGACCTTCGTTCACGCGACGTTCGAAGCGGGAGGCATTCCCCACGAGATTGCCCTGACGGGCCTCTTTGACGTCGACTTGGAGCGACTCTGTGCCGACCTCAAGGTGGTGTGCGAAGAGCATCTGAGCCGTATGGGTACACCGAGTGACTTGGACTGTTTCCTCTTCCAAATCATGGTGGTCGGAAGCGGATACGGAGGACTGGAACACCGCACAAGCACGAGTCTGATCTGCAGCCGCGATGACCTGCCCAAAAAAGGCGAGACCGAGATTGGAAACGGCTACCGCACGCTGCTCGCCCTGGCCTCCCACGAGTACTTCCACCTCTGGAACGTGAAGCGCATCAAACCCGCTCGCTTCACCCCGTTTGACCTCTCCAAGGAGTCACCGACCACGCTTCTCTGGGCCTTCGAAGGCTTCACATCTTACTTCGAACCGCTTGCGCTGGTCCGCTGTGGCCTGATTGATCGAAACAGCTGGCTGGAGCTCGTCGGCCGAAAGCTCAGCGACGTGATGCGCAGACCCGGCCGGCACGTGCAGTCTGTGGCAGACAGCAGTTTTGACGCCTGGACCAAGTTCTACCAACAAGACGAGGACGCCCCCAACGCGATCGTGAGCTACTACAGCAAAGGAAGCATGGTGGCCCTTGCCCTGGATCTCACCCTCCGTCTGGACGGTGGATGCTCACTCGACGATGTCATGCGGGCCCTGTACGACCGCTATGGTGAAACCGGCCAGGGGGTGCCCGAACAGGGGATACAGAGTCTTGTTGCTGAGCTGACCGAGCTCGACCTTACGGCGTTTTTTGAGGAGGCCCTCCATGGAACCGGAGACGCCCTCTGGAAGAGACTCACGTCGCTGCTGAGTCGCGTCGGAATTGCTGCCGTCCTGCGCCCGAGAGAGGGGACCAACGATCGTGGTGGCAAGCCCGGAAAGGCCAAAGAGCATGAGTGGTCCACCCGAGGGGATCTTGGTTTGTTGATGCGTCCTGGCAGCACCAAGGTGCGCTTTGTGCTCTCCGAGGGGCCGGCCATGCGCGGGGGCATTGCTCCGGGTGATGAGGTGATCGCGCTCAATCGCATCAAAGCCGGAGCCGATCTCCCGGAACGTGTGGCTCGTTTGACTCCAGGAGAGGACGCGACGCTCCACGTCTTTCGGCGCGATGAGCTCCATGAGGTGACTGCGACCGTTCGGGTCGCTCCCTGCGATACGGTGGTACTGACCCTGGAGTCGGAGCCCCACGAGTCGGCAAGCCAGCTGCTTGACCAGTGGCTCGGCGAGGTCTCCTGAACGCCCACTGCACCCCCCCGGAAGGAACACTCGAAACTCCATGCCAAAGCACTCCCAATCTTCCCATCCCCCGAGCCGGCGAACGGTGCTTCGTGGTGGACTGGCGTCACTGGCAGCCCTCGTGGCGCCCTCTGGGCTGAGCGGCTGCGACACCACGAATCGACGACCACCTGGATCCGATACCGGAACCGACCCCTTTCCAGCCCTGCCGAGGCTCCGATCCCTCATCGATCAAATTGGACCCTTGGGTGACGCGGATGCTGACGGGGTGAGGTTGCCGGAAGGCTTTTCGATCCGTGTCGTCGCGCGTTCTGGAGAGGAGGTCATGCCCGGCGGCCACATCTGGCACGCCATGCCCGATGGAGGAGCGACCTTTGCTACTCGCGACGGAGGTTGGATCTACGTGTCCAACTCCGAGCTTCCCATTGTGGGAGGCGTGGGGGCGCTGAGGTTCAGCCGCCAAGGCGAGCTGGTCGATGCCTACGCCATCCTTGAGGGCACCAACATCAACTGCGCAGGCGGGCCCACCCCCTGGGGCACCTGGCTGTCCTGCGAGGAAATTGGTCGAGGGCGCGTCTTCGAAACCGATCCTTGGGGAGAGTCCGAGGCTGTTGAACGCCCAGCCCTGGGTCGGTTCAAGCACGAGGCAGCGACCATCGACCCCGAGTTCGCCTGCGTCTATCTCTCTGAGGATGAGAGCGATGGATGCTTCTACCGCTTCGAATCGGCTTCTGTGGACCGAGACGGACACCTGAGTCTGAGGGAGGGCGAGCTCCAGGTCGCCGTGGTGAACGAATCGGGCCAGGTCCGCTGGGTCCCCCTCCCCGATCCACTCGCAGACGGGGAGGCCCCGACTCGCAAACAGGTTCCAGAAGCCACGGTGTTCGATGGAGGCGAGGGTCTGTGGTGGTTCGAGGGTACGGTCTACTTGTCGACCAAAGGCGACAACCGAATCTGGGCCTACGACACCCACAGCGAGACCATGACGACCCTCTACGACCGAGCCACTGCACCCGATCCCCAGGCGCTTTACGGAGTGGACAACCTCACAGTGACGGCCTGCGGCGACGTGTTGGTGGCTGAAGACTCGGGGCAAATGCGGATTGTGGCCATTCTTCCGAGCGGCGAACTCAAGCCACTGGTGCAGATCGAGGGTCAGGACAGTTCTGAAATCACCGGCCCCGCCTTCGATCCCTCCGGAACACGTCTGTATTTCAGCAGCCAGCGAGCCACCGGCTCGCTCGGCGGCATCACCTACGAAATCACCGGGCCCTTCCATGCGCCTCTTCCAGAGGACGAGAGCTGCTGACATCGATGAGCGGTCCATCCGTGAAATAGGCCTCTCTGCTTGTGTGTCTTGCACACTCTCCTGTCTTGGATTGTCGCCTTGCCATCAGACCGTTCCCAGCCCACCCGCTTTGAAAGCCGAGAGGCCCTTGTTGCCCACGTCGCGGACATCACCCC
>JAYXVV010000054.1:0-8248 GCA_036021505.1 Myxococcota bacterium | reverse complement strand
TTGCATCACTGTGGGGTGTATCACGGACCTTCCATGGAGTGGATACCAAGCATGATGCTTTGACCAGGAGTTCAAAGCCTGGGTCCACCCCGTGAATGAAGCTCCGTCAACCTTCATCGGTTTCCGGTGCTCGAAAAACGCGCTCAGTCTTCAACCAACTCCGCAGAGAGCGCTCTTCGGATGGCAGGTGCGGCTGCAACCGCCACGAAAAGCGGAGCAGTGACCAGCAGCTGGACGAGGAATTCCGTGGGGACGAGAGGTGCAATGGAGAGGTCCACCCCCAAGCGTTCGGCCAAGAGAGATGCCGTCTGGTTGGCGGCGATGCTGCCCAGGATGAGCCCAAGTAGGATTCCTCCAGCCGTCGCAAGAAGGGATGCAAGGGCCAGTTCACCGACCAATGTGCCAGCCAGCAAGGGTTTGGGTGCTCCCATGGAGCGCAGAATGCGGAGGTCCTGCGTCCGCTCTCGCAACAACACGGTGTAGAACTGGACCAGCAGCAGCAGCGCTCCAAAAGCCAACAACCCTCCGCCGATTCGGACCCCGACGTCAACGGAACGAATGGCTGTGGAGATCTGTTTGGCCGCGCCATTTTGAGCCTCTACGGACCATCCCATTTTTTGAATGGCCTTGGTGACACTCTCGCCATCGCTCCCGGGTGCGACCTGAACCATGACGGAGGAGAGCGTTCCCGACTGCTCGAGGCCCAGCTGGGTCTCGAAATGCTGAACGGCCTCGATGGGTACAATCCCAGCAAGAGCGCCCCCATAAGACGTCACGCCCACAATCTCTGCCTGCACACGGACTTTCTCGCCCGCTTGCCGTCGGTGAGAGGATTGACCCGCAATAATTCGAAATTTCAACCCACGAACGGCGCTCTCCTTGAGTTTCGGCAGACCGTTTGCAGGAGCGAATCCGCCGTTGTAGGCCATCAAGAGTGTCCGCGGTGCGAGGACAGGAATGGTCTGGCCCTCCGACCACGTCCACTCTCCAGCATAGTCTTCCGCCACAGCCTCCCTGCTTACACCCAGCAATGCACCATCGCTGTAGAGCCGCTGACCGCTAATCGAGCCTCGAAAGCTGACGGGAAACCGGGACCAAATCTCAGGAAGAACGGCAGAGATGGATTCCATGGCCTGAAGGCTGGCGACAGCCTCCTCGTCCATGCTGCGCTCGGGCAAGACCGAGCCTGCCAGGTCGATGGAACCAATTGTGTAGCTGGGCGGCTTTACGCGCAGTTGGTCGCCGCCGCCCATCAGTTGGTCTTGAATGGCCACACGGGCCCCGTTGCCGAGCGAGCAGACGCCCACGGTCAGTCCCACCGCCAAAATGGCGCCCACGGCAGATTTGATAAGTGCCGCGCGGTAGCCACTAGAGAGCCACCAGATCAAACGAGTCATGCTGCTCATGATGCCTCCTCGATCCTGCCCTTCTTCATGGAGAGAATCCGGTGAGCAGCAGGAAGGACCGATGCATCATGGGTCGCAAGAAGGATTGCAGCCCCCTCTTTCGCTCGCTCTTCGATCAACCCCAGAACAAGGTTTCGAGAGTCCGCATCAAGGGAGGAGGTGGGTTCGTCCAGCAGGAGGACAGGACGAGGAAGAGCCAACGCTCGAGCGAGGGCGACTCTCTGCCGTTGTCCCCGACTGAGCCGGTTCGCAGGGGCTTGGTAATGGGCTTGGAGCCCGAGCTTGTTCAGCAAGATGTGAGCGGCGTGGAGAGCCTTTTCCGGTGAAGCCCCAGCGAGAAGCGGAGCGAGGGCAGCGTTTCGCTCTGCGGACAACTTGCGGAGGAGGTGAAAATCCTGGGTCATGAGGGCGAGTGTGTCTCTGCGCATCGCTGCACGCTGCTTCTCAGTCAGTCCAGAGAGGGCTGCGCCACCCACGGTGATTGTGCCCGAGTCGACCGCTACAAAACCCGCAATGGCATGAAGCAGTGTGGTCTTACCGGACCCGGAGGTACCCTGGAGAGCCACAATCTCTCCCGGCAGAACCTTCAGGGAAACACCGGTCAACACCTCCGTGCCATCAAAGGCGATGTGGACCGAGTCCACGGCAATCCCGGGGTTGTGGTCCGAGGTGCTCACCGAATCACAGGGCTTCAGGATGTCGAAGCGTCTCGATGGTGGTGTTGCCCGAGGTGTCTCGTTGGACTCCGTGGACTGTAAACGCCGTTGGGGTGCCGTCGGGACCTTCAACCGTCGTCCAGAAGGCTGTGTCTCCTGAGGAGGGGCTCCAGCCGATGTTTTCAAAGCAGGTCCTGTCGTCATTGGTGTACACCGTGTTGGGGTCACCGCCATGGACGAGCGCCATCGCTTTTTCTTCAGAACCACACGCGGAATAGGGCTCGCCGAGCTCCTCTGCTCCCATGATCTGCCAACTCGAAATTTCCTGCAAGGTGGCGTTCAGCCCCCCTGCGGCAGCAGGGCCGGCGTCCATGCTTCCGGTGGCATTGTCCCCAGCGGCATTCTCCATCCAAACAACCACGGATTCAAGGTTGACCGACAGCCAATCCTGAAGGCCCCCATCGGTGAAGTCGCCTTGGATTTGGATGCGAGAGTCGTAAGGAGTGAGACCCGATTGGGCTTCAATCTCCGTTTCCGGGCTGCTGGTGACCATGTCGACGCTGAGTGAGAGCGCATCCAAGGGAATGGAGGGAGGAAGGCTCGGCTTGAAGCCCGCCATCATTTCAACCGTCTCCATTTCCTTGTCGGCGAGTGCCATGACCGCGTTGGTATCGACCGTGAGAAAAATGGGTGCTCCACCACGCATACCGGCCTTGGCGCTGCTGCTCATTGCGTCCAGGTAACCACCACCCTCGAGAACGCGGTACTGGTTTGCGTCTTCCGAAGAGCCCAGCATGAGGTGGTCGTGAGCGACTCCAAAGAACAGCATCATGCCGTCAGAGCACCAGACACCGTTCTCGTCGTGTTCAAGCCTGGCTCCCCAGAGGCTCAAGATTCGGCACCCATTGTCCACCAGAGTGGCCACAGGCTCAGGATTTTTTAGGGCGGTGTAGACAACAGCCTCGGGAACCATTTTTTCCACATTGGGGGCGAACATGGCCATCGAGATGTGGCCACTCAGGTTGTTGACCAGGTCGCGTTCAATCTCGATGTTCAAGCCGTCCGCCAAGAGTTGCGTGAGGAAGGCCTCTGCTCCCATGTCTTCTGCCATGGAACTCGCCCACATTTGAGGGAGGTTCATGGACAAGCGCCCGGCCATGATCGCGTCCCCAGGAAGCTTGGAACCCAAGGTGTCAGAACCCTTGACTCCGTCGAACCACAGGGGATCAACAAGGCCCGTAGCCATCCTTTGTGCGCCGGTGTAGCGGAAGCGGTCGTCGGTCAGGTGGGTGGTCCCCATGCCCGCGCTCGAACCGATGGGCAGGGCTTCGAGATCCATGCCGTACATACCGGCCACTTCCACAAGGCCCCCAGCGGCCAATTCCATGGTTTGGGCAGATGTGTAGGTCAGGGAATGCCAGGTGCTTCCCACCGCAGCAATGCGGTTGTTGAAGCCTGCGTCACCCATGAGGGAGTCCTCGGCACTGAGGCTCCAGATCCGTTCATGAACGGCCAACGGATCGAAGCTGCCTTCCATGCCTACGGAACCGATCAGGTAGCCCTCGTGTACAGCGTAGTGCACAGCGATGGGGAAGAAACCGCCGAGTCCCTTGACCACATGGACTTCATGATCCGACACCGTCTCGGTTTCGATACGGGCATCGAGGTTGGAGAAGACAGCCTCCAGAGTGCTCAGCAGTGTGTCCTCGGATCCCACAGGAAGGAAGTAGAGCAGATGAATGTCCTCCAGGCCGGTTCCGGCAACGGCGACGCCAAGGGGGCGGAAGAAGCTCATGCCGGTGTTTTGCCAGTTTTTGCTGCTCAGAGGGTCAAAGCCAAGAATCGGAGTGGCTGCTTCCCGGATCTCATTGAGGTAGTGCGTGGTGCGGGGGCCCGCTTCCTCCATGATCTCCCCCATTCGAGAGAACTCAAAGGACTGCTCACCCGCGCCGCGGTTGGCGAAAAACAACCACACATCATCGGGGACATGGACGGCAACGTCCTCAATGTCGCCCCCGCGAAGCATCGACTTCACTTTTTTGTAGCCAAACAAACCGCCCACCACCACGAGGACGAGGGCCGCCAACAACAGCTTCTTTTTTGTGCTCACAATGCGCTCCTCAAGCCGTTTGAATGTAGTCCGAAAAAAATAATTCTCCAGGAGTGTAAGCAATCGCTTTGCAACCCGTTGTGGTTTTGAACGCCAATCAGCACCCGGAGTCTGCGATGTTCTGTACCTTCTCTTTGCTGTCCGCTGTCCTTGCTCACAGCCCGCTTGTGCCTGTTTTTCCGATGGACTCAAGCCTCGATTCCACAATTGCGATGGTGGAAAGTATGGTCAACAACCCTGAGGCAAACCAAAGGGTTCACAGGCAGGGCATGAATCTGGTCAATGTGATGTGGGAGGACACGGGGCGCAGCAAAAATTCCGCACTCGGACCCAACATCTCGGACATGACGATTGGAGTTCGCGACTCCCATGGCGCCCTTCACCCGATGCCTGTGATGCGCTTCAACAATTTTCACGATGTGACTGCCGACGTGCGAAGCGAGAGCTTTTCCTTGCTGATGGGCAACGAAAAGGGCCAGCCCTTGAAAGAAGTTTCGCTTGAGAACGTCCTGAAGAACATTCGCGGGCATCTCCACAATCCGAGCTCATGGAGTGGAGCTGCTCACTCTCTGTGGGCGGATCGTGACGCGCATGTGCTGGTGAGTGCTCAGGGGGCATTCCTGCCTGTCTCAGCGACTGGAGAGGCAACCTTCACTCCGGTGATCTACAACTACCAATCCCAGCCAGGGTCTCCAGCTGTTGCAACCATCGTGGCAACGTCTCAGGGAACGAGTATTCAGGTGGTGGAAAATACGGGGGGCTACATGTCGGAGCCCCTTTTCTTCAACGACGAGGGTGAGCGAGCTCCCTTCACGGCCACGAGGCTCTCCACGTACAACCAACACCAGCTCGCTGAGGGGCTCGAAACCGCCAGCGAGGACGATGGTCTGGACGTTGTACTCGTGATCCAGGTCCCTCTCAAAGTTCCGCGAACCCAGTGGGGGACGGGAGGAATGGGAATGCTGGATTCTGAGCTCGGAAATGGGGTGGGTGCCCTCACGAATGAGTCTCTCACTCTGCCGATGGAATCGAATTCGCCTTACCCCCCAAGCCTCCGAGGGGCCTCCAATGTGGAGACAGCGGTGATTGGCCACGGAGAGGCTGAGGGACCGTTTCGAGAGATCAACGGCAATGCCATCGAGCGGGACCCCAACTTTCCCATTCGCATCACGGTTCAGTTCTACAAGGTCACGTCCAATGGCGTTGTGAACGCGGAGGATGTGGCTCAAGTGAGGCGCCAGATCGACCGGGTTTATGCAGAAGGGGACTGGGTGGGCAGCCTGGTTTCAGCGGGCTTCTCGGGCCGACCAACCGAGTCCGTTGCGCCCTGCCGTCTTCAGCATCCTCGTTGCCAGGTTGGGAGCCGACCAACACCGCGCTGGTCCACCGGAAGCTGGCTAAAGAGTGAATAATTTCAAGTATTTGGTGCTAAATGTTTGTGGTAAAGGGGAAGCGGTAATGCAGGCGGATCGCCCCCTGGCCGACATGCCAAATTGACTGGCTCAGGTTGCCTTCATCTACCGGGCCCAGTTCGTCCAATGTTTCCCCGATCTGCTGGGGCACGTAGAGTCCAGAACGCCAGTAAAGACTGGCTCTGAACCGTCCACCAAGGGGAAATTCGATGGCTCCGCTGAGACCCAAACCCGGACGGACAAAGTGGGTGGTGCCCAAGTTCTCCAAATCCGAGTGGATGTAGGTGTAGGTGAAGAGAAGGTCCGCGGAGGTGTCGACTCGGATTCCACTGTCAATGAGTGGAATCGACAGGGTGAGTGGCCGCCAGGTGATTCCGTACATCCCCGTGTTCTTGACCTTCGGGGAGATGATCAGCGTATCTGGAACGAGCAGATGGCCGATTCGGATCTCGTTCATTTGGGTGATCTGCCGCCGGTACTGCTGGGGGATAAGTTTGCGATTTTGCTTCAAGAACTGCTGGTCAAGTACGGCGGCTGCTGAAATGGACAGTCCGGTGTGCACGAGCTGGTCCTGAGCAAGAGGGCCCGTCCAGATTTGGGCTGCGGGACCCACCCCGATGTCGATCGGAACAGTCACTCTCTTGGCCTCTGCCTGTTGTGAAGCGAGAAGGACGTACAGGGAAAGAAAGAGTTTCATGACAACACTCTACTGCGCGAGTTCCTCGGTGATCCAGTGTTCAATTCGTTCACCGAGAACCTCGAGAGTAAGAGAACCCCCGCCAAGAACCACCTGGTGAAACTTCTTGAGGTCGAAGCGCTCACCCAGTTGAGTCTGGGCCCCTTGCCGGAGTCGCAGAATTTCCAATTGCCCCGTCTTGTACGCAAGCGCCTGGCCAGGGGTCGTGAGGTAGCGGTCCACTTCGTTCTCAATGTTATTCGGTGCGAGAGGTGTGTTCGCCATCATGAATTCAATGGCCTGCTGTCGGGTCCAATCCTTGGCGTGCAGGCCGGTATCGACGACCAAACGGGCCGCTCGCCAGGCGTCAAAAGACAGCATTCCCATTCGGTCTGCAGGTCCACTGTAGAGCCCCATCTCATCAGAAAGTCGCTCGGAGTAGAGAGCCCACCCCTCCACAAAAGCGGTCATGTGCATCACGCGTCGGAAGATGGGGAGTTCGTCAATCTCTCGGGCGATCGCGATCTGGAGGTGATGGCCGGGAATCGCTTCGTGGTAGGCCAACACTTCTGCCTCAAAGCGCGGGCGGGTCTCAGGTGCATGCGTGTTGACGTAGTAGGTTCCTGGTCGGGAGCCGTCGGCTGCGGGCGGTCGGTAGTAGGCGATGGTGGTGTACGGGGCTTCGTAGTCCGGGATGGGTTGGACCTCACAGGTTGCCTGAGGCACAGGGTCGAATGCGAGGTGCATGGTTTCCTGAGCCAAGACCAGAGCGTCTCTGGCCTTCTGGATGACCTCCTCCGAGGTCTCAAAGCGAAGTTCAGGATCCGTGCGGAGGTGGGCGAAGATCTCGGCCAGCTTCTCGGTCTCGAACAGATCCCGTCCAAGGCTGCGCATCTCCGAGTGGATGGTCGCCAGAGAGGTCAATCCAGTTTGGTGGAGTTCCTCTGCGGATTTGTTCAAGGTCGTGTGATGGTGGATGAGGGCGTCGTAGCAGGCCGCCCCATTGGGGAGTGCGGACAACCCTTCCTCTTTTGTCCCTCGGGCATGGGGGAGTATTTGGTCACGAAGACGGTCTCGGTAGTGCACGAGTGCTGGCCGCAAGGTGGTCTCAATGCGTTGGAGAATTGGCCCTGTGAGGTCAAAGCCTTCTGGAGGTTCAGCTCTTGCGATCGGCCATGTTTCGTTGGGCAGTGCCAGGGTCTCTTCAGCCATGGCGATGACTCTTCGGGTGGATTCGGCGTTCGCGAACAAACCCCGCTCAGCTCCGAGGGCTAAGGAATCAAGAGTCTGTTCAATCGCGGTCGGGATGCCATCGAGTCGTCGAAGGAAATTTTCTGCATCGAGGAGGGTCTGGATGGGGTGCATCTCATGGAGGCTGTTGAACAAGAACAGTGGATTGTCTCGTGCGGAAAAACTCCAGATGTTGGAATCACAGACCTCCAGCGCCTGCTGAGACTGGAGCGTGTGGATGAGCAGTTGGAGCGTCAACCGATCGTCGGCAGATTGTGGCTCAAGGGCCTCTGCAGCTTCCAAGAAAGCTGCTCTTTGAATGCGTTCGTCAGCCTCCGCATCCGGACCCCAGTCCCCGAGTTGATGGTCGAAACGGCGGTCTCCGAGCTGGGTGGCCCAGAGGGGTGAGCGCCTCATCTGATGCTCCCAGTGCATCTCCAGCAGCGCTCGAAGCTTGGCGTCTTTCACGCCCAAACTCGCTTCATGGACCTCCGAGTCTTGGAGAGTGTCTGGACTCTGCGAGAGGGCAGGAACTGGGTTTACAGGCGTCGGTTGAGAGACACAGGCCGTAAGAGCGAGAAAAAGCCAGGGCTGGTTGTTCATCATGTCGTCCCGTTTGTCGTGGAAGCCACTATACTGATAGCAAGCATGGAGGTCATTAATGCCGCATTTTGTGGTTCGGGTTCCCGGCCAATCCGAGCAGGTCTTTTCCTTTCAGCAGGCCGAGATCATTGTGGGACGAGGAAACGACGCCGATC
>JAYXVV010000053.1:0-32000 GCA_036021505.1 Myxococcota bacterium | reverse complement strand
TAGAAGCTCTCGGAGGCTACTGTTCCCATGAACGGAAGCTCCATGTGGGTGTGCGGATCAATGCCACCGGGCATCACATAGCAGCCCCCTGCATCGACCACCTCGGTTCCTGCAGGAACATCGAGGTTCTCCCCGATGGCTTGAATCAGACCATCATTGCAGTACACATCGGCGCGATAGCTGCGCTCGGATGTGACCACCGTTCCGCCGCGGATCAAGAGTGACATGGGCAACAACTCCTTGGTTGTAGAGACCGTCAGGATAGGCCAATGCACAGCCACAGGGCAAGCACGTTAAGCAGGCCCTGCAATGGCCATCGAGGAGTGAGGATGCGCGTTCAGTGCTTCACAGTCGGAAATTTTGCGGTGAACACGTACCTTCTGACGGACGAGTCCACGGGGGCATCGGCCATTGTGGATACGGGCGAAACACACGCCCTGATTCATCATCTCCAGCGCTTGGACCCCCGTCCTGACATCCAGATGATTCTGTTGACCCACACCCACCTGGATCATGCGGGGGCACTGAGCTTCCTCCAGGAAATCTGGGATGTCCCCACCTACATGCCGGCCGCTGACCGTCCGCTCTTTGAAACCTTGCCCATGCAGGGGTCGATGTTTGGTCAGCCCGCCCTGAACCGACCCATGGGCCGGATTGACCACGAAATCGAGGACGGTGCGACGATTCAGCTGGGGGAGACCACCTTGCGCTTTATCTCCACTCCCGGGCACACTCCCGGCCAAGGCTGCTACTACGACGACCACGACATCATTGTGGGTGACACCTTGTTCAAAGGCAGCATCGGGCGCACCGATTTTCCTCTGTCCAATCCTTCCCAGGCCGTCGAGAGCCTCCGACGCCTGATGGACCTGCCGGAGCACCTGCGGGTTCATTCCGGTCACGGCCCCATCACCACTCTCGGTCACGAGCTTCGCACCAACCCGTTCCTGGGCTACCTCCGCGCTGAACGAGGTCTTCCCGTCGGTTCCGCGGTTCGGTGGGCTCCAGGCACCTGACCCTTAGAGCAGGCGCTCTGCCACATCGATGGCTGCGTAGGTCAAAATCGCATCCGACCCCGCGCGTTTGAACGCCATCAAGCTCTCCATCAAACACGCATCGTACGTGAGCCAACCGTTCTGTGCCGCGGCGTGCAGCATCGCGTACTCCCCGCTCACCTGGTAGGCAAAGGTTGGAACTCCGAACTGGTCTTTCACCCGTCGAATGATGTCCAAGTAGGGCAGTCCAGGCTTCACCATCACCATGTCCGCGCCCTCCTCCAGATCCAGAGCGACCTCCCGAAGGGCCTCATCGCTGTTGGCTGGATCCTGCTGATAGGTTCTTTTGTCGGCGGCTCCCAATGCCGCCTTGGAGCCCACAGCGTCCCGAAAGGGGCCGTAGAAAGCGCTCGCATACTTGGCGGCGTAGGACAAAATCTTGATGGTTTCAAGGCCCGCGCCGTCCAGAGATTCGCGAATCGCTCCAACTCGTCCATCCATCATGTCCGATGGAGCGATGATGTCACAGCCCGCCTGACCCTGGACTATGGCCTGCTTTTGCAAGGCGACAATGGTCTCCTCGTTGAGGATGATTCCGTCGCGAACGATTCCATCCTGCCCGTGGGACGTAAACGGGTCCAAAGCGACATCGCAGATGACACCGATTTCCGGCACCTCGTTCTTGAGCGCCTGGACCGCCCGGCAGATGAGGTTGTCCGGGTTCCAGGCTTCCTCGCCGTCGAGACTCTTCTTCTCCGTCTCCAGTACCGGAAAAACCGCAATGGCAGGAATTCCGAGCCTTGCAGCTCTCTCCGCTTGCACCAAGAGGCGATCCACCGAGAGGCGACTGACGCCTGGCATGGAGGGTACAGGCTCCTCCTTGCCCTTGCCCTCGACCACAAAGGTGGGCCAGATGAGATCGTCGGCTGAAACCCGGTTCTCTCGGACCAGTCTTCGCGACCACTCCTCTTGACGGTTTCGCCGCATTCGCGTGCTGGGATACCTCGGTGCCATAGCGCCCCCTTCTGCCATCCCTCTAACTTGTTGGGGACCGACTGGCCTGCGGACACAGAGACGATTAGGTGCTGGAAAATCCTCCCAGTCAAGGAAAGCTCCACCATGCTTCAGCGTCCCATTTCCCTCGCCGCACTCGCCGCCTCTGTCTCTCTCCTCGCCTGTGGTGGAGGAAGTGAATCTTCCGGGGATGGCGCCGGAGAAGCGGTCGTGGAGGCCAACACCAAGGCCGAACACTGCGCTCCGACCGCCGACGGTTCCCGCCGGGTCATGGTGACGGGACACTCCGTGTTCAAAAACGATGCCCAAGGCAACCCCCTGCCCCAGCCCGCGCAGATGCGCGTCTGGTGTGCGGATGAGTCGGGCACCTGGAAATCGGATGTGATCGACGACCCCGACTCCAACGTCTTCCACAAGATCATTCCCATGGACGACGGCCGCCTGATCACCATCGGGGCCATGGCCGCTCATCTCAAGGAGTGGACTGTGGCCGAAGGCAACTGGAGCGGCACCACGCTCTGGGAGAAGAGCTGGGGTGGACGTTTTGATCGGCTGCGCGACATTGAGATCGGCGATGTCGATGGGGATGGCAAAGACGAATGGGCCATTGCTACCCATGACCAAGGTGTTGTCGCAGTCTACAACCCCGATGAAGGGGCTGAGGCCGTGATCGAAATGGATGAGAAGGCCGATACCTTCGTTCATGAAATCGAAATTGGCGACGTCGACGGAGATGGCAAACTGGAGTTCTTCGCGACTCCATCCGACCGAAATCAAGTGGGTCACTCCCAGAAGGGAGCCATCGTGATGTACCGGTTCGACGGCACGCAGTACGTTCGAAGCATGGTCGAAGCCAAGGAGGGCACTCACGCCAAGGAGATCTTGGCCACGGACCTCGATGGCGACGGCATCAGTGAGATTATGGGCGTCTTCGAAGCCGAACTCAACGAGTCTGGAGGAATCGAAACACCCGTTCAGATCCGCAGCTATGCCATCCAGCCCGACGGTAGCTTCGAAGCCAGCGTTCTCGCCGAGATTCAGGATGAGATGTGCCGCTTTCTTGTCGCCGGGGACATCGATGGCGATGGACAGGTGGAGATGGTTGCCTCCGCAAAAACCTCAGGTGTCTGGCTCTTGGAGCGAGGGGAGGACGGTGTCTGGACCCCGACCAACATCGATGAGAACTCCTCCGGTTTCGAGCACGTGAGCAAGATGATGGACATGGACGGCGACGGAACTCCTGAGCTCTACGTGGCCGCCGACAAACAGCGCACGCTCTCTCAGTACTCGTGGAATGCCGAGACCCAGAGCTTCGACAAGAAGATCCTGGGCAGCTTGCCCAGCGGGTTCACTTGGAACCTGGAAGGCGGCTCGCTGTAGTCCGCGAGACCCGCGGTGGGTTTTGCCTATCGAACCGGCGTTCTCAGAAGCACTTCATGCTGCCGCTGAGGCACATGCTCTGGAGCGTATCGAGCATCTCGCCAAGCTCCGGAATTCGGTCACTGACCTCTCCGATGGCGTAGTCAACCGCCACGGCGATCAGGGCATCCTCGATGAGCGAGAAGTCCCCGTCCATCAGCTGCTGCACCTCATGCGCGACCATACTCGCCGCATCCTGTATTTCGCGGTTGATGCACTCGGCGATTTCACTCGGACCGCCCCAGAAGACGGCCCCGTTGGTGGTCAAGCCGACCCCTCGGGAGCCCACTGAAACCTGGCTCTGATCCCAGTCCAGCCCTCCAAAAACGCTGAAGGGGACCGAAAAGCTGAAGCTGACGTCCGCTTGGGAGAAGTCCATGCCTCCGTCGCCATAGGTCGGCATCGAGCCAATGCTTGTTCCCTCACACTTGTCGATGGCCTCTTGAGTTGCGTCACGCAGCTTGGATTGTTGGTTCTGGTTTTCGCCGAGAACCCTCATGGCCTCTGCCCGAGCTTCCTCTGCGAGCATCACATCAACCGCGGCCTGCCCCCCGTTGGCCTCGATCCATTCCGAAAGGGAGATGGAGTAGGTGTAGCCCTCGTCTGAGCCCTCCCCGAACTCTTCCAAAGAGCCAATGGAAATGTCTTCCAGCCCTGTGCTTGAGGTGACCTCTTCGCTGGCTTCACTGACTCCGGAGATTCCAGCACCCACCGCTGCAACGAGGCCCACCGCGAGGGACCGTTTCCCAAAGACTGCATCTGTCCAGCCAACTGTTGTTCTTCTTCGCATCTTCAACACACCTCAACACAATCGTTGTTCGTATCCATCGTTCCTGCAAGAATCCCACAACTCAATCTGCCCCCGCAAGAACTCTTATCGGACTTCAGGCAAGAAGCCCAGAATCAGCTCCCTGCTGCCTTGTCTCCTCGTCGCCGAATGAGCCCAAGAAGGGCAAGCGCGAACACCCATCGTCCGCTGGAGGACTCCCCTCGGCTGCTGCACCCCCCGCAGGTTCCCTCGTCTTTCCCTGGACCTCCGTCAAAACCGGTATCGGAGCCGCCCTCTTCATTGCCGTTTCCGTCACCGCCGTCGTCATCGCCGTCGCCGTCACCGTCGCCGTCACTGTCGCCGTTGTTTGTACCGGAGCCGCCGTCGCTATCGTCGTTCGGATCGTTGGGATCCGTCCCGTTGTCGACCTCGGCGCCATCCTCGACCCCCCCGTCGTCGCTGTCGGAGTCATTGGGGTCGGTGTTGTGGGTCAACACCTCCTCTCCGTCGCTCAGGCCATCCTCATCCGAGTCCTCACTCAGGGGATCCGTACCCTCATTGAGCACCTCCTCTCCGTCGCTCAGACCATCATCATCCGAATCTGAATCATTGGGATCGGTCTCCTGCTCGTTGACTTCCACTCCATCCTCGAGCCCGTCGCCATCGGAATCGGAGTCGTTGGGATCCGTTCCCGTATTGAAGATTTCTGCACCATCCTCGATGCCATCGCCATCGGAATCGGAGTCGTTGGGATCGGTCTGGGTGTCGCTGACTTCCTGGCCGTCGGTCAGGCTGTCGCCGTCGGAGTCGGAGTCGTTGGGATCGGTTCCCGTGTTCTGGACTTCCTCTCCGTCTTCCAGCCCGTCATCATCCGAATCGGAGTCTGCCGGGTCGGAGCCGATGGTCAAGACTTCCTCCCCGTCATCCAGTCCATCCCCATCGGAATCCGAATCCAGCGGATCGGATCCGTAGCTGTTGACCTCCTCGCCGTCGCTGAGGCCATCGCCATCCGAGTCCGAATTGTTGGGGTCCGTTCCGAGCGAGGACTCGCTGCCGTCCTCGAGGCCGTCTCCGTCTGTATCGGACGAGTTGGGATCCGTGCCTTCTGCGACCTCCGTGCCGTCGTCGACGCCATCGTTGTCGCTGTCGACATCGTTCGGATCCGTCCCGTAGGTGTTGGCCTCGTCGTCGTCGTCCAAGCCATCCCCGTCGGTGTCGACACCCCCGTCATACCCGTCGCAGTCTTGATCGATGCCATCGGCATCGATCTCCGTGGAATACGGGTAGATGGATGCGTCGCCATCGTCGCAGTCATTGCCCCCGCAGGTCGAAGACGTGAAGCCATCTCCATCGACATTGCACTCGCTGCAGTAGTCCGCACCGAGTTGACCTGCAGCGCCGTACACGGTGTAGAAGGCCGTGATGTCGGGATCAGAGCCGACGCCGACCAAAAAGCCGGTGGATACCGCGTCATTGACATCAAGATTTGCCACACTGAAGCGGTGGTGTAGAGCGCCTGCTCCGGAGACATACCCTGGGTCATTGAGGATGGCGTCCGCGTCGGTATCCCTCGAGGAGAAACCGATGTCGGCAGTCGTGGGCTCACACGGTGAGAGTCCCACGGTCAAGTCGCTGTTGCCGACTGCATAGGCCCAGTCGTCTTGGCCATCGCCGTCGTAGTCCATCACATCATTCACGGAATCCGTGGAAGCGAAGGAAGTCCAATCCGGCTCCGGGTCCACACCCCAGGTGAGGCGGACATTGGTCAAATCCGAGCTGCCGATGTTCCACACCTCGTACCAAACCATCAGTCCCAGACCGTAGTCATAGGTCGTGGACATGTCCTCGGAGCGTGAGGTCACGGTGTGGCGAACAAACTCGTACTTGCTCACAAGCAGGTCGCCGATGGTCCAAGACGTCACGGCCTCGGTGCTTGTGTAGCTCTCGGATTCCACCGTGAAGTCGCAGGTGCCCTCCGCATCGTTGGCCTCGTAGAAATAGCTGGCCGAGGCATCGTCGTATTCGACGCTCACCTGCTGCCAAGCTTGAGAAGAATACGTCAGCTCATTCCACCCATAGGCCGTGGAGCTTGCGTAGGGATCCTCAAATTCGAACCCCGATCCCGACGAGTTGGAGTTCCAGGTCACACAGTCGCCATACGCCACATCCCAGAAGCTGCCCGACATGCTGCCACCAGCAGCGGCAGTCGTCGAAAACAAGGAAACAGCAAGCACGCCGCCTGGCGTTAAACGCCGGAATAGACCGAAGGTGTCCATCAGGGAACTCCCAGAAAGATGCGGTGCCATCACCATCCTATCTTACTTTCAGGTTCAACAGGGGAAAAACTCCTCCACTCCTGCGGAACATGATAGGAGAGGGCACTAACTTCGAGGACAACGATGAAGACCACAGCCACCATCTTGATGGGTTTCGCCGCAGGCGCCGCCCAGGCCCAGGACCTGGAAACGGAATCAACAGACCCCGCACCGGAAGCTGCGACCGGTCCGGCTCTCAATCTTCTTGAGGACAGCCCTGACGCTCAAGAAGACGTTCCACCCGCGTCGACCGAAGAGGCGACAGAGCCTGCAGGTCCCACCTTGGACGTCACCGTCGTCCTCAAGAACGGCGTGACCCTGGCCGGCACCGTCTCCCAGGCCGACCTGCTCCTGTGGGCCCCTGGAACGGACCTTGATTTCACCCCTGACGGTGGAACAGCGTCCACCCTGCCCGGCGCCAATATCGCATCGGTCACCCAAGCTGGAGCCACTCCCGCCCCCGCTACAGTGACCGTCAACGTCAGCTCCGAGCCCGAGGAGCCGGAGAGCACCTACCGCTCCCCCAACGGCTTTCGCTACCCAAACCCGGCTGCCAGCCGCTACCTGTATGCGCCGTCCGCCATCAACATGGACGCCGGTCAAGGCTACGTTTCACAGAAGCTGGTCTTCACCTCCATCGCATACGCCCCGACCGACAACTTCACGCTGCTGTTCGGTACCTTCACCCCCTTTCCGCCGCTGATCAGTGTGTTTGGAGGCAAATACAGCTGGGACGTCAACGACAACGTGAAGGCCAGTATCGGAGGAGAGGCCTTCATTCTTGGCTTGGATCAAGAGGTTCCCGTGACGATCGGCTTCGGAGCGCTCACCTTCGGAAATGAGGACAAGCACCTCACCGTCGCCTCAGGCATCGCCGCTGGCGACTTTTTCGGCGACACTCAGGTGCCCCTGATGGTGGCCGGCCAGCTCAGAACGTCCGAGGGAATTGCACTCATCACGGAAAACTGGTTGCTCTTCGATGCCAACAGCATCGCTGAAGGAAACATGAGCTCTGTACTGTCCGCCAACATCAACAGCGTTGCCTTCCGCCTCGTCGGACGACGGGACCGCGGTGACGGCATGATGCGGGGCATGCGCACCCGAAGCGGTCACCCCAAGACCACCTGGGACCTGGGATTCGCCGCCTTCGGATTCATCAACACCCCGACGGTCTACAACAGCAGCACTGGCCAGGACGAAACCAGTACGTTCGTCGATTACACCCTGTTTGGACCGATGCCATGGATCGACTGGACCTGGCACTTTGGCGAAGCCCAAAACTAAATTCTTTCCTGGAGTTTCCTGCGATGAAAACCACCCTTCTCCTTGGATCGCTACTCGGCATTACCGGCTGCAACTTCTCCAGCGTGGACTGGACAAAAGGAACCTGGGCTGTTGCAGAACTGACCCGAGAATCCAGCTCCGATGAGTGCGATGTTCTGTCTGTCTTTGAGTCCATCGAACCCCTCACTTACGAGTTTGGGACAAACCCAGACACAGCTGACGGCCATTACTTCTACGACAGTGGGGATTCTGGGATGCCGCTGGAGGAGTCGATTTCGGAGGAGAAAAGAACAGCCGGACTGGCGAACCTCTGGGACTACTGCTCGGGGCCAGATTACAGCATCGACATCTACTGCAGGAAAGGTATGGAATTGCTCCATGCTGACAAGTGGCTGCCCCAAGCCAAAGAACTCATCTCTGAGAAGCACTGCGAGTCCGGTGAAGTCGTCCTGCAGCATTCGCGGAGCGAGGGCGGGCTCCTCTCCGGCACCGAGGCGCTCATCAACTCGAAATATGAGTTCTACTGCCCCGAACTGAGCAACAAGCAGGCGTGTGACCTGCGAATTACCTCTCGACTGCGCCCTGTCGATTAGTTCTCGGGCTCGAGCTCCTCGAAGAGCACTCGTCCCTCGTATCTGAGCGGGGTGTCGTAGTAGTCCCAGTCGTACTCGTAGTAGAGCGTGGTGCCCTCAAAGCTGCCCCGCTCCGCAAAGACCACATAGGCCCCCTCGGAGTCCGACCAATACAGCAAGTCCACGGTGCCGTCGTCTTGGATATCCAGGGCGCGGTAGGCAAAGGAACTCTGGGGAATGTCGCAGACATAGCCGGGAGTCACCTGGATTCCATAGAAGTGATCGCACTCCGGGCAGACCTCCTTCGACGACTCGTAGTACTCCCACTCCTCGGTGTAGCGCTCCCCCTCTTCCGCGAGGACCCCGGCACAGTCTCCGTTGTAGAGAGTTCGCCGACCTTCCCAGACCGCAAAGTCGACCAGGTCCATCGGATCGCCTGCGTCTGTGTCCTGTCCGGTATCGTCACCCGGAATGGTGTCCCCGGGCTCCTCAATCTGAATCGTTCCTGCTGTTGAGGAGCAGCCCACTGCTAAGGCAACCCCCATCCACAACCGTACATCCATCAGGTCCTCCACACCTTTGTGTGCCCCATCATAGCCTTGGTTCGTCGGCTAAACGGCTTTTTCTTGGGCGAGTCGCTCGGCAAGCACACAGACCAGGACTGCGCGAACCCCTGCCTCATCCAAGCCCCGCAAATTGGCCATCAACTCGTGGTGTTTGTACTGAAAACCGGCACAAGCAACGCTGTGAGCCGTCAGTGGGAGGCTCAGTTGGCCGCGGTGCAGCAGCCGCAGGAGGGTTTTGAGTTCCTCGGTCTTCAAGGTGGTCAACCCCTCGGCAGGTCCCATGGTGTTCTCCTGATCAAGCGGCTGACTACTAACCGCTCCCACGAACAAACCAAGCTGCCCGATCGCCACTGGCTCAGATAGAGGACACACTGTGCCCACTGACCGGATTCACCCGATGCCCTTTTTTCCTTCGCCCTGCAGCCCGCTTCCCACATCGGGCTTCATCTGCTTGGTCGCGGTACTCTCTGGATGCGGGTCTGAGGCGTTCGAGGACAGTGCCGTCGACACCGAACCCGCGACGCATCCCTCCGACTTCATGCGAGTCAACGAGGACGCTGCGACGCTTGAGGACTGGGGCTACACCATCGAGGAGTGGCAGTTGTCTCCGGAAGCCTCTGCGCCCTACGACTCGCTGTTTCCGAACGAAACCGATGACTCCGGCAATCCAATCGACTACCGCCCCACGTTCTTTGCCCTGAAACCCACAGGAGCAGAGGCCTTGCCAAAGCACCTGCTGGTCTGGATCCACGGCGGCGGGGTTGCCGATGACCGAGAATTCCCCGAGACAGGCGAGCTTCCTGAGCCCTGTACGCCTGAGAAAATAACGGGGTTGGTGAAGGGGCCCATCAACAAGCGGTCCACTGCCGTGATGGCTGCCGTGGACGCGGGATGGGGAGTGCTCTTTCCCCGCAATGACTGGTGCGATGCTTGGCTGGGACAAGGCGAGAACGCCCCCTACATGCCTGAAAAATTTGGAAATCACCACCTCCACCGCGTGCTGGACTTTGCTTCCGACGGAGGCCTTGGCACCCCTCCCCCCGAGTTTCGCTACCTCTGGGGCTCCTCAGCCGGCGGGAATGGAGCAATCGTCCTGGCCGCAGGTCGCGAGGACATCAGCGGAATGATCGTGGACTCAGCGCCCACAGACTGGGTGGCCTACCACAGCGAGGATCCGGAGCTGGTGGAGTCCCACTTTGGGGGTCCACCTTTCGAACCTGACGGTACCGAGAGTGACCACCTCGAGGACTACCTCATGGCCTCAGGTCCCCACCTTGTCGATTCAGGCCTGCTCCCTCAGCGCATCTTTGTGGCCTGGAACACCCACGACCGCCTGATCCAACCGGTGCACGGTACCGAGTTGGTGGCTGCACTCGAGGACTCACCGTCTCACAACCTCACTCGCTTTGGTCACAAGGACTTCAACCGCCGCTACCCGGATCCCAACTTCCATGTGCAGGTCTCCCACCCCGAGTTCTTTCCGGCCGCGACCAGTCAGGTCGCGATGCAGGACTTTCTCCTTGGGAACACACTGACCTGGCTCGAGGCGGAGACCGCATGCAGCACGCCCTGCTCCGTCGGAGTGCTTGTCGAACCCGACAACACCCGTCCGGAGTCCGAGCGCGCCCTCAGCAACCAATCCGGTCGAATGGGGCTGGCGAATGGAACCTCTGGAATCTTGGCGGAGTGGAGCTGGACAAGTCCGACCCTCCTCGAGGGTCCTCAGCGGTTTCGTTTCGCCGCAGCCTTCGAGACCACCACTGAGCTGGAGCCCGGCGACCTCGTAGGAACGATGCACATCATCACGTCCAAGGGCACAAGCACCAAGGAGGTTCTCGCCGGCGATCTTCACTTCAGCCTGCAGAACAAGCCACGCGTCATGCTGGACCACATTGCTGCCACGACGATCGAGGCGGAGGTTCCCAACGATGAGGAAATTCTCGTCCAGTGGGAGCACAGTGGTCGCACTCGGACACTTCTGGACCATGTCATCGTCAGCTCCCCCAACGGAGCCCCCTGAGGGCCCCTTCTGGAACGTCGGGGAGAAGTCGCCCTCAACTTCCGATGCGACAGGGACCTCCAGGGATTAGAATGCCCTCCATGCGCTATCTCTCTCTGGTCCCCTGTTTCATCGCCGTTTCCTGCACCAGCGACAACTCCGTCGACACCGGCACACCGGTGGACACTGAGGCCTTCGAGATGCGCATTGACCCCTCTCCGGAGGTCGTTCGAGAACCGCCCACCGACTTCGAGCTGGTGAGCGAGGAATACGAGGCCTACGCGGACATCGACTATGTGATTCAGACCTGGTCACTCCGAGAGGACGCTCCGAACGCCTACGCGTCGCTGGTCACCAATCCCCCACTCGACGATGACGGCCAGCCGATGGAGGTGCGACCCACGTTCTACGTGCTGCGAGGTGCACAGGCTGACTTCAACCCCGACCAGGCCATCGTTTGGTTTCATGGAGGCGCCGTTGCGGACGACTCCGATTTTCCGGAGACCGGTGTTCTTCCGGATCAGTGTCACAACGACCGCGTCTTTAGCCGATCGCAGAACCCTTTTCGCAACCTCCAGGTTCAGGTTGTGGCAGCCCTCAGTGAGGGTTGGACCGTGCTGTTTCCGCGCAACGACTGGTGCGATGGTTGGATGGGGCTCGGTCCCGATGACCCCTACCGAACTTGGCACTCTGGAAACTACCACCTCGATCGCATGTTGGACTTCTCTCAGGCGGGCGGCCTGGGCTTTGCCTTCCCCAAGAAGGTCTCGCTCTGGGGTACATCCTCCGGAGGGATCGGAGCCCTGTTTTGGGCTGGCCACCGCTCCGGATTTCACTCTGTGGTCACCGACTCGTCCCCCAACAACTGGATCGCGTACTACCGCTTTGATCCCGAGGTGGTTGTCAGCCATTTTGGAGGACCGCCATTCGATGAGAACGAAGTGCCCACGGAGTTCTATGGCGAATACGAGGACGCTTCCGGCTTCGGTCTCTTGGAATCGGGCAAGCTGAATGTGCCGCTCTTCATTGCCTGGAACTCCATGGATACCCAAATTTCCCCGGCGCACACCACTTCCATGCTGGATGTTCTCGACAGCGACCCTTCCCTCTTGAGCGGACGGTGGGGGGTGATGGACTTCAATCGCTTCTACCCCGGGCGTACCTGGCACGTGCAGACCACAGCCTCGGACTTGCCTGCAGCCTACGGTGGCCCCTCGATTGTCCAGTTCCTCAAAGAACACCACCTCCAGTTCCTGGAGGTAGAAAAGGGATGCGGCAATGAGGCCACCTGCACCCTGGGCATGGTGGTGGAGGCCAAGCCTCAGAGCAGTGAGACGCATCGTTCGCTCTCGAATTCAGGAGGCCTGGTTGCCGCACCCGAGGCAGGCGAAGGCATCCTGTGGGAGCGTCGTGTCGATCCTCTGTTCAACGACAATCAGACGGTCTCGGCGAGCTTTGCGGTAGCGATTGGTGGGGTATCCGACCTCGACCCCAGCACCGTGGTGGGTGAGATTCATGTCACCGATTCGAGCGGAACCGTCGTCCAAGAGGTGCTTGCCAGCGACATCTACAAAGGAAGCGAGACCAAAGAGGTCCCTCTGTCACACCGTTTGGAAGTTCTGCATCAAATCCAAGCCACGACCATCACCTTTCCCTTCAGCAAACAAGGACCGACAACCCTCTCGTGGCGCCACAAAGGCAACTCCGAGACTCTGCTCGACCAAGTCATCTTCTCGACTTCCTGGGAGTGATGCTATCCTCCCCCAGAGGCACTCGAGTACGCTCCAGTTCCTCGGCCCTCCCAACCCCTTTTGCCCTGACGACCCATGACGCGATTGACCTTGCAGACCGCCCCGATGTTTCTTCTCTTCAGCCTGGCAGGTTGCAAGGGATGGTTCTCCGATCCCGAGGACACCGGAGATCCGCTCCCGGTTGATACAGCGGATCCCATCGACACGTCCGACACCGAGGACACCGAGGACACCGAGGACACGGGTGAGGTGAACCGTCCCCCCTCTGCACCTGAAGTGGCCATCGAGCCCGCCGTACCCACCGAGGAGGACAACCTTTCTTGTGTGATCACCACACCCTCGATCGATCCCGAGGGCGGTGAGGTCGTCTACCAATACGCCTGGACCGTGGACGGTCAGGATCCCGAAATCGACACCGCTACCGTCGATGCTGGACTCACCTGGGTCGGCCATGAGTGGACCTGCTATGCCTGGGCGACTGACGGCCGACATGAGTCGGATGTCGGCAGCGCCAGTGTGGTGATCGAGCAGTCCTGCGACGACGGTGGCGATGAGCCGAACGAGAGCGAATCCTCCGCGACAGCCTTGGGGGATCTCGATGACAGTGAGGACCCGAAAAAGCTTCAAGGGGTGCTGAACAGCGAGAAGGATCGGGACTGGTTCAGCTACATCGGTCGAGACACCATCACCGGAAGGGTCTCCCCCGGCATCACGATTGATGCCGATGGGGCACCCGTGCGGGTCTGCCTCTTTGCTCAGTGCCTCAATGGCATCGGCAAGACCGAGGTGGAATGCGAGAACGGAGGAACGGCCACCGTCTCACCGAGCGGTCTTCCCGGGTGTTGCTCTTATGCAGACATCGATCTCGACCTGAACTGCGACTCAACGAGCAACGATGAGGCTGCAATGTACATCCACGCCTACAGCGAGCTGGAGAACATCTGCCAACCCTACGAAATCGGTTTCTGGTACTGACGCAAAAAGCGCCCCCTTGGTGAGGAGGCGCTCTTCGTCGGTCAGATGAACCCACTCGGTTTAGAAGGCGTCAATCAGGCCATTGAGGGTCGCGCTCGGACGCATGGCCTTCGTGGCCAGCTCGTCATCGGGCCAGTAGTAGCCTGAGATGTCCTGCGCATCGCCTTGGGCGCCATTGAGTTCCTCAACAATCGTGGACTCACTGGCCTTGAGCGACTGAGCAAGCGGGGCGAACAAGGCACTCAACTCAGCGTCCTCCGACTGGGCCGCAAGGGCCTCCGCCCAGAACATGGCCAAGTAGAAGTGGCTGCCCCGGTTGTCGAGCTGGTGGACCTTCCTCGAGGGCGATTTGTTCTGCAGGAGGTACTGTGTCGTCGCCTCCTCAAGAGCGGTTCCGAGAAGCTTGGCGCGGTCGTTGCCCACACGTTCGCCGATGTGATCCAGGGAAACCGCCAGCGCCAAAAACTCGCCAAGAGAGTCCCAACGAAGATGCCCCTCGGATTCAAACTGCTGGACGTGCTTGGGAGCCGATCCCCCAGCACCGGTTTCAAACAGCCCTCCCCCATTCATCAGTGGAACAATGGAGAGCATCTTTGCGCTGGTGCCCAGCTCCAAGATGGGGAAGAGGTCGGTGAGGTAGTCCCGAAGCACATTGCCGGTCACCGAGATGGTGTCTTCGCCCTTGGCGATGCGCTCGAGGGTAAAGGTGGTGGCCGCTACAGGAGCCAACACATGGAACTCGAGCCCCGCGGTGTCGTGATCCTTGAGGTAACGATTGACCTTGGTGATGAGTGATGCGTCGTGGGCGCGTGTGCTGTCCAGCCAGAAGACCGCAGGAGTGCTTGTGGCACGAGCCCGGTTGACGGCCAGCTTCACCCAGTCTCGAATCGGAGCGTCTTTCACCTGACACATCCGCCAGATGTCGCCCTCCTCGACCGTGTGAACCAACAGGCTTTTGCCCTCCTCATTGACCACATGGACTTCTCCAGCAGCGCCAATCTCAAAGGTTTTGTCATGGGAGCCGTACTCTTCTGCCTTCTGCGCCATCAACCCGACATTCGGGACACTGCCCATCGTGGTGGGGTCAAAGGCACCGTTCGTTTTGCAGAAGTCAATCACCGCCTGATAGACCCCCGCATAGCTGCTGTCCGGAATCACTGCCTTGGTGTCCTGTGTGTTGCCCTCGGCATTCCACATGCAACCCGAGGTGCGGATCATTGCCGGCATGGAAGCGTCGATAATGACGTCACTGGGAACGTGAAGGTTGGTGATGCCCTTGTCCGAGTTCACCATCGCCAGGTCGGGTCCGCTGGCGAGAGCGGCCTGCAGGTCGGCCTCAATCGCGGCCTTTTGGTCTGCTGGCAGAGCATCCAGCTTGGCGATCAGATCGCCCAGACCGTTGTTGACGTCCACGCCAATCTCTTGAAAGGTCTCGCCATGCGCCGCAAAGAGATCGCGGAAAAATACCCGCACAGCGTGCCCGAAAATGATGGGGTCCGAGACCTTCATCATCGTGGCTTTCATGTGCAACGAGAACAGAACACCTGAGGACTTGGCATCTGCTACCTGCTCTTGAAGGAAGGCCAGAAGAGCGGAGCGGCTCATGAAGGTGCTGTCGATCACCTCGCCAGCCTGGAGGGCAATGCCCTCTTTGAGTACCGTGATCCCTCCGGAGGCCTCACGGAGCTCAATCCGTACCGTGTCCGAGGAAGTCATGGTGATGGACTGCTCGTTGGATCGAAAGTCTCCGCTTCCCATGCTGGCTACGTGGGACTGCGATGTGGAGGACCAAGCGCCCATGGAATGGGGGTTGTTCTTGGCGTACTGCTTGACGGCCTTAGGTGCACGGCGATCCGAGTTGCCCTCGCGAAGCACCGGGTTTACTGCGCTTCCTTTGACCTTGTCGTAGGTGGCTTTGATGCGACGCTCTTCATCGCTTGCAGGCTCCTCAGGGTAGTTGGGAATCCCATAGCCCTTGCCTTGCAGTTCGGAAATGGCCGCCTTGAGCTGCGGTACCGAGGCGCTGATGTTGGGGAGTTTGATGATGTTGGCCTCGGGGGTCTTGGCCATTTCACCCAGCGCTGAGAGCGCATCCTCAACCCGCTGCTCCTCCGTGAGGCACTCTGGAAACACCGCAAGGATACGACCCGCGAGAGAGATGTCTCGCAGCTCAACGTCGACACCTGAGGTCGATGCAAAGGCACGAATGATGGGCAGAAAAGAGTAAGTCGCCAGCGCCGGTGCTTCGTCTGTCTTGGTGTAGATGATGGTGGGTTTGGTGCTCATCGAAGATCTCCGTGGTGAGAGCGTTGTCTCGGTACCCCCCTGCCTTATCCGATTTGCCTCAAGGCTCAACGCTCCGAGCACAGACCTTAAGATTCGTGACCAACGCCGAGAGCAGCGGCCCGCAACAGGACCCCTTGGGGCGCCAAACCTCATTCCATTGTCCTGTTGAAAACTCGATTCGCCCTGTGCTTTACTTCACCCACCCCTACACCAATCGGCACAGTCTCCGAGGAGTATTCGCATGCGACCCCAATCCCTCTTGTGTGCCCTCGCGCTGATGTTCGCAGGCAGCAAGGCCTACGCTGGCTCAACCACAACAATCACCTTCTCGGAGTCCATCGGCTCCGCTACCGGGTTCAATGGCCAGAGCAATGCCTACCTGACCAGCTCCGATGGTGCCTACACCGCCGAGTTCTTTTGGCTTGGAACGGGCGGTCATGACCATGTCAGCAGCGGTGTGGAGTACAACCACGACAACAGCGGTGGAACCTGCTCCACCATGCAAGGGGTCTACATCGAGCGCGTCGATGGAGCGACATTTGATCTGGACCAGATCGATCTCTACGGCGACGCCACCATTGGCATCTTCAGCAGCCCCTCCTCCGGGAACGGAGCCGGCACCTACTCGCTCTACACCAACACCACTGGAAGCACCAGCAGCCCCGGAACACTTTCGCTTGGCCTGACCGGCCTGACCCATGTGTTCATCGGTGACCCCGGCTGCACCGGAGGAAGCAGCGGCCACAGCTTGGACAACGTCGTTCTGTCGAACTACGACGACCTCGACGGGGATGGCTACACCGAGGATGTCGACTGCGATGACTCCGACTCCTCGATCTATCCGGGCGCTGACGAGTACTGCGACTCCGTAGACAACGACTGCGACGGCACCACCGACGAGGATGACGCCGTCGATGCTTCCACCTGGTACGAGGATCAGGATGGCGACGGCTACGGAAACCCGAGTTCGACCGAAGTGACCTGCTACCAACCCACCGGCTACGTCACGGACAACACCGACTGCAACGACCGGATCAGCACCATCAACCCAGGTGCCTCGGAATACTGCGATGCCGTGGACAATGACTGCGATGGCAGTACCGATGAGGATGATGCCGTCGACGTTCTGACGTGGTACCGCGACGGGGACAGCGACGGCTATGGCGCCCTGAAATTCACCGATATCGACTGCTACCAACCCACCGGCTACGTGGCGGACAACACCGACTGCGACGACCGGGAGAGCACGACGTACCCCGGTGCGGATGAATACTGCGACGGGCACGACGATGACTGCGATGGGGATGTTGATGAGGACGATGCCCTCGATGTGTCCACGTGGTACGCCGACACGGACAGCGACGGTGAGGGCGATGCCGCAAGCACCGACATCGACTGCTACCAACCGACCGGCTACGTCGAGAACAGCACGGACTGCGACGATTCAAGCGCAGTGCTGAACACGTCAGATGCGGACGGTGACGGCACCACCTCCTGCGAATCGGACTGTGACGACACCGACTCCGCAATCAATGTGAGCGCAACAGAGACCTGGTACGACGGCGTGGATCAGAACTGCGACGGTTGGTCCGACTACGATCAGGACGGCGACGGCTTTGACTCCATCGACTACGATGGCGATGACTGCGACGATGAAGACGAGGCCATCAACCTCGACGCGGAGGAGATCTGGTACGACGGCGTTGACCAAGACTGCGACACCCTCTCCGATTACGACGCGGACTACGACGGTCAGGACTCCGAGAGCTACGGCGGAGAGGACTGCGATGATGCGGACCCCGACACCTACACTGGAGCCCCTGATACACCCTACGATGGCCTGATCACCGACTGCCTCAACGCCAACGACTACGACGCGGACGGCGACGGTGCCTTGGCGGTGGATTACGGCGGCACGGACTGCGACGATGCCAACTCCGCCATCAACGCCGATGCCGAGGAGATCTGGTACGACGGCATCGACCAAGACTGTGACGGCAATGACGATGACCAAGATGAGGACGGATGGTCCCTCGAGGAAGACTGCGACGATGAAGACGCCAGTTCCTACCCCGACAACGGGATCCTCGACGCAGACTGCCTTCCGATTGAGGTCGGGGATACCGGAGACACCGGATTCGACGATGAGACCGACAAAGCCGGTGGAGGCTGCAGCACGACGCAAGGCTCCAGCCCGAATGCCCTCTGGGTGCTGGGACTTGGCGCCCTCGCTCTCATTCGGAGACGGAGGACGGCTCAGTCGAGGTAAGGCAACTCCGGCTGAACGCTCAGTTCGGGGCTCGCAGGCCCTGAGCTGAGTGTGCGGAGGAAAGCGGCGATGTCCTCGACCTGATCTTCCGACAGCAGCACGTCCAGCAGCAGGTCCTCTCGATGGCCGTACTCCGGGAATTCTGCATCGGGCCGCCCGTAGTGGCGCACTGCATCCTCTAAGGTCTGGGCATGCCCCCCGTGGAAGTAGGGTGGATGGCTCTCGACATTGCGCAACGTGGGCACCTTGAACTGGCCCTCCTGCTCGTTCTCAATTGTGAGATAGAGGAGCTTTTCCGCCGCGAACTCGGGGTCATCGCTGTAGGGACCAACGCCGTTGAAGATGGCATCCCTCACTGCAATTACCCCCTCAAGCCGACCGCGATCTCCGGATTCCATCCAGGTCGGCACGGACAGCCCAACGTTGGCAAACTCTTGGTTGGTGAGGTTCGGGCCGTCATGGCAGAAATGGCACGCGGCCTCCCCCAGGAAGAGCTTCAGTCCCCGAGCTGCGGCATCGGAGATCGCCTCGAGCCCCTCGCCCGTTGGGTCCTCATCCGTCAAGAGCGCCTCGGCAAAAGTGTCAAAAGGGGCATCTCTCGAGACAATGCGTCGCTCAAAAGCAGCAATGGATTTGCCCACATTGCTCAGAAACCGCTCCACCTCCTCCCGGTCTTCAGGCCGCATGCCGAGCCAGGCGCGATTGAGAGGATGGTCCGCGTCCTCGTGGGGGCGGGCGTTCGGGGGAAAGCGTGAGGCATCCGAGATGTCTGGCAAGGCCCCAAAGAGGTCCTCGTAGGCAAAGCGGAGCTCGGGGTCTCCGACAACCGTGCGCAGCATCGCGAGACGATTGCCCCCCATCTCCGCATCGGTCTCAAACGGCTCGATGGCCTGACACCAGAGGCTGTCACAGCGACCGTCCCAGAAGGACCAGCGCGTATAGCCTGCATTCCAGAGCGAAATGGTGTGTCGATTCACCACGTCCAAGGTCTCCGCCAATCGTTGACCGTCCGACCAACCCGTCGCTGGATCATGACAGCTTGCGCAGGAGACCTCGCCGGTTTTGGAGAACCGAGGGTCGTAGAAGAGGTACTGCCCGAAATGCTGAGCGAAAGGATCGTCCGCAAAGGCGTTGGTGGGGTCCTCGGGCACCTCAGGAAGAGGCCAGTGCTGGCGCAGCTCCAGGAGCTGCTGCTGGCTGAAGTGCTTGTCTTCGCCGAGCAAAGCGGTGTCTTCCGCGCTGGGCTCAGGCGCACAAGCGAGCAGGCTCAGGAGCACCCAATTCATTCGCAGCACACCGCGTGGAAGACGGCTGTTTCGACCGCGTCTTGATGAAGGATGCGAAATTCCAGCTGCCAGTGTCCGGACATGTGGAACTGCATGCCCTCCACTCGGTAGGTCCCCGCACCCACCTCCACGACGGGAGGCCGCGTGTTCATGCCGTGGTTGTGCTCCGGCATCGTCGCGTCCAGCTGAAGAACGGCGGCCTCCACCGGATCGCCCGTTGTGGCGTCCGACAAGCTCAAGAGCAGTGCAAAGTTGGCCACTGGAGGGATGGGATCGGGTTCGGGGACGTAGCGAAGGGTGTAGCTTCCCCCATCGGAGTTCACTTCCCGAGTGAGGTCGTAGCCCTCGGTATCCGGCGGTGGGCCGGTGTCCGGTTCCTCGGTCTCCCCTCCGCAGGCGCTTAGCGCCCAAACCAGGATCGGAGCCAGCACCGTTCCACCCCTCATTCTGCCCATTCCTTTGTTTCTTGTCGGCGGCGGAGCACGGCCGCGAGCGCCACCCCTCCCAAGAATATCCCAAGCGTTCGCGAGTCGCCGGTGCTGGAGCAGCTTCCTTTGGACCCGTCTGAGGCCCCGAGATCACCGGTGTCTCCGGTGTCGAGATCCGACCAGACCACTGGACCACAAGGACCGTCCTCGTCGTCTGCGTCGATGTAGTTCCGCACCTCGTCGCAGTCTTGATCCCGCAAGCCCTCTTCAGCGTCCGGCTTGCCGTCGTTGTCGGAATCCGTGTCGATGTAGTCGGCGAGACCGTCTCCGTCGCTGTCCGCAAGGCCCTCAAAGGCACTTCGAATGCCATCTCCGTCGTCGTCGGAATCCAGGCGGTCGATCAAGCCATCCGCGTCGCTGTCTCCGGATGCTTCAACCGCGTCGGGGATGCTGTCTCCCTCCGAGTCCAGATCCAGGCTGTCTCGCGTTCCATCGCCGTCACTGTCCGCAATGCCCTCCTCGAAGTCCGAGAACCCATCGCCATCGGAGTCGGTGTCGAGGTGGTCAGCAACGCCATCGGCATCTCTGTCCGAGAGCACTCCTCCGGGAGCCTCGAGGGTGGTTGGGAGCGCATCGTTGTCGTCATCGGCGTCCTGAAAATCCCAGTGTTCATCGCCATCGGAGTTGACGGCCCCCTCTTCTGCATCGAGCAGACCGTCTTTGTCGGAGTCGAGATCGAGAAAATCAGCCACCCCGTCCCCGTCGGTGTCACCGTCCCCTTCCATGGAGTCGAGGAGTCCATCTCCATCGCTGTCCTCGTCCAAGTAGTTGACCACCCCGTCGCCGTCGGAGTCGCGTGTTCCCTCATCCACCGTGAGGATTCCATCCCCGTCGTCGTCGGGGTCGTGAACATTGTCTCGCCCATCCGAGTCCGTGTCCTCAACCCGCTCCGACGCATCCGGGATGCTGTCGTTGTCGCTGTCGGTGTCGAGGCGGTCGCTCAGGCCATCGCCATCGGTGTCGACCTCCCCTTCTGCAGAGTCCAGCAGGCCATCGCCATCGCTGTCCGTGTCGAGCGCATCGATGTCCCCGTCTCCGTCGGTGTCTGGAGGCTCGTCGACCGGGTTCGTCCAGTCGTAGTCGCCGACCTCTACGAGGGTGGAGACACCGTCGTTGTCATCGTCCGTATCGAGCGCATTGGGCACGCCATCGCCGTCGGTGTCCAGAAGAACGGTGCCCGCCAACGTCTCGTCCCCGTCGGAGAGCCCGTCTCCGTCGGTGTCCCCGAGAGCCGGGTCGGTGCCGAGGGCCAACTCAAGCTCACTCCTCAGTCCATCACCATCGGTGTCGTCGTCCTCGCTGAATCCGTTGCAGTCGTTGTCCTTGCCGTCGGAGATCTCTGGAGCACCGGGGTAGACGGTGACATCCTGATCGTCGCAGTCCCCTCCTCCTGCGCTGAGGGCATCGTGCCCGTCTTGGTCTTGATCGTAGTCGGACCAGGCGTCGCAGTCCTGGTCGACTCCGTCGTACCAGACCTCGACAGCAGAGGTGTTGATGGAGGCATCAGCGTCATCGCAGTCAATGCCCCCCTGACAGAGAGTGGAGTCTTCTCCGTCCAGATCCCAGTCGCAGGCGTCCGAGCCGTCACAGTCTTGGTCCACCCCATCGTAGTACAGCTCCGACGCTCCCGGATGGATGGTGCTGTCTCCGTCGTTGCAGTCGCTGTTGTCCAGCAAGAACCCCGGGGGCGCTGAGCACTCCAGCTGCCCCACATGTGGGTCGCCGTAGCCATCGGCATCACTGTCCGCATAGAAGGTCAGAGCGTCCGCGGAATCACTGCCATCCACAATGCCATTGCAGTCGTTGTCCAGACCGTCGCAGACCTCCAGTCCACCGGGGTAGGCCTGGTTCGAGGAGTCGTCGCAGTCGCTGTCGTCGCTGACGTAGGAACTCGGGGCATCGCACGCGACCTGCCAGCTTGATGCATCCCCAAAGCCATCGCCATCGGAGTCTGCAAACCAGGTTGAGGCATCCACCGCGTCGGACTCATCCACGGTGCCGTCGCAGTCGTTGTCGATGCTGTCGCAATATTCAGTAGCGCCGGGTTTGACGACGGAGTTGCTGTCGTCGCAGTCCAGCCCACCGCACCGGGCGGCATCCAGGTAGCTGTCAAAGTCCTGATCACAGCTCGCAAAGCTGACCACGACTGCGTCTCCCGAGGCATTGGTCGCCTCCACCACAAAGTCGCTGGGGTAGCTGTCAATGGTACCGCTGGCCACATCCCCCCAGCCTTGCAGGTCCGAGGAACTCAGGCCGTTCCACATTGCATGGGTGCTGTCGGTTGGCGTCACCGAATCCGAGGAGGTGTCCGAGGTCTTGAAGCTTCCCCAGGCATCGAGAAAATCCAGATCCCGCTCCCCAAAATCCCCCGCCACCCACATTCCGGGGCCCCCGTAGTAGGCGGTGTGCTCCAGAAACCCCTCAAAAAGATCCCCCGCGGCGGATTCCGTCGCCTCGTGACAGACGGGGGCCATGTGACTGACCAGAATGTTTCCTGTGACCGCAGGCTGCCAGGTGGACCGGGTGTCGTACAGAGTCTTGAGGTCGCTCGAGGAGGGCCCGCTGCATCCCCCTTCTGGAATCAGGATCAGGTGGAAGCTCTCAAAATCCGAGGTCGTTGCAGCCGCCCACTGGGTCGAGTCCCAGACTGTGACCACGATATCGGTACTCAGGATCGTGCTCTCTGTGGTCTCCGTGGGGCCGTACACCAGCACTTTGTAGTGGGCTTCCGCGTCGGCAAGCATCAGGGCCAGGAGTAGCATCCAACCTTCCAGGCCACTGCATGGGCCGCAATCTCCGCAATTTAGCATGACCGCTGCGTTATGGAAGCAGAGATGGAACTCCGAGCCTTCGCAGAACAGGTGCTGTTTTCCGGCGATTTAGGGCAGAAGCTCTGGTCGCCGGACTCCTTCAGTGACCACGACCCCGGTGCGCCACTGACGGGGGAGGTCCTGCCGGGGCGACCCGCGAATCTCCCTCTGCTGAGTGACCAAGAGGTTCCCCCCTCCCCCACGCCGGCCTCCCTCAAGCAGGAATCGTCCCGAGGCCTGGCGCTCCACAGCTTCGCCCACCACGAGCTCCAGGCCTTGGAACTCATGGCCGTGGCCCTGCTGCGATGGCCGAGGGCTCCCCGAGGATTTCGACGAGGCTTGGCGCAGATCATCCGAGATGAACAGCGGCATTTTCGTCTCTACACCACCCATGCGGAAACCTGGGGGTGCGGGGTCGGCGATGTGGGCGTCGGCCACTTCTTCTGGGACACGGTGGCGCACCTGAAGACCCCGAGAGAGTTTCTGGCGGCGCTGAGCTTGACCTTCGAGCAGGCCAATCTGGATTTCGCTCAGTACTGGAAGAAAGCATTCGCTGCCGTGGATGACCACCGCGCCGTGGACATCCTTGAGGAGGTCTACAAAGACGAGGTGCGGCACGTTCGCCACGGCATCACCTGGTTCTCCAAGCTCGGGGGAGGACGCGAATTCTCCGATCACGCCGGTGCCCTCCACTTCCCCATGAGCCCCGGTCGAGCCAAAGGCCCTCTCTTCAATCGAGAAGGCCGTCTGAAAGCGGGACTCACGGAGTCCTATGTGGACGAGCTGGAGATCAGCAATGTGTCTCGAGGCCGACCGCCCCGAGTCTTTGTGTTCAACCCCAATGTGGAAGACGAGCTCGCCGGCCGACCCCCACGGAAAGCCGCCCGAGCGGTCGAGGAAGATCTCTCCTCGCTGCTCATGTTCCTCGCCCACAAAGAAGACGTGGTTGTCGCCAAGCGGCCGCCGCTGCCCACCCTCAAGCCCCTGCATCGCGCTGGATTTGCGATCCCGCAGTTCGTGGACACCCTCGCGGATCTGGGCGATCGGAAACGTGGCGAATCCAAGCCGTGGGGGTGGAGTCCTGATGCCGCCAAACGGCTGAGTGGGACCTGGAATCCCGCCTGGCGTTCGCTCTATGACAAAACCTGGGCACTTCAGCAGCGGCAGGTTTTTTCGGAGCGCCACCCGAACCCCTGTTTGTTGTCGGCCGACGCGACCGTCCACACGGAACTCCCCACCGTGCTGGCTCAGCTGGAACAGCCCGGCAACTGGGTGATCAAGACCCCCTTCAGCACCTCCGGCTTTGGTCGAACTCGCGTGGAGGGCCGGCCGGACAAGAGTCGTTTGGGGTGGATCAAGGGTCAGCTCCAGGCCGGGCCTGTCATCGTGGAGAAGTGGGTCGATCGACTGCTCGACTTCTCGGTCCAGGTCGAGGTGGGCAGTCGCATTCAGGTGGTGGGAATCACCCGATTCTGGACCAACTCCTCCGGAAACTACCTCGGTGCGGTTGCAGGGAAATGGAACACGGGCCTGAGTCCCGCGTGGCTGCGGCTGCTGCATGAAACCCAGATGCCCCAGCTGATGAAAGATGCCGCCCACCAGGTGGGTGAGGCCGCGGCAGCGTTGGACTACGTCGGTCCCTTGGGCATCGACTGTCTGGTCGCTGGAACCCCGGAGGGACCGCGGCTCCAACCCATTCTCGAGGTCAATACCCGCACCACAATGGGGCGCATTGCCCTTGCGATCGCCGAGCGGTGTGCGTCTCCAGCCGCTTGGCTGATGCTGAGCACCAAGGCCTGCCGAGAGGCCGGCTACAACAGCTTTCTCGATCTCGAGACCGCCGTGCAGAAAGAGCAGCCTGAGTTCAACTCAGGAGGGCTTCGAGCCGGCGCTGTCCTGACCTCGAGTCCCGCCGCCGAGCGGGTGGTGAGCCTGCTGGTTGCGGATCGCGACATGCAGGCGCTTCAGGGCCGCCTCACGCGGCTGGGGTTTTCTCTGCCTGAGGAGCCCGACTCGCCCTTCTAGCGGGTACACTGCCCCCATGAGATTCGCGTTTTTTGCTCTCGCAGCACTCGGCTGCGGCGCTGACCCATCCGACCCGCCCCCGCCACTGGATTCCGCCGAGGACAGCCGGACCCTGAGCATGGTCCTGCTTCCTGCTGGGGAGTTCACCTTGGGCTGCACACCCGCTCAGGAAGAGTTCTGCGATGAGGAAGAGAATCCGACACGCGAGATCACCCTGAGTCGGGGCTTCTGGATGACGGAGCATGAGGTCACCCAGAGTGCCTACATCGATCTCATCGGCGAGAATCCCTCCGAGAACAATGACTGCCTCAACTGTCCTGTCGAGCAGGTGTCCTGGGACGATGCCGCGCGCTTCGCCAACGCCCTGAGTGGGGTGGAGGCACTCCCTGCTTGCTACACCTGCCGAGAGGGTGGCTGTGAGCCGGTCGATTCCTGGCTGGACTGCCGCGGCTACCGCCTGCCCACCGAGGCCGAGTGGGAATATGCGGCCCGATGCGGAACGGACACCGTTTTTGCGGGAGGTGACGACGCCTTCACCCTCGCTTGGACTCGCCGAAACTCCTTGGACAGCAGTCAGCCCGTGGGGGAGCTCACCCCCAACGCCTGCGGGATCTACGACCTCTCGGGCAATGTCTGGGAGGGGGTGCATGACTTCTTCGGAAGCTACTCCACCCTGGAGTCCACCGACCCGACTGGACCGGAAGCGACTGCAGCCCGAGTGGTTCGAGGCGGAGCCTGGAACCTGGAGCCGAGCTACGCCCGAGTCAGCAACCGACGCGATGTGATTGAAGAATCTGAAAACAACATCGGGTTTCGATTGGTTCAATCTGACATTCCCTGAGAAGCCGACTACATAGAGGGCATGACTTCTCTTCTGCTTCTTGCTCTGTCCTCTCCCGCTCTCGCCCATGAAGGCCACCCCCAGATGGCCCTGGAGTCATGGGATGAAGCCCTGATCCATCCCGAATTCGGCACACGCTGGGCCGCCATTGTGGAGCTGGAGGATGACGGCCCCATCGAGGTGGAGGTCTTCGACGGAGTGAGCTGGAAGCTCGCCGAGGAAATCTTTCGAATGGACCGTCGGGTGCTGATCCAGACGGATCTGGACATGCCTGTCAGCAGCGTGTTGATCCACTCGGACGATCGGGATCGCGTCTCCTACATGGAGTGGGATCTTCTGGAGCCGGTGTACGAGCCGCGCGGACCGGCTCAGCCGCCCAACCCTGCAGCCCTCCCGCAGGCCTACAAGGATCTGGGTGTCATCCCCCGCACCGAATGGGGCGCTCGCAGCACCTACTGCACGACCCCTGAAGACGACTGGTACCGAATGGCCATCCACCACACGGCAGGCCACCAGGAGACCAGTGGGTCCATCGAGGCTCAGGTGAAGTGGCTCCAGGTCTTCTTCCAGGAGACGCGGGGCTACTGCGACATCGCCTACCAGTGGCTGATTGGCAAAGACGGCTCCATCTGGGAGGGGCGCCCCTACGGCTACTACTCGGCCGCAACCGGTGGCAACCAGAACAACGGCAACATGGCCATCAGCTTTATGGGCTGCTACGACTCGCAAGAGTGCACGGTTGGCCCCCATGTCCCCTCGACCACCATGCTCGACCGTGTGCACGACCTGGTCTACACCATCTCGCAGGTCGAAGACATCGAGACCAATGCGGAGAACATCAAAGGCCACAACGACTGGCCAGGAAACAACACCGCATGCCCCGGGGACTACATCGAGCCGGTCATTCCCGAATGGTTCGTGCCTCCCGGACCCGACTGGGGAGCCGAGTTCGTCAGCAGCACCTTTCCGCTCTCCGAGGAGGCCCCCATTGTTCTGGGCATGAACGAAAGCCTGCTGGGCAGCGTTGAGTATCGAAACACCGGCCGAAACACCTGGAACGGCAACACCAAACTGGCTCCCCTGCCCCGCGATGTGGATTCACCCATCTACGGCGATGACTGGGAGGCGCCCCACCGCGTCGGGAGTGTTGTCCAGACCACCAAGACCGATGAAGTCGGTGTGTTCGAGTTCAGCATCACCGGTCGAGAGGCGGGGGCCAGCTACCAGAGCTTCGGGCTCCTGCAAGAGGGGGTCGGCTGGTTCGAGGACGTGGGCGAGGTCGATTTCGAACCCATCACACTCCGGGTGGTGGTGGATGACTCCATGGCCGGCGACAGCGGACTCGCCGACACCGGCGACCTGGAGAGCGAGGAGAAAGGCGGCTGTGCCTGCAGCAGCACGCCCTCTTCCAGCGCGGCCTGGATGGGTCTCTTTCCCCTGTTTGGACTCCTTCTCGCCCGTCGGCGCTCCTGAGGCTTTTGAGAGACTGGCCCATGCCCCGTTCGGATCATCCCCCAGAGCGAGCCATCAGACGCCGCTGGAGCCCACCGCATCGATGCCTCTCCACTCCAAGTCCTCGGTGCAGTCGAGGATCCGCGTCCTCTCTGCCTGGAGTTCCTCGTGGATGACCGACCCAAGAAGAAGCGGCGGCCGACTCCCCCGCTGAGCACCAAGTGGCTGCACCGTCAAGCCGTCACCTACATCGAGCGCTACCAAGGCAGCGAGAAGCGCATCCGCCAGATTCTCTGGAAGCGCGTCCGAAGGGCCCAGAGCTTCCATGGAGGCGAGGATGCTGAGGCGTCCTCCATGATTCACGAGGTGATCGAGCAGCTCCGAGCCGAGGGCCGAATTCACGACACCCGCTTTGCCACCGATTGGGCAATCAGCCTCCAGAATCGAGGCAGCAGCAGTCGCATGATTCGCTCCAAGTTGCAGCAGAAAGGGCTGGGGCAGCAGGCCATCGAGGAGGCGCTCCACGTCCTCAGCCAGTCCGGGGAAGACTGGGAGAAGGAGGCGGCGATGGCGTATGCCCGCAGGCGGCGTCTCGGGCCTTTTCGTGTTCCTTACGATGACAGCTGGGAGCGCCGACAGAAGGACCTGGCGTCCATGGCTCGGGCCGGATTTGGATTCGGACTGGCCAAGAAGATACTGAGCACGCCGAGTCGCGATGCAGACTGATTCAGGCTACGCTCCTCCCCCTCCCCAAGCCCCAAGCCACAACCCCGGATTTTCCATGGACATCAAACTTTTCACGGCGCTCATGCTTCCCGCTCTGGTGGCCTGCAGCGGCGCCGAGGGTGACTGCGAGACCTCGACCTACCAGTGTGATGGAACCGTCCTTCAACAGTGAGGAGAGGATGGCGTGTGGGATGACCAAGAAGACTGCGCGGACCTGAACATGATGTGTCATGCGGAGATGGGCCACTGCATGGCTGAGGACGATTCGCACGACTCTGGATCGAGCGAGTAGACCCCATCCCATGGCTCCAGGCATTGAGATCCTCCTTGGTGACAACCTCCCCCTGCTGGAGGCCATGCCCGAGGCGAGTTTTGATTTCATCTACATCGACCCGCCGTTCAACACGGGAAAGGTCCAGAAGCACACCCGCCTAAAAACGGTTCGCGATGCCGACGGCGACCGCGTGGGCTTCCAGGGGGAGCGCTACCGGAGCGAGACCCTGGGACAGGCGGCGTATGCCGATGCCTTTGATGATTTCTTAGGCTTCTTGGAGCCTCGCCTGCAGCAGGCGCATCGGCTCCTTGCCGCCGACGGCAGCCTCTTCTTCCACATCGACTACCGGGAGGCTCACTACTGCAAGGTGCTGCTCGACGGCATCTTTGGTCGTGCTCAGTTCATGAACGAGATCGTGTGGGCTTACGACTATGGGGCTCGCTCGAAAAAGCGCTGGTCGACCAAGCACGACACCCTCTTTTGGTACACCAAGAATGCAAAGGCCTACACCTTCGAATTCGAAGAAATGGATCGCATTCCCTACATGGCGCCTGGACTTGTCGGCAAAGAAAAAGCCGCGCGGGGCAAGACGCCGACCGATGTGTGGTGGCACACCATCGTGCCGACCAACGGCAAGGAGCGCGTCGGCTACCCCACGCAGAAGCCCCTTGGGGTGCTTGAGCGAATCCTCAAGGTGCACACCAAGCCCGGTGATCGCATCCTCGATTTTTTTGCGGGCTCCGGGACCACGGGAGCTGCCGCCCAAAAACTCGGCCGCAGCTGCGTGCTGATCGACAGCAACCCCGAGGCCGTCGCGATCATGAAAAAGAGGCTTTCCGCTGAATTCTCCGGCAAGTAGCGCTACACTAACGAGCACCTGGAGTCGACCATTTTGAAACCTTATTTCTCCGCCCTCCCCCCCCTTCTTTTGGCCGCGTGCAGTTCCACGCCGCCAGTGGACTACTGCCTGGAGGCGGCAGCGCACGAAGCCAGCATCTCGCTGGGTACGGGCGCCGATTCCTTTGAAGCGATTGAGGAGGGGGCGCTTCTGACACCCTACTGGGGTCCCCAAGGCGGCCACCACATCTGGGCGTCCTTTCAGGCCACCGGCATCAATCCCGGCCAGGGGGAGATGGTCCCCGAGCACACCGGGATGCTGGATGGGGGCTCCACCCCCCTCATTGCCGAGGGGGACGACCCGGTCATGATCACCTTGGAGGTGAGCCTGCCGGATCAGGAAATCGGGCCCTACCAAGGCACTTACACCCTTTTTGCCAACGGCGACACCTCGGCCTCATCGGTGACCGGCCTCACCGCCATCATCGACCTCTACGGCCTCATCGAGCAATTTCCGGAGGAGGACAGCATCCCGGCCAGCCTCTGGATCAGTGTGGTGGACGGCTGCGGGACGGTGGTCACCGACCGAAAGAATTTTCAGATGCAGATCGCCGATGTTGACGGCATCTACTCCTACGACGAATTTTCTCAGCCTTAGTCCTGAGGCTCTTCGGCTTCCCCCGTCTTGACGTCTGAGACCAAGCCCTGCTTGGCGATGACGAAACACGACCCCCGAACGCTCGAAAACGGGCTAAACCCCCTGCGATGAACCGGGGGACCCTTTGTCTTTAGAAGAGCGACTTCCTGAGGATTCCTGGCGGCACATCCAAGGCTGGATGGCTCCCCATGCCTGCGGGATCCGACTGACTCGACCCCGCCGAAGCAAGCTGGGAGACTTTCGTCCGGCCCGCCCGGGCCAGCCTGCGCTGATCACCCTCAACGGCGACCTGGCCCCTTACCAGCTTCTGCTCACCCTCACCCATGAGATTGCCCACTTGGAAACCTGGCCGAAGCGCTCGCGACGCGCCCGACCGCATGGACCGGCCTGGAAGAAGCGCTTTGGCGAGATGCTGATCGAGCTGGCCGACAACCCCGCGCTCGACGAGCGTTTTCGCAAGGCGGTCCGCGCGCACAGTGCTCGACCGAAGTCTTCTGCCATGTACGACCCGGCCTTGTTTCATGCACTCCGAGCGCTGGAGGGGTCCGAGGCGACCCGGCTGGACTCCCTCTCCCCAGGAGAGTCCTTTCGGTTCCAGGGGCGGATCTTCACCCTCGAGAAGGTGCACCGCACACGCTGTTTGGTGAGAGCCCAGGACAACCGCTCACTTTACCGAATCGCTCGACTCGCCAGCATCGAACCCGTCTGAAAAAGTCGTCCTTTCAATTGGCGGATCTCCGAGACGCGCGCTAAATGATAATGAAAGTCATTTTCACTGGGCACATGGCAACACTTCATCACCTCTCCCCCGCTGCACCCACGCCGGTCTATGTCTGCCGTGGCAAAGACTGCCGCAAGAAAGGCAAGCAGCTGAGCTGCCTGGAATCTGCGATCTCCGAGTATGGCCAGGTGGTTCCCGTGGCGTGTCAGAAGATCTGCAAGGGTCCTGTGGCCGGCCTGGAAGTCGACGGCCAGATCGAGTGGTTCTCCAAGCTCAACAAGAAGGCGTCTCGCAAGGGACTCATCGCTCTGCTGAGCGAAGGCAAGCTCAAGGGCAAGCTCAAGGACCGAATCGCAAAGAAGCGACGGGGCAAGTTCCGGGGCTCGCTCCCGATTGCAGCGAAGTAGACTCAGTCTTTCTTGTCGTCCGGAATCTGACACTGGAAGCCGATGCAGGCCTCTTCCACTTCCTCGGGCGTCTGGGTCTGGAGCTGCTGCAGCAGGTTCTCCACGTGAGCCATCTGCAGGGCGGTCAGCGGCAGGGAGACCACGCGGTCTGAGCCCGGACCCACTCCGGGGACCATGGTGGAGAGCACCGCCACGCACTCCTCGGTGCGCAGGGACTGGAGGACGTGCTCGCCCACCTGCTCGGTGATGGAGACCAGAGGGGTGACAAGCGGCTTGGGGCCGGAGGGGGCTTCGGTGCTCATGAGTGACTCTCCTGTGTCGGTTGCAGAGACTATCACCAGAAGGCCTCGCCTTGGCCACAAAGAGGCGATAGTGGACAGCCATCGGTTCGAAAAAGGAGACCCCCATGGAAGAGCTCGACATCAACACCACCTGCGAAGTCCTCAACGAGATCCTCGAGTACGAGCTGGCCGGTGTGGTGCGCTACACCCACTACGGACTCATGGTCACCGGACCCTACCGCCAGCCCATTGTGGACTTCATGAAGGCCCAAGCAGCCGAGTCACTCACCCATGCGGAACAAGCCGGCGAGATCATCACCGGATTGGGCGGCCATCCGTCGCAGAAAATCGCGGAGATCGAGGAGAGCCACCGCCACGACATCCGTCAGATTCTCGAGGAGAGCCTGGCGCACGAAGAGAGCGCTGTGGGCCTCTACCGGAAGCTTCTGAGCGTGGTGGAAGACAAGAGCGTCTACCTTGAGGAATACGCCCGAAACATGGTCGGCCAGGAAGAGCTCCACACCCTGGAGCTCCGCAAGATGCTGCGGGACTACTCGACCGTCTGAGTCCCTCAGTTCATGCTGTCGAAGACCGTCTCCAAGAGCGGGCTCTCGGCCAGATCCGACGGCGCCACCATGGGCTCCTGCCACTTGATGGCGCTGCCCCATCGCGCCTCCACCACCGAGCGTACCCGAGGCGAGCTCAGGTTGTAGTCCTCCATCGGCCGCGGCTTGGCAAGCTCAATGCCCGCGCCCTCCTGGTAGATTTTCCAGACCAGCTCCGAGCAATACATTTTTTCATCGGACCAGTCGAAAAGGAGATCGTAGGCCTTCGACCGATGTTCTTGTCCCTCAGTGCGCATGGCGCGGAGCTGCTCTTCGGTGAGGGCGGTCTTCAGGCGCATCAGTCGGTAGCGCCCCCCCTCCCCTCGTCGGATCCACTCTTGGAGCGGTGTGGCACTCACTCGCCGGATCGCCTCG
>JAYXVV010000052.1:0-9392 GCA_036021505.1 Myxococcota bacterium | reverse complement strand
TGACACCGGGTGCTTCTGGGCATCCTTGAGGACGCACACATGCTTGGTGCCTCCGACGTCGAGGCTTACGATGAGGTTGGGGTTGCCTGAACGACGGTAAAGCAGCTGCAGTTCGTTGGGGTCCACGGTAAGGTGGGCGGCCTCTTCACCTGCACGGTAGATCACTGCAGGAACTCGGCCCGCTGCACGAATCTTGCGAGCAGCGCCCTTTCCGAAGTCGGTTCGCGCTTCAGCTTGAACAGTAATGGCGTCCATTTTGGAATCCGGTAGCGGCGGAGTCCAGGCGCACGCGAAAGAGTTGGAAATTTCCAATCGCCGCTTTGGGAGCGGCGGGTGTCCCCTGCCCTGGACTCAGGGACCTGCACGCATGCAGGCCCGGCGGAAACACTGCTCAAGGTTCAGCACGCGCGAGCGATTTTCACCGTTGAGCGGCCGGTAAGTAGCCCTCGAAAGAGGGCCTGTCAAGGGCTCAAGTGGAGAGAAAAAGCCTGGAGACGGAATCGGCTTCGTGGATGGAGCGGATCGCTTTGCCCAGAAGGTCTGCAATGGAGACCACGCGAATCTTTCCCATGCGTACCGCTTCCTCCGAGAGGGGAATCGTGTCTGTCACGATCACCTCCTCGATGGGACTGTTCTGCAGGCGCTCAACAGCGGGCCCAGAAAGGATGGCATGGGTTGCCACGGCGATGACGGATTTGGCCCCGTTGTCGATCAGGGCTTGGGCACCGTGGGTGAGCGTGCCCGCCGTGTCAATCATGTCGTCGACGAGGACACAGTGCTTGCCGCTGACGTCACCGATGATGTGCATCACCTCGGACTCATTGGGCTTGGATCGGCGTTTGTCGATAACGGCAAGAGTCGAGTGGAGGCGCTTGGCGTAGGCTCGGGCCCTCTCCGTCCCTCCTGCGTCGGGGGAGACCATGACCAGGTCGTCGGCCTCGATTTTACCGAGGTGCTTCTGAAGAAAGGGAATCAAGTTGCGTGAGGCGTACAGGTTGTCGACCGGTTGGTCGAAGAAACCCTGGATCTGGCCCGCATGAAGGTCAATGGTGAGCACCCGATTGACTCCAGCGGCGGTGAGCAGATCCGCGACCAGCTTGGCCGTGATCGGAGCCCGAGGTGCAACCTTGCGGTCTTGGCGAGAGTACCCGTAATAAGGCACGACGGCGGTGACGCGATCGGCGCTGGCTCTCTTGCAGGCATCCGCCAGAATAAGAAGTTCCATCAGGTTTTCGTTGGCCGGACTGCAGGTGGGCTGGATGAGAAACACATCACGCCCACGCACGTTCTCGGCAATCTCAACCTGAATCTCCCCATCGGAGAATCGGCTCACTTTTGCATCGCAGACAGGAAGCCCTTGATGGCTGGCGATTTCCTCAGCCAGCCCGGGGTTGGCGTTTCCAGAAATGAGCTTGATAGCCCCGATCATCGGCATTTCGCGACCCCTTGTTAGTACTCCAGGGGTTGGGGCGGCAGGGATCGAACCTGCGAATGGCGGGATCAAAACCCGCTGCCTTACCACTTGGCGACGCCCCAGTGAACCTTGGGTACGAGCGGCATTTAACCACGAAAAGGCGGCCTGCAATAGCCCCCCCAAAAAAGCGCCTACCCAGCAGTGCTCCGAAGCGTACGAACCGCATCCCTGAGGCCTTGGAGGGTCAACGGCAGCATGGGGTAGATTTCACCGATCGCCTCGACTGTGGGGTGCTTCCAGTAGCGCTCAGGGTCCGGATTGAGCCACACAGCAGCAGGGCACTTGTCCCGAATGCGTCGAAGCCAGTCCAAGCCGCACGGAGCACTGGGGACATAGGAGGAAAACAACTCCCAAGGGGCCATTGCAGCGTCCCCCACGAAAATGACCCGGTGGGTCTTGCGCAGCTGACCGAGAACCTCCTCGGTCGGTACCGCATTCCATTGGTCTGCGTCGGAGTAAAGACGCTGGTAAACGCAGTTGTGGAAGTGCCAGACATCGAGGCTCCGAAAGCTTTTCGTTTCTTTCGCAGCCGTGAAAAGTTGAGTGACCCGCTGCGCGTGGGGGTCCATGGACCCTCCGACATCGAGGAACAGAGCGACGCGTGCCTTGTTGGTCTTCTCGCGCTCGAAAACAAGTTCGATCTCTCCTGCATTTTTCGCAGTTTTTCGAATGCTTTCGTCAACGCTAAAGACCTCTGGGCCCTCCCGCTCGAGGTTCCTCAGAGCCTTCAGAGCGATTTTGAAGTCGCGAACAGCCAACTGCCGATCTTCTCGATAGACGCCCCAGTCCATGCTGTCTGGAAGTCGGATTCCTGTACGATTCCCGGCCTGTTTTCCGAGTGCCAGACCCTGATTGGCGGCCCCGCCTTGTCCGTACGGGGAGGTTCCGCCCGTACCCACCCAGGTGTTTCCCCCTTCGTGGCGCTCATTTTGTTTCTCAAGGGTCTTGCGAAAATCATCCAAGAGGTCGAGGAGTTGCTGGTAGTCATGGTCGCCGGGACTGCGAGTCGGGTCCCAATCCAATGGATTGTCGAGATACGCCTCCAAGACCCTTCGAAACTCTGGATCGAGCGAGACACCTTGCATCGCTGCATGGAAGGCTTTGGCGTACTGGTCGTAGTGGGACTCGGTGTGAACCAGCAAAGACCGACCCAGGTAGTAGAACTCTTCAACCGTTCCTGCCAAGCCCGCCTTCAGTCCCTTCTGGAAGGCAAGCCACTCCTGGGTTCCGACAGGAAGGCCGTGGCCACGGAGTTGGTCGAGGAACGACTCAAACATCGGCCTTAGGCCCGTCCAGTAATGCGGGTCAGATCGGCTTCTTGCTTGAGAAGAACCCCCGCAAAGGGAAAGGCCGAAAGGATTGCATCCGCCGCAACGCCCGCACCCGCGAGCACCTGAAGCCAGTCGATGAATTCAGACGTCGAGGGTTTCTTTCGCAGCTTGTCGACTCTCCGCAGCTGGTAGAAGCGCTTCATGGCAGCGTCCAGAAGCTCATCATTCAAATTCGGGTGGTGCACCTCCACGATGTCACGCATCGCTTTTTCTCCCGGAAAGGAAATGAAGTGAAAGACGCATCTCCTCAAAAAGGCATCGGGCAGTTCCCTTTCTGCGTTGGAGGTGATGAGGATCACGGGACGGTGTTTGGCCTGGACCGTTTCGTTGAGCTCCGGGATGTCAAAGGCCATTTCATCCAGTTCCCGCAGCAAGTCGTTCGGAAACTCAATGTCGCCTTTGTCGATCTCATCGATCAAGAGCACACACCGTTTCTCGGACTGAAAGGCTTGGCCCACAGGCCCCATCTTGATGTAGCGACGGATGTCGGCCACCTCCCCTTCCCCAAAGCGGGCATCGTTGAGACGCTGGACAACATCGTAGGTGTACAGCCCCTCTGTCGCCTTCGAGGTGGACTTGACGTGCCAGGTGATGAGCGGCATTCCAAGCGCCTCAGAAATGGCGGTTGCGAGCAGGGTCTTGCCGGTTCCTGGCTCTCCCTTCACCAGCAAGGGGCGCTCCAAAGTTATCGAGGCATTAACAGCGGCAACAAGCCCAGAATCAGCTACATAGGTAGCGCTGCCTTCAAAGTGCGGAAAAGCGGTCATGTTTTGCTCCGTTGGACCGAAGAGCAGTATCGCGGTCAGACTTCCCTGGCCGGTACCCCCTGCGGAGAAAAACATTCCGCAGTCTCTTTGACACAGGAGTCAAATTGGAACGCAACTTAGCCGTTCTCATCGATTTTGAGAACATTGCGGCTGGCGCCGAACGAGAAAAACTCGGCCGAGTCAACGTTGAACTCATCATGAATCGCCTCAAAGACAAAGGGCGAATTTTGGTTTCTCGGTCCTATGCGGACTGGGGGCGGTTTGCGAAGCACAAGCAGCAGCTTCTTCGCGAGGGAGTCAACCTCTTCGAGCTTCCTTCTCATGGAATGGGCGACAAAAACCGAGCGGATGTGGCGCTCGTTGTCGACTGCATGGAGCTGGCCTACACCAAACCCTACGTGGACACCTTTGTCTTGGTGTCCGGAGATTCGGACTTCACTCCGTTGATCACCAAACTCAAGGAGCTGAACAAACGAGTGATTGGCTGCGGTACCCGCGGGGGTACCTCTCGACTCATTGTTGAGGCCTCCGATGAGTTCATCTACTACAACAGCCTGGTGAAGGAGAGGTCGTCACGAAAGAGCCCGACGAGGCCTCTTCGGGACAAGACCGAGGACACCAGCACGGATGAGGCCATGACTGCGGAGGCCGCAACCGACCTCTTGATTCAGACTCTGGAAGGTCTCCAGCGAGACAAGCCTCAGCCGGTTCATGCCTCGGTACTCAAAGAAGCCATGCTCCGCAAGGAACCTGCTTTCAGTGAGTCCGACCTCGGGTATCGCTCCTACGCCAAATACCTGCAGGCACTTCAGAAAGACGGTGTTGTCCGACTCGAGCGCGATCGGCAAGCGGGTGGGTACCGTGTGGATCAACCGGGTAGCGAGGACGAGGAGCCGGCTCCAGTTCGATCGGGTATCGAATTTGGATTTGATGGGCGGACTCAAGAGCTCTACCAGATGCTCAAAGACGATGGGATGGAGCCCCTGAATGCGACGACTCGTCTGGCGGTCATTCAAGCCTTTGTGAACAACGTTCACCAGCGCGCGGAGCGAAACAAAAAGGCAACGGTTCAGTGGGTTGCCCAGGATGTCAGCAAAGCCGTCCGTGGGGAGCATCCGGACATGACCAACCGGCAAGCTCGGGCAGTTCTACGGGGCCTTCAGCAGACGGGACTGCTTCTTCATCCGGATGGGGACCCTGTTCGTTCCTCGATTGCACCCTTTCAGCTCGGCGATGCCAATGCCGACCAGCTTGGCAAAGCCTTGGAACTGGAGTACCTCAAGCAGCTCGCGGGCCATGGGGTCAACCTCGAGGGTGAGATCGATGCCATTGGTGCTCTGCTTCTCCCTACGGAAGAAGGCGCCAACTATCTTGCCTCAATGATCCCGATGATTTCGGGCCCCGAGGAACTCTCGGCAGCAGAGGAGTAACCAAACCGATACTGGCCTGGGCCGCGAGCCCAGGCTAGCTGTCGTTTGGAGGCTGCTTAATTATGTCGCGCTTGCATTTGGGTCCCATCCGAAAGGCCCTCGTGGTGGAAAATCCCCACCCATCCCTCTCTGCTCTCTTGAACGACCAAGGAATCGAGGTTGAGTGGCTTCAGACGGCACCCAACGAGGATGAGCTCTGCTCCATTCTTCGCGAGGGCGGGCACCAGCTTCTGTGCAAGCGTTCGCGCGTTCCAGTGACGCGAAAGGTCGTTGAAGCAGCCCAGGAACTGCTCGCCGTGCAGCTTTGTTGCATTGGTGATGATTCGGTGGACAAGCAGGCGTGCGCGGATCATGGCGTGTTGGTCTTCAATGACCCGGCCTCCAACGGTCGTTCCGTTGTTGAACTCGTGATTGGGCACCTGATTGGCTTGTCTCGCCAGCTTTATGAAACCTTCGATGCCACACATCAGGGGATCTGGGAAAAAAGCGCGTCCGAGCGGTACGAAATCCGAGGGAAGGTTCTGGGCGTCTATGGCTTGGGCCGCATCGGTAGAGCGACGGCTCGGGCAGCCGAGTCTCTTGGCATGGAAATTCTTTTCTGGGACAACCGGGAAGTGGCTCAGGAAGTGGGCCAGGAAATGGGGTGGACTCTTGCAGAGTCCTCCGAGAAGCTCTTTCGTGGCGCAGATGCTGTAACCATGCACGTTTCGGCGGCGGATACTCATGGGCAGAGCAATGTGGACCTGCTTCCCCGGGAGCTGCTCCACAACCTCGGTGCCGACCGGCCTGAGAACAGCCCTCGCCTCTTCATTAATGCAGCTCGGGGTCTTCTCTTTCGGCCGGAGTGGTTGATTGATGCGGTTCGGCAGGGGCACATCCGGAGGGCTGCGGTGGATGTGTACCCCAATGAGCCGGGCAACAACACCTCCGGTTGGAACAACCCCTACGCCGGTGAGCCTCGGATTGCGACCACGCCTCATATTGGTGCAGCCACACAAGAAGCTCAGCCGAGGATCGCTCGCCGCGTCGCGCAGACCGTTCGAGGCTACTCCCAGTTCGGAAGCATTCGAGACTGCGTTTTGTCTCCACGAACCGCCATCAGCATGGCCGATGAACTCAAGGGCCGAAGCCTTTTGTTTGTGCTCCACGGCACCACGCGTGGAACGAAACGGGCCCTCGATGACGCCATCTTTGCGGCGGAGGCCGACAACCTGCGTTCCACACACCGCGATTTTCCTCGGTGGGGTGTCGCGCTGGATGTCAACCTGCTGGATAAGGCCCTGTCTCGCTCGGAGCTGGAGGGGATCGCACGGCGCCTTGTGGAGGAGACGGGGGACCCCAACGCTTGCCGTCTCGTCCGGCAGATTTCTCCGGAGTAGCGCTATACTGGAGCAGTGAGACTGCTTCCGTGCCTCGCTCTGTTTGCTTGCTCCCTCGGTCCCGTTGAGTTGGAGGAGGCACCGCTGTTGTTTCCACCTGACTGGGCGCTGGACGCACCGGGGGACTACCGTGTCGGATTCACGACCTGGGTCCACGACTACGAGGTGCCTGTCGGGGTCAGCCCTCGAAGCGTTCCCATTAATGTCTGGTACCCCACATTGGAGAATTCTGGAGAGTCGGGAGCGTATCTGCAGGGGCTCTATGAAGACCCGCTGGTGGTTTTGGATGCGGCCCCCGCCCCCGCATGGAGGGTGGAGGGGCTCCCCGTTTTGGTGTTCTCTCACGGGGACACCAGTTGGGGTGCGGCGAGCGCGGACCTGATGCGGTTTTTTGCCTCCCATGGCTGGGTCGCGATCGCTCCAGACCACACCGACAACACGCTTCTGCGGACTGTAGAACCGAGGCCCACGGCCCACTACATTCATCGGCCCTTGGACATCTCGGCCACGCTGAATGCGCTTCGGGACTCCAACCTCGCCGTCCTCAACGAAAGCGACACCGAGTCTGTCTTGATGAGTGGACACAGTTTTGGCGCCTACACTTCCTGGTCCTCTGCTGGCGCCCTTTACTCGGAGGAGGCGCTTGTCGAGGCGTGTCCCACACTGGAAGAGGGCCAATGCTCCCAGGAGGAACTGGATTTCTTTCTCTCAGGCCAACTTCACGACCCCCGAATTGGCGCGATCATCACGATGGCGGGCGCGATCCGTCGAAATTTTTTTGGCGAAAACGGGCACTTGGGGGTGGAGGTGCCGGTGATGTTGATGAGTGGCAGTGAGGACGGAAATGGAATCCCCAATTCTTGGGTCGATCTTCAGGACCTCGACACGCTGTCTTGGTTGGAGCTTGTTGGGGGCTGCCATGAATCCTTTGCAATGGGGGTGTGCTCCACACTGGATCCCGAGCTGGGGTTTTCTCTCGTCAACGCCTACAGTTTGGCTTTGGGGCGGTCAGCGATTCTGGGTGATGCGAGTTCTGAGGTTGAGGCGCTGCTGTCAGGCGAGTGGGTCCTCTCCGACAAGGCCCGCTACTCGGTCTCGTCCGGCAGCAAGTAGATCTCGGCTCCCGTGTAGACCAAACCGACAGACATCTCGTTGCACTCGCCGTTGACATCCTCGAGGTCGAGCGCCAGACCGAGAATGGTGTTGATCATCTGCACGACGTCCCCATCGACCCCGCCGGATGAAGCCAGAATTTCGGTGATCTCATCGCGATGGATCGCTCCTGTGAAAAAGCCGGATGCATCGCCGTCTCCCAGAAAGTCCATCCGGAGACCCCCGTCTCTCAGGTTAAGTTCAAAGTTGGAATCGAGGATCGACACGGGAATGTCCACGTTCAGTGGTCGGGCGGTCAACTGGCCGTTCTTTATCTCCACTCCTTCAACGCGGTCGGCAGAGGGCCCGAGCTGCATGAGGGTCTGCCCGGGCAGGAGTCCACCATCCGTTCCCAGAAGAGGATCCCCTTGTGCAAAGTTAAAGGCGACATCGACACAGCTGTCGTTTTCCAACGAATCCACCCGCGAGACACTGACAACCAGGAGTATTCGGCCTTCCAAAATTCCTGTGTTGATGTAGCCCTCAACCACCTTGGCCTCAGAGGCCTCAAGCGCTGGAATGAGGTAGGAGAGGCCGTTGTCAATTCCAGGCTCTCCGTCTGGGCCTTCGAGGTCTTGTACCCCACAGACGGCATATTCCGTGCCGTCCAAGTCGAAGCCGGAACTGACCCCGTCAGAGCTCCTCATGTAGCCCATGGTTGTCACAACGAAATGGTGAACATCGGCCTCCGAACCGCATTCCGCATCGCGCTTCTCAGGAGTGCATGCCGAGAGAGCCAGCACTGCGGGAAAGAACCACTTCATGGGAGGATCTCCGTGACTTCCGAGTCCGCATACGCATCTTCCGCCCCAAAGTCCGCCACGTTCATGCCGACTGCACGCTGGACAGAAATCAGAACTTTGGTGGTGCTCTCCAAGGAAACGCTCCGATGATGGATGCCGGTTCGAAAGGCCCCGTCTCCGCCACCCGCGAGAAGGATTGGCATGTCATCGATGGAATGGGTCTGTCCGCGGGAGACCTCTGTCGCCCCCATGATGACGCAGTGGTCCAGGAGTGTGCCGTCCCCTTCCTCGATGGCATCCAACTCCTCCAAGAGCACGCCAAACTGGCTCACGCAGAACTTTGTGAGTGCGTTGACCTCGGGCTGTTCTCCGGGCTCGTCATGGGTCAACTCGTGATGTCCCGTACTGGCGTTGGGAAACAGAACGTTGTCCACGGGGTCGCTCAGGAAATGGGAAAACACACGCGTCTGATCACAGGCGAAGGCCATGGCCAGCAGAGAGGACATCGCTCGGTTGCGAGCCTCGACTTGAGGTCGTCCGTTGAGGTCTCCAAAGTCCGCCGTCAAGCCCGCTGGACGATAGCATGCTGCTAAGTTGGGCGGGTCTTCCTCGAGGCGGGCCAGACGTTCCTCAAGGGTTCGAATGCCAGCAGCATGCCTCTCCAGCCGGATTCGATCACTCGAGGACACACGCTGCTCCAGAGCGTGGAGATCCTCGAGGACAGCGTCGAGCGCACTGCGTCGAAGTCCAAGGCGCGGGTCCACAATCCCCTCTCCTCCTGGCTCGACAAACGTCGATCCGAAGAGACGCTCGTACAGGGCGTAAGGGTCGGCCTCTGGCGGATTTCTGGTGTTGGGGCCGCTGAATGACGACCCGCCGACATTGGTGGCGCCGGTCTCAAGAGACCGAAACAAGGTCTCTCCTCCAATCGCGTTGGCCACGACTTGGTCGATGGATGGCGCGGCAAACGTATCGCCTGAGTCCTCTTGGAGGATGGGGTGTCCCGTGAGAAGTCCGGCCGCGCCTGCCCAGTGAGGGGCGACGTTCGGAACATGCACACCGTACCCGGTGAGCACTGTGAGTTTTTGCTTGTGCTGAGCGAGCGATTCAAGCTGT
>JAYXVV010000051.1:0-23681 GCA_036021505.1 Myxococcota bacterium | reverse complement strand
TCAGATGAAGGATGGCCTCCGTATCCGAGGAGGTGTTGAAAATCGACCCCCTCTCCTGCAGCTTCCTCTTGATCACCTCGGCATTCACCAAGTTCCCGTTGTGGGCAATTGCGACCTGCCCATAGCGATACCGCGCTTGAAAGTGCTGCACATTGCGTATCGAACTCTCCCCTGTTGTGGAATACCGCACATGACCGATCGCCATATCGCCCACCAGGTTCGACATCGACTGAGGAGTGAACACGTCGTTGACGAGCCCAAGCGCCCGAAAACCATGAAATTTTCCGAGGTGAGAGGAGACGATTCCCGCCCCTTCCTGACCGCGATGCTGGAGTGCATGCAGCCCCAAATACGCGAGATTGGCCGCCTCAGGGTCCCCAAAGACCCCCACGATGCCGCATTCCTCACGCAGCTTATCCCACGGAGTCTCAAGACCCATCCGAACCCCCTGACACCCCGAACCGACAGCGCTTTGGAACACGCGCAACGCTCGACATCGGTGCCCTCCAGTGGCAACTGGTGTATCCATTCGTCACAGGATCGGCCGGTGACGGGCCAGTAACTTTTCGAAAGATCCACCAATGCAACCGCATTTTATGCGGGCAGGCTTCTCTGTTTTGGCCGACCTACTTGCCCCGACAAGCCGTCCGTGTGAAACAACCTTGCCCACGGGGATGTGGCGGAATCGGTAGACGCGCTTGATTCAAAATCAAGTAGGCTTAGCCTGTGGGGGTTCGAGTCCCCCCATCCCTACTCTGGGCCAAAACCGGGCCATGAAGAGCCTGCCGGCATCTTACGAATCGCTTTTCTTCGGCTGGAAGACTTAGGGCTTTAGGGCAAAGTTGTCACGAAATGTCACGGAGTCACGGGAAACTATTGACCCGACAAGCCTTTGATCCGACTCCGTGTAGGTCTTCAACTGGAGGCTCGCAATGGTGGATCCAATCGGCTCTTACTCTGGACTCAGTATCCAAAGACCGTCTGGTGTCGGCTCAATTCAGGGACCGGCAACCGCTAAAATCAATCGTACCGGTGGAACGGACTTCGGTCCTGCCTACCAAGTTCAGTTGTCCGCGGAGGCCCAAGCGGCTTCAGCCACATCCAATACGGCTGTGGACTTCGCGAGCAACATCACCGCTCACGCCGATGCCATTCTCAGTGCATTGGACGGGAGCTACGGAAAGGCGCTTCAAGACCAATGGAGCCGGGTCGCATAGACCCCCGTACAACACAGAAACCCCCCGCAATGCGTTGCGGGGGGTTTTCGTTTTAAAGCCCCACTCGCTTCCGGGCTTCATGGCAGTTGTCCCCGCCGACCTCAAAATGACGGCAACTCTCAGGGCGGTCGGAATAGACACTGCAGCGATAGCCGGTTTCGGCGCTCTCGCAGAGAGCCACACACAACCCACGGGGCCGCTCCAGGACGAAACGGCCATCGTCATGGGTGACCAGGTGTGGATGAAGCTTCAAAAACGGGTCCCCTGCTTCAATCTCGACGACATGGTAGGCCTCTCGGCAACAGGCCCCGCAGGCGGAACAGTCCAGATTCTCGAGGAGAGGCGGCTCGGTGCAGTTGGTGGATTTGCCCTGGGACACTCGATTGCCTATGAAAACGTCGGAGAAACACGATGCGGTATATCCTGTTCGCGCTCACTGCAGTCGCCCTCGTCGCCTGTTCTAAAAACGGAGGCCCTGAGGACACCGGGCTGTGCACACCAAATGGTCTATTCGCCGACAACGATGGAGACGGTTTCGGGAATCCAGAGGCTCCGTTGTGCGGGGACTCCGAGGGAGCCTCCAACAACCTCGACTGCGACGATGCGCAAACAGCCGTAAACCCCGACGCCGAGGAGAACTGCGCGACTGCCGCGGACGACAACTGCGATGGGAGCAGCAATGACATCGACGCTGTGGGATGCTCCGTTTTCTATGGGGATGGCGACAACGATGGATTTCCCGGAGAAGACCTCAGCGCATGCATCTGCGAGCCCGACGCCACCTACGCCTACACCAGTGCCGACACGCGGGACTGCGACGACACGCTCGCCTCGGTGAATCCAGACGCAGTGGAAGACTGCGCTACCCCCTGGGATGACAACTGCGACGAGGACGTCAATTCTCGAAATGCGGACAACTGCATTCTGTTCTACGAAGACGTCGATGCAGACGGTTTTGGGGGCACCGAGAGCGGCTGCTACTGCACACCCACCTCCATCTACACCACTCCGGACGGAGGAGACTGCGACGATTCGAACGCCGAGACCTACCCGGGTGCCCCGGAGCTCTGCAACGGCTCCCAGGAAGACTGCTTGTTGAGCCCTTGGACTTCTGAATCGGAACACGCCCAAGTCAGCTTTGAGGATGTGGATGGAACCTGGACGGATGTCACACCCCAATTCCAGGTCCAGTACGCCGTCACGGAAAATGGCACACTTCATGTCTGCCCCGGCGACTACGAATTGGGAATTCAAGTGGATGGGCTCGATAAGGTCTACATCACCGGGCGAGGAGACACCGAGGACATCACCGTGACGTCTAGCACAAGCCCTGCGTTGGACATCAAGGACAGCCAGGTTGTCGCCAGCAACGTCTCTCTTCAGGGGCGACAAGCCAGCTCTTCCTCCTCGGGAGGGGCTGTACGTGTAGACGGGACCAACCTCACGCTCGCGGAAACCGAGCACCACCTGCGCCTACGCGATGCGGTTCTCAGCGACAGCCGTGCCGGTCTCGGCGGAGGCCTCTATGCCAGCAATGCCCGAATCTTCATTGGAGATACCCGAGTCGAGGACAACGCCGCCGGCTCAGGAGGAGGCGTCTACCTCGACGCGAGTGAGTTCCTGGCAGACAACGTGGTGCTCATTTCCAATGAGGCAACCCAAGGTCAAGGTGGAGCGGTCTATGCCACAAACGGCAGCGAACTCTTGTTCGAGGAAAGCACCATCGAGAGGAATATCGCTCACCAAGAAGGGGGCGGCCTCTACCTCGACAGCAGCCCATTGGGCCTTCGTGACACCATCGTTCAGGGGAACGAAAGCGGTTCAGTCGGCGCGGGTGTCTACACCTACCGCGGAGACGTCAGCTGCACGGCATCGCTGACCTCCCTTGAGGCGGGCATCTACAACAATCGGGAAGTTCCCCAGTCCCAAGTGGCCACCGGGATTGGCTTGTATGCAGAAGCTGCCAACAGCAGCATTCCAACCCTCACGATCTACGCCTCCAACTGCGATCTCGGGAGCAACAGCTCCACAAAACAACCGGACAACTCGCCGGATGACCTGGTGTTCGAAACCACCTTCGGAAAGTTCTTCCAGCGGAACTACGACAACGACGCCAGCTTTACCTGCACCATGCAGGGAGACATCGTCAAGTGTCGATGAAACCAGGCCCACCACCGGGAGAGTCCCCTCATCCCCACCACGATGAGGGCTACGAGCGCCCCATCCTGAAGCGTTACCTGGACCCCGTGGAGTTGATTTGGCTGGCCACAGCAAAAAAGCTCGGCTTGGTCGTTCGCCGTCATCCGGATGTGTTTGCGATGACAGAAGGCGACGGAATCCTGCACCTCGGGCCCCGAAGCAGCCTGGATCCCGACGACTCCGTTCTCCAAATGATCTTCCATGAAATCTGCCACTGGATCACCAATGGCGAGGAAACCGCCCGCGAACGGGATTGGGGCTTCCGTGTGGGAGGCGACCTCGACCCACGGGAGCACGCCTGTCAACGGCTACAGGCCACCTTGGCTCAACGCTATGGTCTTCGAGACATGCTGGGAGCCACAGGCGATTTCCGGCAGTATTGGGACCGGTTGGGCGATGACCCCATGGCTCCTTTGGATGAGACCCCATGGGAGGCCGAAGTTCTCCAGCATGCCCGCGCCGCGGTTGTTCGAGCAGACAGCCCCCCTTTCGCCGAGCCCCTCCAGGTCGCCTTGGAAGCCACGGCAACAATCCGTGAATGCGTCCAGCCCTTTCTCTCGAGCTACTCCACAGAAATCCCCGGCGATTCGCTCCCCAGTCTCTGGAGGGTCAGCGCTCAAAGATCGAATGGTCCGAACGAAAGCTCTTGAACTCCAGGGCATTTCCCGATGGGTCCCGAAAAAACAACGTCCCCTGCTCACCCGGCTGACCTTCAAATCGAATTCGGGGCGGGACAACGAACTCGACGCCGAAGGATTCAAGCCGGGCGCGGAGTGCCTCCCAATCCTCCCACAAGAGAATCACACCGAAGTGTGGGATCGGCACTTGATCCCCATCCACTGCGTTGACCCCCCGGTCCCCCGTTGCAGCGCCCAAATGGCACGAAATCTGGTGCCCAAACAGATCGAAATCGACCCATCGCTCTGCACTCCGCCCCTCGGTGCACCCCAGCACTCCGCAATAGAAGCGCCGAGTCGACTCGAGATCAGACACCAGAAGGGCCAGATGAAAAGGCCGAATCACTCCTGAGAGGCCTTTTCAATCAAGCCTTTGAGCTCCCCACTCTCATGGAGCTGACCCAAGATGTCCGAGCCCCCGACAAACTCTCCCCCGATGTAGACCTGGGGAAGAGTCGGCCAACTGGAAAACGTCTTCACCTGCTCCCGAACATCGGGGTCGATCAACACATCGACCGTATGGAACGGAACACCATATGAACCCAAGATTCCCGCCGCCGATGCAGAAAAACCACACTGGGGCGCCTTCGGACTGCCCTTCATGAACAACGTGACGGGGTTCGCCTTCACAACCTCTGCGATGTACTCTCCGGCCGGCTGGTCGCCCCGAGGACTTTCAGGCTCCGGTTCAGGTTCCCAGCGGCGTTCGGGGAGATTCGAGCCGGCAGATTCCGGCCGCGGTTCCGGGGCGGGACTGCCAAAGAAAGAGAGTTTTCTACGAATACGCTTGCGAATGCCCATGCAGGTTTCCTCGGTGAAGACTCTGAAATCTTAGCGAATCCTCCCCGGCCCAGCCACCTCTGAATGTTGCTCAACGAGCCCCAGCCGGGTCTGACGCCGGCCCCACCTCGGTCGCCTCAGCGGATTGAACCCGAAACTCTTCTGGGCCGAGCGAGTAGCGCCCGACCGGCAATCGCCCTTCAAAGTTCCGCTCCTCTCGAAGCCGCTGATTGGCGAAGGACAATGCGGCCTGCTGTTCGGGAAGAAAGAGGGGGGCGGCAGGGACCAACTCTGGACTCTCACCGTCTCCCAGAACAATCCGCACCCGACCGGTCTGCTCCTCCAGCGCCACCAACCAGTCAATGACTTCCCGAGTTCCCTCAACCTTGGCAGCCTGCCGCAAACAGTTGTACGTGGCCTGCATATTTCCCGCCCGTCGCTCGACCTCTGCGCAGGTGAGCAATTCAGGATGGGCCAGTGGACGCCCCAGCTGTGACAGCTGCCGATAGACCCGCTCGGCGCCTGTCCACTGGCCTTTCTTTGCAAGCCTCGAAAGGCGATCCGCGAGTCGGTTGTATTCCGCATCCACAACGGCAGCGCCCGCCGGTTCTGCGGCCAAAGAAAAGCCTTCAAACGGCATCTGCCATGAAAGCCCCGCGAGGAAAAGCCATTTCAATTGCACGCCCATGCCTGGCTTCTAGCGTGAAATTCAAAAGAAGACACGCCGACTTGCGTCGACGTGTCTGGGCCCAACGGCAGCTCCGCTGCGCTAGAAAGCTTCGTCCTCGCTCTCCGGCACGATGGCAACTTCAGCAGACGGCCCATGATCGAGACCTGCGCTGGCTTGGATGGTGTCTTCAACCACAGGAACACTGAGCAGATCCCCAATGGAGAGTTGAGAGAGCTCAACATCCTGATTGAAAGCTGCGAGGACCCACAGCGGAATCTCACCCCGCTCCTGACCGACGCCCCACGCGGTCTCGCCTTGGCGGATCGCATGCGATTCCACGGTGTAGAGTCCTCCTCTCCGGTCCAGGTAGCGGTCCACACGGGCGTCTAAAGCGCGGTCTCGGGCTTCGTAAAACGCGTCGACTTCCTCCCCCTCCAGGGAGAGTCCCAGCTTCTGGCCTGCGAAAAGCGTGTCTTGAACGTCCATGCCATTGAGGCGGGCGAGCTCGGTCGGGGTGGTTCGGGCCCAATCCGACAACGCCACAAGGTTTTCTCCGGGACGCACCTCAATGAACACCTTTGGGGTGCCCGGTGGATCTTCCAAAGACGCAACGGGGTCCTCGTCTTCAATTCCTTCGATCTCAGGAATCATCGGAGTCTCTTCCGAATGGACAGCAAGCTCAGGCGTGCCCTCAATCGAGCCGACAGCCTGGACTCCCACATCACTCACGCGGGGCTGAGAGGTGTGCTTCGACTCGACGGAACCCGATTGTTCGGAAGGGGTGCACGCCAAGGCGGTGCCTGCTAGAGCAAGAGTAGAAATGAAGTTTCGCATGGGTTGTCTCCTTGTTGATGTGCCGCGAGATTGCGGACACCAGGAAGGAACGCAACCCTTGTGCCAACTCAAAAAATCAAGTTATTTCAAATGGATGAAGCCCACCCGCGCAAAATCTCAGTGCGCCACCTTGATGATTTCTATCGCGGAATCTTCAATTTGAAGATCGCCTACACCTACCAGTAGTAGGAACTGTATCGGCCTGCGCACGGATCGATCCCGGGATACTCCAGCGCCACGATGATGTCCTCAGGAGCCTCCACCGGTGCGGCAAAGAAACCCGCATTGGACAGGCCAAATACGGTATCGACCTCGTCCTTCTCTGCATCCCCTTCAATCACAACCGACCGCTTGAAGTCCGTGCAGTATTCATCTCCCGAGGTGCCATGGATAACGGATTGCCCGACACTCCCAAGGACCGCCAACTCCTCTCCCACTCCCGCTCGAAGAACGAACAACTCACTCTCGCCCGAGGCATAGCTGTAGGCGGGGACAGACAAGGAAGCTGTCGGTTCATAGAAGTTAAAGGCGTGGTGCTCGCTTTGAGCCTCCGACCAGCCGGTGTTCTCGAGGGTCACCTTGTCAGCCAGCTCCGGGTTGTCCAGGTCCGACACATCGAACCGGCTGATTTGGACACCAAAGGACTCCCATCCGTTCTCGTCCATGTCCAAACCAATACCGAGCAGGTTCCCATCCGAGAGCGGGTGGAGGTAGTTGGAAAAGCCGGGGATCTTCAGCTCTCCACGAACCCTGGGATTGGTCGGGTCACTGAGGTCGATGGTGTAGAGCGGATCGACTTGAAGAAAGGTGACCACATACGCTGTGTCACCCACGTACCGAACCGCGAAGATCTGCTCTCCCTCGGCCAGGTCTTCCACCCGCCCGATGATTCCCATTTCCTCTCCGTCGTCTTCCAGGACATACAGATTTGTGACGCCATTGCCACCTCTCCAGCTGGAACGGGTGGTGGCCACCCTCAAGACGTCGTCCTTCTGGTCGAGTGCGAACTGATTCAGGGTGTAACCGGGGATCTTGCCCGAGCTCTGATAGCTTGGAATCCCGGACTCTCCGCTGATTGTGAACCGATGGATGATGGTGTCGATCGAATCGTCGTAGCTGGACCAAGGCCCATCACTGTGTTCTGAGGAAACCACATAGATCGAATCGGAGCTCGCGTAGATGTGGTCCAGCGAGGAGAGCACCGATGCCCCCTGGAAGGAAGAGAGAGGATCGCCCAAATCCAATGACTGAACACTGACAAAATAGTCCCCTGAGCCCCTCTTGGAACCGTAAACATCGCCACAAGCACAAATGGGCTCTTCCCCACTCTCCCAGCCTTGCGATGTCGATACCCTGACGTTGTCATGCCGCAGAGGCATCCAGTCATCGAGGACAGAATCCCGAACAGCCCTGATTTCTTCAGCCTTCCCGTCTGCTCCCTGCATGGCATCGATTCGCAACCCCATGTAGGACACCGTGAACAGCCGCTGCTCTTTGACTCGTGCATCAAAAAGGACGCCTCGGGAGTAAGTCTCTCGAATCACCTGCAGTGCATTCGGCTGGGTTGCGTCGATGACAGTGACCTTGACCAAACCGTCCTGGCCACCCGGGACTTGGCGTCCCGATTCCGGGTTGCCCTCCTCACCCCATCCCATCTGCGACAGGACAGCCAGCGTGCCATTCTTCAGAAGAAAGAGGCCCTTTGGAGCCCCCTCTATTTCCAATTTCGACGCGATCGATGCCTCCTCCGGAGGCCAGACATCCGAGACCACAAGGTGATCACCGGCAACGGCGTAGATGTACTCTCCGTCCGTCTCCACAATGTCCAACTCATCCACCCCGGAGACCTGGTTGTTGGTGGTGGAGTACCCCCTCGCCGAACCTCCGCCGTCATCCATGGCCTCCCCCGCGGAACTCTCAACCATGGCAAAATCGGTGGACGTCGCAAAGGAAAGGCCACCGAGGCCTCCCCATGCGTTCGCCCAACGAATCTCCTCGATCGCCTGGCTCTTGATGGTCGACTCCAACTCATCGCAGGAAGAGAAGGAGTCGAGCTTGTACGCAGGGTCCGTGCCGCTGCACGCAGCGAGAGTTCCGAACGAAAGAGCGAAAAACCAGGAGAGCTTGGGCATTGGAACGTCCTTGAATGGAGAAACACCGCGAAATAAAGCATAGCCTGTGCCAAACACAACTCCGCGGGATTTTAGGTAGTTAGAACCAAGGGCCCCACAAAACCCTGACATCCGTGTCGGGGTAGTGGCGATTCCTCGGGCACGCGCTAAAGGCTGACCATGGCTCAGCCTTACACCACTGTCGACAAGGTGGCATTCCCCTTTGGGGTTCTGACCTCGGTACGCCTTCCATCGGAAGCTCAGCCAGTGCCTGCCAAGGTACTCAAACAGCTCCGACCGGAGGAGCGACAAGTCGCCGAAGGGCTGTCCGGCTATCGGCAGATGACCTGGACAGGAGGAAGACTAGCGCTCCACAAATCGCTTGGCGCACTGGGAGTCCGCCATGGCCCGCTCCTGAGTGGGCCCTACGGCGAGCCCCTACTTCCGGCGGGCTTCAGCGGATCAATCAGCCACAAAGGTGACCTCGTCGTCGCGTTAGCGGCTCGAGAGGACTACGGGACTGTGGGCGTGGACCTGGAAGACCCCAGTGGGCCCTCGCGAGACGTGGCGCGCAAAATCCTTTGCGATGAGGAAATGGACTGGGTGAACGGGCTTCCGGCAGAGCGCCAGTGGCCCGCGACACTCATGCACTTCTCCCTCAAGGAAGCCATCTACAAGGCACTGTTTCCCCATGTGCGTCGTTACGTCGGGTTCAAAGAAGCACGCCTTCGCATCGACGTGAACGACCTCTGTGAGGCCCATCTGCACCTGCAAGACGGGGAGGGCCCCTTCACAGTCGAGGCTCGCCTGCACTGGCTCGGCGATAAAATCCTTTCTGCCGCCAGGATCCAAGCAGAATCATGAGCCCCAGCCCACTGAGGGCCATGCCCACCCTGAGCCCCGGCGGGGTGTAGCGGAAGACGTGCGGGCCACCCGACAGATTCGCCCGAAGCAAACCGGACTCCCCGGGGAGCGGATGGCCGTCGACACTCCAGCCCGAAAATGCATTCTGATTGATCACCACTTCTCCAGCGTAGGGAAGCACCACTTCGAGCGTTGCGGTGGTCACCCTCAGATCCACCGACTCACCCGTCGCCGCCATCCAAGCCTCGCCGAGGTAACCCTCTTGCCCTTGCGCTCGCAGTCCCGGCGCGGGATCGTCCAACCAGGCCGTCGTCCAACAATCCAGCTTGCCCTGCCCCGCCTGAATGGCCTCAAAATTGCTGTGTGGCCCCACGAGTTGCCGAAACGGCGCAGGCTCCAAAGGCAACGGCCGCCCTCGCTGTGGCCCCAAGGCCATGGCCGTCTGGGCATTTTGATGGGCTGTTGGCAGCCACAAAAAAGCCACACCCAAGAACAAGACAGCGGCAGGCCATCGCAACCTCCGCCACGCCAAGTCCGCAAGAAAACCGGCACCCCACCCCAGAAAAAGGGTCCATACCAAGCTGTAGCGCTCCACCACACGCAGGTGGTCGAATCCAGGCAGGCTGTGAAGCCCCTCCACCAGATTGACCGGCGTTGCGCCCCCCCAGCCGAGACTCCAGAACACCAAGCCAATGAGGCCCCAGGCCGGCCGGAACCAGGCTGCGAGTACCAGGCCCACAAATCCAAACACCACGGGCAACGGCGACCAGAACACATTTTGCCCCTCGTGCCCCGAGAGACGCTCTGCCGTCCCACTGAGGACACGCATGGCCTTTGCGGGACTGGAGTAGCAGGTCTCAGGGTCGTAGTCCCCGCTTGTGGGACAGGCGTCTGCGATCTGGACGCTGTTCTGCGCCTCAAGGCGTTCCGCTCTCTCGAAAAGGGCCGGCGCCGTGGCCATCTTTACCCCCAAGAGAAGACCGGCCAGCACCCCGATCGCAGCGAGCTCAAGAACCCGTCGACGGAGAAAACGACGCGGACGGAGGGTGGCCAAACCGGCCGCCAAGCCCAGGAACACAGGCCACTTGAGGCCAATCCAACCAAGCGCGAGACCGTTGACGGCTAAAGCAACCGCCAAGACCTTCAACCCCCTCCCCCGCACTGCGCGAAACAGCGCGTCAAGCCCAACCCAGAGGGCCCCGTAAAGCAGGAGGTAGTGCCCCCCCGCTAAAAACGCCAGTGCCAGGCAAGCGCTGGAGAGAGCCCATCGCCCCCGCCGGGACGCAACCCAAGCAAGCGGCAGCCATCCCATCGGCAGAAACATGATGTGACCGTATGCAACGAAACCGGGCAGAAAGGCGCTGCAGAGCAAGAACAGCGCCCCAAAATGGGCACTCAGACGAGAAAGCCCCATTTCCCGACCTGCCATCCAAGCACCCAGAACCAACAACCAGAGATGAAACAGCAGACCAAGCTTAATTCCCGCCTCTGTGCCAAATGCAGCGACCAAACCGAACAGGGGGTAGAACAGAGGAAATTCCGGGTTGGCGAGTAGCGGCACGCCGCCTTGCGTGTAGGGATTCCAGACCGGAAGCTCTCCCCATTCCAGCAGGCCCTGCCGAGTCACCTCGTAGAGACTCAACTGCCAGTCCCAGTCCTCGTTGTGTCCGTGGAGTATCCCTGCAGAGAACTCCGCCCCCATCCAGTCAAACTGGACGTAAGCCATACCCATCAGAAGCAATCCGAAAATCACTCCCGCATGGAGCCACGATGGCCATTGAGTTGTCACCCTCGAAACGTAGCCCACCTCGGACCACTAAGACAGCTCAGTGCCTGAAGTGCCGGGCACCGGTGAAGACCATCGCCAAACCCGCTCGATCCGCTGCCTCGATGACCTCGTCATCGCGAATGCTGCCACCCGGTTGAATGATGGCCTTGACCCCTGCCTGAGCCGCGACATCAACCCCGTCCGCGAACGGAAAAAACGCATCCGATGCAAGAACGCTACCCTCAACAGTGCGTGTCGCCTTCTGAATAGCGATCCGCACCGAGTCAACGCGACTCATCTGACCTGCGCCGACACCATTGAGCACAAACCCACCCTGAGCCGAACAGCCAAGCGCAATTGCGTTGGACTTGACGTTTCGGCAGGCCGCCCAGGTGAATCGGAGCGCCTCCGCCTCGGCTTGTGTTGGAGCTCGCTTGGTGGCAACTTTCCATTCAAAGTCCACACCGAGATCCCAGTCCTGGAGGAGCCAGCCGCCCTGAACTCGTCGTGCATCCGTGCCGGATGGACGGCTTTCGGCCCAGTCCTCAGGAAGCTCTAAGACCCGAAGCTTCTCCCGTTTGGCAAGAATACCCAGGGCCTCTTCGGTAAACCCTGGGGCCGCAAGCACCTCAAAAAACGTTCTTGCCCGAAACACGTTTCTGACGTCCTCGGCTTCAAGGGGCCGGTTGAAGGCCAGAATTCCACCGTACGCCGACACCGGATCCGCGGACAGCGCGAGCTTGAACGCCTCGGATATTCCCGCTTCATGAGTCGCGGCCCCACACGGATTCATGTGCTTGACCACGACGGCCGCGGGTTTCGTGTACTCAAAGGCAGCCCGGAGCGCTCCGTCGAGATCGGCCAAGTTGTTGAAGGAGAGCGGCTTCCCCTGGATCGTCTTCGCGCGTGCAAGCGAGCGTCCATCGGCACCAACCTCCGAATAAAACGATGCGGACTGGTGGGGGTTTTCCCCGTAGCGCAGCGACTGAATACGCCGAACTGGTAGCGCTCTTTCCTGCAGCGTCATTCCGAAATGGTTCGACAACCAACCCGAAATCATTCCGTCGTAGAGTGCGGTGTGGCCGAACGCCTTTGTCGCGAGACGTGCCCGTTCTCCCTCACTCAACTCACCGTTCTCCAGCATCTCGAGAACCCCGTTGTAGTCCGAGGGGTCACAGACCACGGTCACGTGCTTGTGGTTCTTGGCAGCCGACCGGATCATGGTTGGACCACCGATGTCAATCTTCTCCACCGCCTCAGAGAGGTCCGCACCGCCGGCGACACTGGCCTCGAAGGGGTAGAGGTTGACCACCACCATGTCGATCCATTCGATGCCATTCTCTTGGGCCTCTTGATCGTCTTGACCGCGTCGGCCCAGGATTCCACCATGAATCATGGGGTGAAGCGTTTTGACACGACCGCCAAACACCTCGGGTGCTCTTGTGTAATCCGCCACCTGGGTGACGGGCACACCCGCAGCTTCCAGCCGGGAGCAGGTGCCCCCTGTCGATAAAATCTCATAGCCTTTGGCGACGAGCCCCTTGGCGAAATCCTCAATGCCGGTTTTGTCGGATACCGAGAGCAGTGCGCGAGACATTCAACCTCCTTCTAGGTTTCATGCTTCGGTTCTATAAGAACCAGACCGCCCGCCCAGTTGTCTCCACTCAATGTTGCGCCCTTGTCACCGCGTCCCTTCACCCAGCACACGCCATTCGACCACATGCAGGGTGTGAGGCCCCACCACAAAGCCACTGACAAGAACGACTTCACCCGCCGACCCCTTCAGCTTGTGAAAGGACGCCTCATCAAACACGTAGTCTGCCCCCGAGTTGCGGTCTCGAAGCACAAGATTGGCGCCATGAAGCCTGAGTGGGCCGAGATACGGCGCGGAGCCATCGGCCCCCGTCACCACACGCCATTCTCCCACCCAGAAACGGTCACCGAGTTGCGGCCCCTGCGCCCAAACCGAAGCCCCATCAAGCTCACGCAACCACTCGGCTTCTGCCGAAAGAAACAGACGGTACGACTCCCCCGACATGGCATCGAGGTGGACTTCCGACCCATCGGAAACCCGCACGACACCCGCGACTTCTCCTTGGAGGGCGCAACCCAGCGCCCACCCCGCGATCAGTCCTGCCACCGGAAGCCCTCAAAAGAAAAGATCCCCCGTGGACGAATCGGTAGATGGTCCCCTTCAGCCTGGAGATCCGACGCGCCCCCGCTGACCATTGCCCAGCGATGGTCCAGTACCCGTTCAATCTCCCCCACCACTTCACCAAGGCCCGCGGTGTCTTCAAGCCCAACCGCCGCGGATAAGAGCTCATCCGTGAAGGGCCAGAACGCCCAAGCCAGCGTCCGAACCAGAAGAACATCTTCGTGATTTTTCTCGACAGCCAGGCGGGCCTGTTTGACGGTGTGGTCCCAGTGGGCTCCTGTGGTCCATACCGCCGCCTCCCAGTCCTCGTCCTGCCCAATCGTTTCGTTGAGCAACACGAACACACACCGCCCCAAACGCTCTGCAAGATCCAGAAGGTTCTGTTCAAACCGTGCCAGGTCGACCAACAAATCGACGGAGAACTCCTGCAGTTGAGGATAGTGGGTACTCTTGAGAATCTGAGAGACCTCGGACTCTGAAAAATCGAGTGTATTCAGGAATTTGGACGATATTGCTGAAGTAGACTCTCCGGCTTGGGTCAACTCACCGGTTGAAGTGTTGTCGGGAAATTCCAGTGGACCACGCTCCACCGTGAACTCCCCCACGCTTGTGGTCTCGGCGTTGCGGGTTCCCGGATCAACCTCTGTGAAATCGCTGGTCAGCAGAATCCCCAAGGTGCCCGTCTCATCGAGCTCCAGTTCATCCGAGAGGGATACCTCATCGATCTCCAAGCCTTCCGGCACGGCTGGCCCCGTGGCAAGAGAATCAAATGCTGAAATCGATTGCTCTTCCTCTAGCAGCTCATCCACCTCCTGCAGCTCCTCCTCCTCCAAGACCAGCTCCTCAATCGCATTGGCAAGGGAGAGGCCCTCGAGTTCCTCTACACCCCCTGTGAGCTCGGTTTCAGAGGCCTGAAACGCCAGCCTTCGAGCCTCTTTGTGCGGATCGTTTTCCCGAGCCTCCCTCTCCACTTCATCGATACGGTCCAGCCACCGTGTACCGGCTTCTTTGGCTTTTTTGAAATGGTCCCAGACACCCATGGTTTTAGCTTATCTCAAAGAAAACGGATGTGGACCGGTAGAAAGTTCGTCAAAGCCTTGGGATAGGCACTGGGAACGACCGCCGTCAAAACTCCCTAACTATCGGGTTTTAGGACAGAACTGCTCCAAACACCAAACATATCGCGAGGTTGCCCTGCGGACTGGTAGAGCATAGCTTTGAGGGGCGTTTTTCGGCGGACCGTCGGCTTGTGAAGCTTCGACCAAGGCCGGATTCTTGGAGAACAGAAAGCATGCTCTTGCTTCCAAAAACTCTAGGCCCTCTGACTCTCACTCAAAAAGTGGGGGTTGGAGCAATTGCCGAAACTTTCGAGGGAAGCCTCACAGGACCCACCCCAAAGCCGGTTCGTGTGCGCCGAATTCTTCCGGCGGTTCTGCAAGATCGTGCGCGGCTCACCTCCGTCGAGGCCCGTGTCGGTGATCTCAAGGGGCTCAAGCACCCTTTCCTGCTCTCGGTGCTTGACTGGGTGGAGGCCGGAAACGAAAGGCTCGTGGTTGAAGAGAGCACCGAACGCATCAGTTTGGACCAGGTCCTGCAACACGCTCGAAAACACAACAGACCCCTTCCCGAAAACGTTTTCCTCAACATCGCCGCACAGATTTGCAACGGGTTGGAGGCTCTCCATGGTCGCCCCGGTCGGGGTACGGGGGCCGAGAACGTGCTCCATCTTGGGCTCCGTCCCGCTGCATGCTGGGTGGACTCCGAGGGAAAGGTGCTTCTGGGAGATTGCTCGCTCGTTCGTTCCCCGCTTTCCCTTCCTGGTGCAGCGTCTGGAAGCCTTGGGATTCAACTGGAGTACTTGTCTCCTGAACAGACCCACTCGGCTCAGAAGCTGACTCCTGCATCGGATGTCTTTTCCTTGGGCACGCTTCTCTTCGAGCTCTTCACGCTCACCCCTCTCTTTGCTGGCGAAACGGGCGAAATCACCATCCAGCAGGTCCGACGTGCCGACGTCACAAGCCAACTTCTCAAGGTCAAGGAGCGACTCCCAGGTCTCGATAAGATTCTTTTCCGTGCCCTGGCTGTGAATCCTCGGCATCGCTATCAACGGGCGTTTGTGCTTCGGGAGTACCTGCGTGGTCTGATGGCTGGATTTTCATTCAGCAACATTTCACGCGACTCCGCGCTGTACTTGTCCCCCCTGTTCGAGGCCAAAAACTCGACGACTCCCCACAGCCTGGCGGATGGTCCACCGGCATCAGCGGCCAGTGGTTTTCAAGACTCCGCCACACGAATCGATCCGGATCCCGCAGGCACAGCAGCCGACACCTCCAAAGCCCTCCAGGAGAGAGCTCAGCGTGATTCCAAGCAGGCCGAAGAAGAGTGGTTCGAAACCAAGGGGACTGAAGTCAACGACGATCCCTTTGACTCGAAAAGCGACCCGTCGTCTGGGGAAATCAGCTTGTATCCCGAGGAGTCTCTTTCTCTGGATCCCGCTGAGGAGAGCCTTGAAACCGACTTGGGTCTTCAAGGCACCTTCCCCCCGAAGGGCGCGGAGTCCACTCTCGGATTCATCTCGACACCCCAAGCTCCTGCGGGCGCAGGGCTGACCGAGCCACCCCCGGCAGCAGCGACTACCCTTCCTCCACTTCCTGCACCAACAGACCCACCCGCACAGGCCAAAGTGCCAACGCCGACCGCCGGAAGAACGGAGTTTGAGCCACTTCCAAACCCGGATTCGAGTGCGAAGGGCAGTCAGGGGGAATCGTCGGACATGGGGAGCAGCTCCCCTCCGCCTTCCTCGCCGCATTTCGCACCGCTGCCGGACGTCCCGGAAGACTGGGATGCGGAGCCTCTCGACGGGGGACGGAAGAAAAAGAAAAAGAAACAGGGGGCCAGCACTGCAACCATGGCCGTTGCAGGATTTTTGGTCGCCGCAGTACTGCTGGTGGGATTGAAGCTGATCCTCCGAGAAGACCCCTCCACGAACCCGGCATTGCCTGCCTTGGGGTCGGAGCCCGTGGCGCAGATCCAGGCCATCACACCGGAGGAGCAGGCGGAACTTGAGGCGGAAGAGCGGGCCGAGGCGGAGGCCGAAGCCGCGCTGGAGGCGGAGCGGGAGGCCGCCGAAGCCCTTGCCCAGGAGCAAGCGGCGGCGGCTGCCGAACGTTCTTCACGCACACGAAGGAGCACAGCAGCGGTGTACACACCGCCTGCCCGAAACTACGACGATGTGGCCTATTTCCCGGAACCCGAACCACAGCCTGCCCTTGATTCTGAAGAGTCCGCAGAGGGGCAAGCAGTCGAACGGCTTCGCACGGATGTCTCCGGTTTTCTGGCTCTGGCCGAATCGGGCCAGCTCTCTCGCAATGACGTCTACGACCTTGAGGCTGTTGGAACCGACGACGATTCCTACACGCAGTCTCGTGCCTTGCTCTTGATGAATGCAGAACAGGCGCGTTCGGCTCGGGACGTGAAGAAATACCTGGACCAACTCTTCCTGCTCGACGAGAACCGCTACAGTCCTGTGTTTCTCTCCAAGAGGGCTCGTTGGTTTGCCAACAATGGCAAATACGACCGCGCTCTTGCGGATGCACAGAAGGCGGAACAGCACTGGGCACGGATTCCTTCGGAGCTTGTCTTTCCCACAAAGACCGAGATCTTTGAGGTCCAGGCCTCCAGCCTTCAGGGAATGTTCTACAGTTCGGAAGACGACATCGAACTCCTGGACAAAGCCGTACGAGGTTGGAAGAAGTACCAGCGCCACGTTGAACCCCGCCGAACCGACCTCTTCGAACACGCAGAAGCTCAAATTCGCAAGCTCGACTACGCCCGCACTCGCCTGCGGTAGGAAGGACAATCCTTATGGCCCACACAATGCGAACGCTTACGGCCCTATTCGGGATCGCGGCTGCAACAGTCGGCTGCGGCCCCCACATTATCGAGGGACAGATCATCGACCGCAACGGCAGGCCGGTACCTCGAGCGATCGTGGGGATCGCGCCCGGAAATGTGGAGATTGTGACCGACGGTGATGGGAAGTTCATGTTGGACTACCTTCGTGATGAAGCCGGTGAGCGCGTGAAGCTGAAGCGCCGAACGGATTACGGAATTGAAATCTTCAAGCCGGGCTACCATGTCCTCAATCAAGATTTCTACTACAAGCGAGGCGAGCTTCTCATGGAGCCGCTCGTGCTGAAAGAAGACAGCATCCGCGTGATTGGGAGCGATGAGTTGTACAGTCCCGATGATCATCGAGACCGGACCCACTCCTCCGGACAAAGCCTCGAGGGAGAGTAGAGCTCTATGCGGTTCCTGGCACTGGCCACGCTGCTCACTGGATGTTTCTCTTCAACGGCTGATGAGCAAACCCAAGGGGACCTTTTCACCCCCTCCCCAAGCTGGGTCCACAGTCTTTATGAGACGCCTGAGCTGTTTTCGAGCGCCGTTGAACCGGACCGGAATGGCTGGATTGCCCTCCACAGAGGAGATTGGGTCAGTGCTCTCGATTCCAACAACAGCGCCGTTCAGTACCGGGCGCACGCCAGTCTCGCTTCGTTCTACAGGCGGCTCAGCCGAATTTCCTTTCACACCTGGGCCCGCATGGAGACGATCTGGGGGGAACGCCCCGAAATGACCGTCGCCCCTCAGCTCCAGGCAGCGGCACAGCTGGCTCGGGTCAACACCCTTGCTTCCGCAGAGTCGGCATCCGCCATGAGTGAGCTTCCTCCGTCTCTGTTGTCGATGGCAAAAGAAACGCTGGCTCTTGATCGCAGCAGCCTGACCCAGAGGGCTCAAAACGCCGCATTTGAGCTTCCAGACAAAGGAATCGCCATACAGGATCCCCTGGTCTTTCAGGGGCTCACAAGACACCACCAAGAGTCAATTCAAACCCGCACTCCTCCCGTGGGCATGGAATCTGTCCTGTTTTCGTCGTGCGCGGAGGCCATCGCGCCCACCACTGAGACCGACCCTCACTCGTTTCGCTGTGAAGGAGACGCGCTGGTTCAGCAGGCTGGAATGGATGCCGGCGTCCTGGATTCGGAAGACAATGCACAACGGGCTCGAGAGTTTGGGCGAGGCCTGGATGCCCATCTTGCGGACTGGAACCAGCACATGGAGTCGAGGAACAACTCGGCAGGACAACAACTCCTGACCGACCTTCAACTCGTCGACATCTACCGAGCCCAGACACTCTTGGCGCTCGCTGAGGAGGCGCTCAATGCGGAGCGCCCAAGACAGGCACTCTCACTTGCCCAAATGGCACAAGACATGCGCTCTCCTCGCGAGATCGGCCCCATCAACACCCCCCTCCTGTTCGCGGTACTCGCGGAGGCCAACCTCCTTACTGGACGGTATCGCGAGGCGCTCGAGCCCTTGGAAATCCTCGCCCGAGCCTTTCCAGAGGTCCAGGGACTGGATGAATCGGTGGGCGATCTCAGCGTACTCAACAACTTGAATCGCCGAGGGGACTCAAAGGAACTCTAATGACACGTTCGACAACCACAGGAAAGCCCATGCGCAGCATCCTCCGCTGGAGCCTCACTGCAGCTATTCTCGGCACTGCCCTTCCCACCGCAGCCAATCCTCTTCGTTATGCAGAGGACCAGGCGCCGGGGATCATCAATCCCTTGTTTACCACCACCATGGTGGAAGCTCGTGTGAATGAACTACTCTTTGATGGGCTCTACACCGACAATCAAGACCTCGCCACCACGCCAGCGGTGATTGAAAATGGTCAGGTCGATCCGGACGGCATGGGCATGATTCTGACCCTCCGAAGCGATGTCTTCTGGCATGACGGAACGCCCATTCAGGCCGACGATGTTGTCTTCAGCATCGAATCCATGCAGAACGACGCCACACTGTCCACCGAGGCCGGACGGGTCGAATGGATTTCAAACGCCGTGGCGCTGGATGAGCGCAATGTTCGCCTGGAGTTCAAGAGCCCCACGTTCCACCCGCAGGACAAGTTGTTTTTCAAGCTGATTCCCAAAGCGCAGTTCAGCAGCACCACCGTCTCACGCACCCATCCCTTTCGAACCCAACCCATCGGAACGGGCCCTTATCGGCTGGAGAGCTACAACGACGACAACAGCGTCACCTTTCGCGCCAACAGCGACTACCGCGACGGTGTAGGGATAGGCGAACTGGTTCTCCGAGAAGTCGCCGACAAGAGTTACCAAGCCAAACTGATCCAGTACGAGAGTCTCGAGGCCCTGGTTCGGGTGATGCCCCAAGACCTCGCGGAACTGTCCAAGAGTCGAAAAATCGAACTGTACCCCTATCAGACCAACTCCTGGTGGTTCATGGGCTTCAACCAACAAAAGGCCCCATTTGACGATCCCAGGGTCCGCCAGGCGCTCTCGCAGATGGTGGATGTCGAGAACCTTCTGGCCCCGATCGGCACAGGAGAAATTCTTTCGGGCCCCTATGTCAAATCGTCCCCTTTCTACAACCATGATGTTGCCCCATGGTCCAACGATGGCTACGCCGCTGCCACACTCCTCGAGGAGGCCGGATTTCTTCGAGGCGATGACGGGATGTGGGCCAAAGATGGCGAACCGTTGTCGTTCACGTTGACCTTCCACCAGAACCTGGAAACCTCTCAAAAAGTCGTCATCAACCTCCAGTCCCAGCTCCGGAGAGAGGGGGTCGAGGTGTTGACGGAAGCCCTCGATGAGGCCGAATGGAAGGCCCGGATTTGGCGCCAACGCAATTTCGACACCCTCCTCTCTCAGTGGTCTTTCGATCGCAACGAGGATGTCTACGCCCAGTTTCATTCACGGGGTGAAAGGAATTTCTCGGGCTACTCCAATCCGCGTGTTGATGAGCTGCTGGACCAGGCTCGAACGGCTTCCGATCCCTATGACAAAAAAGCAGCTCTCCGACAGGTTCATGCCCTTGTTCGCGAGGACGCACCCATGATCTTTTTGTGGACCCTTGACTCCTATGCAGCCCTCTCCACACAGATTCGTAACGTCCTGATTCATCCGTTCTACTTCTTCACCTATGTGGGTGAATGGCAGATGCAGTAGCCCCGAAAGCGCAGCCTTCGTGGAAGGTAGCGCTCCTGCTTCTCCAGCCCCTCGCCAGCTTCGTTGCAACCATGGCGGGGGCACTGTTTTTTGTGTCAGCACTTCTGTTCTTCTCCCCAGGAAACGCTGCCGATGTTGTCGCCCAAGACGAACAACTCCGTCAGGCTCTGGTCGAGGAGTGGGGACTCGATGGGAGTGTGTTTCAGCAGTATGGGGCCTATCTGACTCGAGCCCTGGGCGGTGATTTCGGCGTATCCCTCACCTACCGCCCCGGAACGTCTGTAGCCGAGCTCATGGCAGCCAAGGCCCCTGACACCCTGTTTCTGGTACTCACTGCACTCTTCCTGAGCGTGACGGTCGGGACACTCGTTGCCTTCTGGAGTGCAGGACGCCCCAACTCCCTCTCGAGAACTGCAATCCAATGGCTGAGCGTGCCACCGGTCTTCCTTGTGGCCTATCTTGGGATGGTTGGACTCGACGCCTGGGCCTATGGAAGTACAGTTGAAAAGGGCCTGACACCGCCTCCATGGTTCCCTCTGCTCATGGAAACCTCCCCGGTAAAGACGGCATTGGCTGTGACTGTACTTGCTTTCGCGTCCTCCGCCTTGACGGAGATCCACGGCACTGCTGAGCGTGAGATCCGGCGAATTCGGAACAGCGGCTATGTGGATGCCGCCAGGGCCCGTGGAGCCCCGACATGGCCCCACACGCTTTCCAATCTCCTTCCGGCGCTCACGACCCTGGTTTCCAACAGAGCTGCATTTTTTCTTGGGGGTGCGATCGTTGTCGAAAAGGTGTTTGGAATTCACGGCCTCGGTGATGTTCTCTGGGAAGCCTGCCGAAAGCGAGACTTCCCATTGGTACTGGGGATAACCTTGCTGTCCGCAGGCTTTGTCTGCGGCATTCGGCTGCTTGCGGATTGGGTTCGCCTTGCCCTGGATCCCCGCCAACGAGGCGGGACATGAAACGCACCCAAGCCTTGAGCACTGCGTTCCTGATCGCCCTTCTCGCTGCCTGGGTTGTCAGCCTAATCGGCCACTATGATGTGGTTCTCGACGTGGATCCGAACCGCACGAATGCAGGTCCTTCTTCCCAGCTCTGGCTCGGAGCGGATGACAGCGGGCGGGATGTCTTCCAGAGGCTCATGAAATCCACAGAGGCCTTTGTTGGGCCGGGACTCCTGGCCTGTTTCGTTGCCGCACTTCTCGCTGTACCTCTCGGTGCCTGGGCAGGCTGGACGGGCGGGTGGCTTGGGGAGAGCATTCGCTTCCTGTTCACCTCGGTGGCAGCGCTACCACGTTTCGTGTTGGTTTTATTGGTGTGCTCGATCTACGGAACCGGTGGAGTCACGCTGGGCGTCGCTGCCGGCCTGGCTTATGCTCCAGCCCTCAGTGAGGCAATCTACGACCGTGTGAGCCGTTTTCGGCGTGCCGGCTTTGTCATGGCGGCCCAAGCGCACGGGCTCACCACCAAACGCATCCTGGGGTGGCACATCCGCTGGGTCAATGCTCGAGCACTCATTGGCGGACACCTGCTCCAATTGTTCGGTTATTTTCTCCTTGTTGAAACCACACTTTCCTTTTTGGGGGACTTTGGCGTCCAGGAACCGATGCCCAGCTGGGGAAACATGATTTCGAGGGACGCGCTCCAGGGAGGAGTCAATGACCTCAACCTTTGGGCAACTGCGGCGCCGGTCGTTGCGATCTGGCTAACCGTCTGGGCCTGCGCAAAACTGGCACAAAGCCTGGATGAGGTGGACGATGTCTGACTTCATTCGTCTCGAACGCCTCACCATCTGTTCGGGCCAGACGACCTTGGTCGACACCACGGGTTTCACCTTGAGACCGGGTGCTCTCCATGTCTTGGTCGGTGCCTCCGGCTCAGGCAAGACACTCACGGCCCGGAGTCTGCTTGGACTCGTAGGTGCCCGTCCAGGAGTCACGCACGCGGACCTCCTGTTCTCGGTGGAGGGCAATGAAACCCGGCCCTATGCTGGCCAACCCGACACTCGGGAGGTCCACAGGCGCTTCAAGCCTCTGCGTGGAGATGTCATTGGCTACCTCCCTCAGGATGCAAGAGCGAGCCTCAACCCGGTTTGGCGGGTGGGGGGTCAAGTCTCTCGGGCATGCAAACTTCGCGGCGTGGATCCCAACCCCTACCCTTGGCTGTCCCGCTCCGGATTCGCGGACCCGAGTGCAGTCGCGCAACTTTTCCCTCATCAGTTGTCCGGCGGAATGGCTCAGCGGGCCTCGATTGCACTCGCACTGGCCCGAGGGTCCCGGTTTCTGGTGGCCGACGAGCCAACAACGGGCCTTGACCCCACGATTCAAGCACAGCTTCTTGAGGAAATGGTCCAACTGAAAGGACGTGGGGTGGGAATCCTCTTCATCACCCACGATCTGCGCATCGTTCCCCAAATCGCTGACCACCTGATGGTGATGCATGAAGGACGCTTGGTCGAAAACGGCCCGAACACCCAACTCAAAGACCTCGACTCCGAACCCGCAAGGCGGCTTTGGAGAGCGACCTCCCGCATCTCCGGGGGTCTGGAATGAGGAACGCGCTCTCCATCGATGGACTCGTCATGCGCTACCCAAAAGCCGGACTCTTGGCCCGCGGATTGTCCAGCAAAGCGGCCGTCGACAACGTACACCTCCAAGTCGCTACTGGAGAAGTGCTTGGGATCATCGGCGAATCGGGATCGGGGAAGACAACGCTTGTCCGGGCTGCTCTTGGATTGCTTCCCTACCAGCAGGGCAATGTGGAGGTGCTCGGCGAAAACATCAAGGCCCTCACCAGGAGCGAACTCCGCAGAGCCAGAAGCCGTTTCCAGCTTCTTTTTCAAGATCCGGCCGCCATGCTGAACCCAGGAATGACGGTTCGAGAGCACTTGCTGGAATCGGCAGTAGTCCATGGAATCGCCGATGCTCAGGCTACGGTCAACGCCATGGGTGCCCAAGTCGGACTTTCCCACCGAATGGAGGCGTTGCCTGGGAACCTGTCTGGCGGTGAAAAACGACGGGTTGGACTCGCCCGTGTGCTGATTCCAAGGCCGGAGCTTCTGGTTGCCGACGAGCCCACGGCGGGTCTCGATGCGGCCCTGAAGGCGGACCTCATTGATGCCATCGTGTCCCATCGAGACGAGAACAAGGCAGTGGTATTGATTTCCCATGATCTTCCGATGGTCGCCTACGCATGTGATCGAATTGTGGTCATGCTCAACGGCAAAATCGTTGACCGTTTTGCGGCCTCGGAGATGGGTAAAGTCAACCACCATCCCTACACACGCCAATTGTTGGGCGCATCGGGTCTTCTTGTGGAGGCAGAGGCCACTGAATGTGCTAGGGAGGAACCATGACTCTCCGACTT
>JAYXVV010000050.1:0-7234 GCA_036021505.1 Myxococcota bacterium | reverse complement strand
GTCTGCCGCACTTTACCAAGCAAGAAAGCATCCATGGGATCCCTAAGGGAATGATGAGCATGGAGACCTACCATCGGGTCGTGGATGGGCTCGTTGCCGATCGGGTCTGTTTCGACCACATCATTTTTCAGTGGCTCGGGGACCCTTCTCTCCATCCCCACCTTGAGGAGATGATTGCCATCGCGCAGCAGCGTTTGAGGGATCAAGTGGGCTACCTGAGGGTAGACACCAATGCGATTGTGCTCACACCGGAACGGATGGACCGACTGGTTGAGGCCTATGCCCGGTGCCCCGAGTTGCCTCTGTTGCTGGTCTTCACCATGGATGCAGTGACCAATGCAACCTACGCCACCGTGAAGGGGCAAGATGCACTCGCTCGGGTGAGAAGAAACGTGCGCCACTTCATCATGAAGAGGGCCCAGCTTGGGCTGGATGATGTGCGGCTTAACGCGCAGTTTCAGTTCGTTCTGCAGCCCGAAAACGCACACGAGACGCGCTCTTTTGTGGAGTACTGGCAGGAGTTTCTGAGGTGTCACGGTGGTGGGGTTGGCCACGATGAAATCATGATCAAGCGCCTGTCCTTGGATGCGGGCGGAAGTGGGCAGGCCGGCGTTGATGAGCTGTATGAGCGAACGCTTGTCGAGCAGAGCATCCGAGAACTTCCGAAAGGGCCGGCAGAGGTGTTGATCTGGGAGAATCGAGCCTGGGAGTCCACAGCAAAACCCGCAGGAAGCTTCCGACAGCCGTGTCCGGGCATGTGGTTGACACCGGTCGTTCGGCACGATGGACACCTCATGATGTGTTGTGTAGATCTCTCTGGAAAGCTGGACCTTGGTGATCTCAACCAGCACACCTTTCGAGGGCTCTGGGAGGGGCCGAACGCACGAGAGTTGAGGCTTCGGCACATTGAGGGACGCTTCGATGAAAGCGGACCCTGTGCGAGTTGTGGTGGAATCAATTGGTACGAGACCCCACCCGATTTTGTTGAAGCCTGGTTAAAACAAGAGCAACGATCGGATTTGTGGCCGGACTACCGCAAGCGGATGGAGAAAGACGCATGAACTTCAAATGGATGACCTTGAGTTTGGCTGCATTGGCCTGCGCCCCTGAGCCCATCAACTACGTGGAGGACACGGGTGAGGATTCGGAGGACACGGCTCAAGAGGAAACCGAGCCGTCGTTCGCAGGAGTTTGGGAGGCCAGTGAGATGCGCTTCATCATCCGCAATGGTGGGTTTGATGAAAATGGCGAGGTGGTACCAGAGGGTCAAAATCACACCACCGTTTTGCCATCGGCTCAGTTCTGCATTGAGGAGTGGCGACTGACGATTCAGGAAAACCTCAAGGCCGAATACCGTGTGCGTTACCTCGTGTCGGATGAGTGCACCGGTGGTGCCGTTCGCGCTGATTATGTCGAGGAGTCGCAGTGGCTTCCCGATCCGGAGACAGGAACGGTCTACGTCTACCCAACTCGAGTGGAGAATGAGACAGGAATCCTTCCCGACCCGTACACGTTGGTCTACAACTGGTTCGATGGAGAAGGGGGGTTTGACCTGGGTGTCGATCAAGTCGATTTCGACTCAGATGGCGCTGCAGATGACGCTCAGTTCATCCTGTTCTGGCGTGATTTAGACGCCTAAATTGCACTCAAGCATTCCTGCGAAGTTCCGAAGAAGGGAGGGCTGGAGTGTGTGATGCATCGTTTATCGCTGTGTGTAATCGCCAAGGATGAGGCCCTCATGCTACCCGGGCTCCTCAACTCGGTTCGTGGGGTGGTGGATGAGATCGTGGTGGTGGACACCGGGAGCTGCGACGAGACGCCCGACATCGCGAAAGAGGCGGGCGCTCGTGTGGTGAGCCATCCTTGGCAAAATGATTTTTCCGATGCGCGCAACCGAGCACTTCGAGAGGCGACTGGAGACTGGATACTGATCTTGGACTGCGATGAGCGCCTGGCTCCCGGTGCGGGTGAGGTACTCCGCGAGGCCATTGCGAGTCATGACTTTGACCTCGGCATGCTTCCGCTCTACAACGCCTCAAGGCTGGATGCGACCGCGGAGGAAATCCTGTCGGGCGCGGCCTGCTTGGGGGCTCCCACTCTGCTTCCGCGACTCATGCGAAGGGATCCCACTCTGCGGTGGGAAGGGCGCGTGCACGAGAGTGTGACGGAGTGGCTCGCAGAAGGCGACAAAAGGGTCCTTGAGGTCTCCGCATCGATTCTGCATCTGGGCAATGTTTCTGAGGTGGTTGCCTCGAAAGACAAGCTCAATCACTACCAACGCCTGCTGCGCTTGCGCTGCCAAGAGGAGCCCGAAAATCCAGTCATGTGGAGTCATCTGGCACGGGTTTGTGTTCGGTCCGGTCTTTTGGATGAAGCGTGGGATGCGGCAAGGTGTGCCTGGTCAGCTCAACAGAAGCAGTTTGCGGCTGGGAAGACTTGGTATTCGGTGTCTCCAACAATCACCGTATTCTGCTTTCTCGCACTTCACCGTGGGCATACTCTTTTGAGCTTGCGGGCGTTGAAAGAGGCGGAGACGTGGAACGTTCGGCATCCGAACGTCGAGCTTCTCCGGGGTGTCAGCCATGAGACCCTGGCGCTTGAATGCGAGGGAGAGAAACGTTCGGCACATCTTCAGCAGGCACAGCTGTCTTTTGAAAAGGCGATTGAAATGGGAGACACCACGTGGACCGAGGACTGCATGCCTGGTGCTACCGACTGGGCTGCATACACCCGATTGGGCACGGTACTTCTCCTGCAGGACCAATGGCAGGAGGCCTCTAAGGCGTTTGTGTCGGCCTGTGATTCGAAGCCAGGGCATGTGGAGGCGGTGCTGGGACGTGCCGAATCTCTGCTCGGATTGAATCGGGCGCCGGAGGCACTGTCCCTGCTCGAGTCCCTGTTGGAGACGGGCGGGGCAGACACATGGATCCTCAGCGGATTTGCCTGCCGAAATATGGGTCAGATTGATGACTGCAGGCTCTTTCTGGAGCAAGCGGAACGGCTGATCGACGGTGGACTTGTGGCTCCGCACCGTCGTCAGTACCTTGCACTCCTGAACGCCGACTTGGCCTCTTTGGCGGTCTAACTCGAGTCTCTGCTTGAATTTCGGGGTGGTGATCCGAAAGGGCAAGAAGACCCTTTTGATGGAGTTGCCATGAGCAGCCAAAAACCCAGTGCAGCGAATGCTGCGCCTTCGTGGGCCGACCGTTTTGCTGCAGTCGAATCTTCCTCCGCCACTTCCCCTCCGCCCACGGCTGTCGCCAACTCGGTCCCGAACAGAATCCCGGTCCCGAGGCGACTCAACCTCGGCAGTGGAAAACGGTGGCATCGCGACTACGTGAATGTGGACATCAATCCGTTTTGGAAGCCGGACCTGGTTGCGGACTTCAGCAAGGATCTGACGGAAATCTGTACGGCGGTGGATTCTGAGCGGTTTGGGCGCCTGCAGCTTCAGCCGGGCAGTCTCGAGATGATCGTGGCACACGACGTGCTGGAGCATGTTCAGGACCTGACACAGATGATGAAAAACTGCCTCGATCTGCTGGATTTCGGTGGGCTTTTCGACATTGTGGTTCCCTATGACTTGTCCTTTGGGGCATGGCAGGATCCCACCCACGTTCGCGCATTCAATGAGAGAAGCTGGCTGTACTACACGGACTGGTCCTGGTACCTCGGCTGGCAGGACGCGCGCTTCGCGTTGGCAAAGCTGGACTTCACGCTGAGCGAGCGGGGAAAGGCTTTGGCGGCACAAGGCCAGAGCATCGAGGAGGTTGCGGCCCATCCCCGAGCTGTGGATTCCATGCATGTGGTTCTCCGCAAAATAGCGCTCAGCGAGACCGACCAAGAGCTCCTCAGGCGCCATCAGCTGGGACCCCAAAGATGAGTGCATTTCCTGCTGTAGAAAAAAGCCGACTTGCCCTGTCCCCAGCGGAGCAGCGCGTTCTTCCTGTACTCAGCATGCACTGCTGCGGGGGGGCACTCGTAGCCCGTCTGATGAACATTCTCGACGTGGAACTGGGTTGGCCCCTCCGGCCTGCAGGTCCGGACAATCCCCGCGGCACATGGGAAAACCAGCTGTTTCGCGAAATCAATGAGCAGATCCTCCTCGGTCTGGGGATCCATCGCGACGCAATGGCGACTCCTGAAGTGCTTACGGACTATGCCGCCCGAGTGGCTCGTATTGTGCTTCCAGAGGCGGACCGAGAGGGACTCAGGAGGAGGTTTGGGCATCAGTTCATGCACACTGCATGGGGTTGGAAAGATCCCAGAACTGCCGTCAACTGGCCCTTTTGGGGACGTTTGCTGCGGGATCTGGGATTCCAGGATGTGTGTCCAGTTGTCGTGGTTCGACATCCCGATGACTGCTTTGAAGCGATGAAACGTCTTGGGATGTTGCGGGAGGGGGCAGCGGCCAGCGGCATGAGTGAAATGGATTTTGCTCATTCGATGTGGTGGGCCACCTACCAGATCCTGATGGCCTGTGATCTCGATGCGGAGAAGACACTCGTGGTCTGTTTGGAAGATCTCTTGGATCCGGAGGTCGCACCCGTGGAAATCGCTCGTCTTGCTGCTCATGTTCGAGCCGATGATAGTCGGCTGGATGAGGCGCTTGCATGGATTGATGCGGAGCGGCGTGAGCATCGAAGCCCCCCTTCGGACCCTGCCCTGTTCAAAATGCACGAGGGGCTCAAAGCCTTGGCTTTTGGGCAACGCCAGGAGTTCTTGAGGCGCTCTCCCCGACTCCCGACCCGAAACATGAGGCCGACCTCGAAACCGGGACTTGGGGAGCAGGCTCGGTATTGTATCTTTCAGGTCAGTCCCGCCGGATATCCTCACTCGCACGCTTTTGATGAGATCGCCATCGGGCTGCACCACGGCTTTGAGGCACTTGGCTATCGGGCACCCATCGTCCGTAAGTTGGAGGATGTGGAGGGCACCCCCATTGTGGTGGGGGGCAATCTGCTGGGCATTTTTGGCGACACACAGGCCATTGCGGAACAGCTCCCAGCAGACACGGTGGTCTACAATCTGGAGCAAATCGACACGGATTCGGTGTGGCTGACCGACCAGTACATCGACGTCCTGAAGCGTTTCCGAGTCTGGGACTACTCACCCTCCAATGCCGAACGCTTGCGAGGCATGGGGGTGCCTGTCGAGGGTGTGTGCAGGATTGGTTTTGTCCCCGAGTTCTCACAGATCGACCAAAGCGCTGGGGAAGACATTGATGTGCTGTTTTATGGTGCACTCAACCCTCGGCGGCAGGCCGTCCTCGATGAACTCGAGAAGCGTGGACTGAATGTCGTGGTGGCCGTGAACTGCTTCGGCGAGGCTCGAGATCGCTTGGTGGCTCGCTCCAAAGTCGTGCTGAACATTCACTACTATGAAGCCAAGGTCTTGGAGATGGTGCGAATTTCCTACCTCCTTGCGAATGGACAGTGTGTGGTGTCGGAGGTGGGAGCGGATCGGCACGAAGAGGCCGTGTTTGAGGAGGCGATCGCGTTTTCGTCTTATGAGGACTTGGTCGAACGCTGTGTGGAGCTTGTCGAAAATGCTTCTGCCAGAAAGGCCTACGGTCGTCGGGCGAAGTCCCTGTTTTCCTCCATGCATCAGGCTCACTTTCTTGCAGAGAGGCTCTCATGAAGCTTGTACAAGAACGTTTTGGAAAGACTGTCATCGTCACCGGTGGATCGGGCTTCATTGGCTCAGCCGTGGTGCGGTATTTGATGGAGAAGACAGACTGGCGTGTCATCAATTTTGACAAGCTCACCTACGCGGCATGCCCAGAGTCTTTGGCTTCTGTAGAAGACAACCTGCGCTACCACTTTGTTCGAGGAGACGTTGCGAATGAAGCACAGGTAGGAGCGGTTTTCGAGCGCTTCCAGCCGGATGCTGTGATGCATCTGGCAGCGGAATCCCATGTGGACCGCAGCATTGAGGGGCCGGGGGAGTTCGTTCGAACCAATGTTCATGGCACCTATGTCATGCTGCAAGCCGCCTTGTCCCACTGGAAGTCGCTCTCCACCGAGAGGCAGGACCGCTTCCGCTTTCTTCATGTCTCCACCGATGAAGTCTACGGCTCTCTCGGCGAGACAGGCCGCTTTACGGAGAACTCTCCAATCCAGCCCAGCTCTCCGTACTCGGCGAGCAAGGCCAGTGCGGACCATCTCGTCCAAGCCTGGCACAAAACCTATGGCCTTCCTGCGCTCATCACGAACTGCTCCAACAACTACGGTCCGTTTCAGTTTCCTGAAAAACTGATTCCCTTGATGATTCTCAAGGCACTCTCTGGAAAGCCGCTGCCTGTGTATGGATCCGGCCTTCAAGTCCGCGACTGGCTTCATGTTGAAGACCATGCCAGGGCGCTTGTTTTGGCGGTTTCCGAGGGGCAGCCGGGGCGGGTTTACCTTGTGGGAGGGGACTCTGAACGCACCAATCTCGAGGTCGTCCACGCGATCTGCGACAGCCTGGATGAACGCTTTCCAGAATCCCCTCATGTGCCTCATTCCCAGTTGATTGAACATGTGGCGGATCGACCTGGCCACGATCAGCGTTACGCGATCGACGCCTCGCGCATCAAGGGTGAGCTGGGGTGGACTGCTGAGCACGATTTTGAGTCCGGTCTGCGTCAGACCATTGCGTGGTATCTCTCCAATGAAGCCTGGTGGAGCCTCCTGCAAGAGCGCTACAAGCAACAGCGACTTGGCTTGGTAAAATGAGGAGTCGGTCATGAAAGGCATCGTCTTGGCGGGTGGAGCAGGCACGCGCTTGCATCCTGTGACGCGGGTGGTCAGCAAGCAGTTGCTGCCGGTCTATGACAAGCCCATGATCTACTACCCATTGAGCACCCTGATGCTCGCCGGGATCCGGGAGTTTCTCGTGATCACAACGCCTGAGGATCAGGCGGCTTTCCAGCGCCTCCTTGGGGATGGCAGCCAGTGGGGCATTCGGCTCGAATATGCCGCCCAGCCCAAGCCGGAGGGGATTGCTCAGGCGTTCTTGATTGCGGAGGATTTCATCGGTGAAGACTCGTGTGCCCTTGTTCTCGGCGACAACATTTTCTACGGCCATGGCCTGTCCGAATCTCTTCAGCAAGCTGCCAAAAGGCAGTCTGGCGCCACGGTCTTTGCCTACCAAGTTCGCGATCCCCAACGCTACGGTGTTGTGAGTTTTGACTCGAATGACGCAGCGACATCGATTGTGGAAAAACCCACGGAGCCGGTATCGAATTGGGCGG
>JAYXVV010000049.1:0-5325 GCA_036021505.1 Myxococcota bacterium | reverse complement strand
TGGTCCAATGGTGCGCAGATTATTCCTCCCCATGACACGGGGATGTCCGGAACCATTGATGATGTCGGGGAGGTCGTTTTGGCCGATGTTCGGGAGCTGCGAGCCACGGGTCAGCTCCAAGCACCCGACACTGTGATTCTCGAGAACTACTACCGTGAGGTCTTGGAGCTCCGTGTGCTAAAAAGCACGGGAGCCCGAGCTGTCTACTCTGCGATGCATGGAGTCGGTGGACGTTTTGTAATGGAGGCCCTCCGTCGTGCAGGGCACACCGACGTGCTTCCTGTGCCAGAGCAGTTCGATCCAGACGCTGGGTTTCCGACTGTTGCGTTTCCCAACCCTGAAGAACCGGGTGCACTCGACCTCGCGCTGGCTCTGGCCGAATCCGAGAAAGCGGATCTGGTGGTGGCGAATGACCCGGATGCGGATCGGCTCGCGGTTGCCGTTCGCGATCAGGAGGGGCACTACATTCCCTTGAGCGGCAATGAGGTTGGGCTCCTGTTGGCCGAGTGTTTGATGAGCCATGGTGGGCAGCGCAACCGGCCTATGCTGGCGACGACAATCGTCTCTTCGACCATGCTTCGAAAAATCGCTGCAGCACACCATGCTGCCTATGCGGAGACGTTGACGGGCTTCAAGTGGATTGCCAACCGCGCGATTGCTCACGGTGAGTCAGGCGGGGACTTCGTGCTGGGGTTTGAGGAGGCGCTGGGATACTCGGTGGGGCCTGTCGTTCGCGACAAAGACGGCGTCTCGGCGCTGCTTCTTTTGCTGGACTTGGCCTCTGCGGAGAAGATGAGGGGGCGAACTCTTTTGGACAGTCTCGAAGATCTCTACCGACGCTACGGCCTCCATCTCTCCGAACAGGTAGCACTCAAGTTTCCCGGGGCGGATGGGGCAGAAACAATCGCGGGGCTGATGTCTCGTCTTCGGTCGAGTCCGCCATCGGGTTTTCTGGGTCATGCGGTCACGGTGGTGACGGATCTCAGTAACAACTCGAGAACAGCTCAAGGCATACGAGAAGAAGCGGGCTTTCCTCTAAGCAATGTGTTGGGTTTTGAGCTGGACAACGGCTACCGAATTCTAGCCCGACCCTCGGGGACGGAGCCGAAAATTAAGTTCTATTTCGAGGTTCAAGCAGCCATCGGAGAGGACCAAGAATTGCCCGAAGTGCAGGTTGAATTGGCCAAGGCCCTTGAATCACTAAAAAAATCCTTTCTTGGGATGCTCGACCTCTAAACAGGGCTTTGACCGAGGGCAATGAGAACGCCTCTTGCGATTCGGGCCGCGGGTGATACCTCTCTTCACCCTTACCGCGCGTGTGCGCGCACGCGAGTGCGGGGATTTTCTCGAACAGCGAGGAGCATCTCATGGGCTGGATCAGCCGATTCTTGAAGTCCAACATGGGTCTGAAGGCCATCATGGCGCTCAGCGGTTTTGCACTGGTCGGCTTTGTCGTCGTGCACATGCTGGGTAACCTTCAGATCTTCTTAGGGGCAGAAGCCCTCAACAACTACGGAGAGATGCTCCAGGGGAACAAAGAGCTCCTCTGGATTGCCCGAATTGGTCTGATCGGGGCGGTTGCAGCGCACATCTACTCAGCCGTAGTCCTCACGCTGCGAGCCAAAGCGGCTCGACCCGTGGGCTACAAGGTCCACAGACGGGTATCGGAGAGCTATGCGGCTCGCACGATGCGTGTCGGTGGCTTTATCGTGCTCGCCTTCATCGTCTTCCACCTGCTCCATCTGACCACGGGCACCGTCAACGAGGAAGGGTTCAAGCACTGCGAGACCATCAACGGTGAATTCACCTGCTACGTCTACCAAAATGTCATGCTCGGGTTTCAGGACAACTGGCCTGTCGTGATTTTCTACGTGGTGGCTCAGATTGCTGTTGCCATGCATCTCGCGCACGGCGTCTGGAGTATGTTTCGAACTTTGGGGATGAACAACCCCCGCTCAGATGCTTTAGCTCGTAAAGCAGCGATTGGAATTGCCACGGTGGTGGGGTTCTTCAACTGCTTCATCCCCATCGCAGTCGCATCAGGAATCGTATCCTGAAGCCGTAGGAGGGCACTGTGGGAATTGAACTGAAATCCAATGCACCGACGGGTCCCATCGAGACCTCATGGGAGCGGCACCGCTTCGACATCAAGGTCGTGAACCCCGCCAACAAGCGGAAGTACGACGTGATTGTCGTAGGGTCGGGTCTTGCTGGTGCGTCTGCTGCAGCCACACTTGGCGAGCTGGGCTACAACGTGAAGTGCTTCTGCTTCCAAGACAGCCCACGGCGGGCCCACTCCATTGCGGCGCAGGGCGGCATCAACGCAGCCAAGAACTACCAGAACGACGGAGACTCGGTCTACCGCCTGTTCTACGACACCGTGAAGGGCGGAGATTTTCGCTCGCGAGAGTCGAACGTGTACCGGCTGGCCATGATCAGCCGAAACATCATCGATCAGGCTGTGGCCCAAGGCGTGCCATTCGCCCGTGAGTACGGCGGCCACCTCGCCAACCGTTCTTTTGGTGGCGCTTTGGTTTCTCGAACCTTCTACGCTCGTGGCCAAACCGGTCAGCAGCTGCTCCTCGGTGCCTACTCCGCTCTGTCGCGAATGATTCAGGACGGCAAGGTCAAGATGTTCCCGAAGACGGAAATGCAGGATGTGGTCGTTGTTGACGGCCACGCCCGCGGCATTGTGGTTCGAAACCTTGTGACGGGTGAACTCGAGAGCCACTGTGCCGACGCCGTGGTTCTTGCGACGGGTGGATACTCCAACGTCTACTACCTCTCGACCAATGCAATGGGCTGCAACGTCACGGCGACGTGGCGCGCGGCAAAGAAGGGGGCTCTTTTTGCGAATCCCTGCTACACCCAGATTCATCCGACCTGCATCCCGGTCGCGGGCGAGTACCAGTCCAAGCTCACGTTGATGAGCGAGAGCCTCCGAAACGATGGCCGGATCTGGGTTCCGAAGAACGCTCAGGACGCCTGGGATGCAGAATCCGGCACGTTGGGTCGTTCGGCGAACGACATCCCCGAGTCCGACCGGGACTACTACCTCGAGCGTCGCTATCCGACTTTCGGAAACCTGGTTCCCCGCGATGTGGCGTCTCGTGCGGCCAAGAAGGAGTGCGATGAAGGTCGTGGAGTGGCCTTCGGTGGCAACGGTGTCTACCTCGACTTTCGGGACGCCATCTCCCGCATGGGGGAGAAGGGAGTGTCTGAGCGCTACGGCAACCTCTTTGAGATGTACGAGCGCATCACGGGCGATTCTCCCTACAAAACCCCGATGCGAATCTTCCCGGCTCCTCACTACACCATGGGTGGGCTCTGGGTGGATTACAACCTCCAGTCCAACCTGCCTGGACTCTTTGTCATCGGCGAGGCGAACTTCAGCGACCACGGTGCGAACCGGCTGGGGGCGAGCGCCCTGATGCAGGGCCTGGCTGACGGATACTTCGTCTTGCCTTACACCATCGGGCACTACTTGGCGCAAGAGGGTCCACGAAACAACGATGCGAGCACCAGCGAGTTCAAGGACGCAGAGCAAGGAGTCACCGACAAGCTCAACCGCCTGATGAACATCAACGGCAAGGAGTCCATTGACGGAATCCACCGCGAGCTGGGTCGTCTGATGTGGAACACGTGCGGCATGGCGCGAAACCGAGAGGGACTTGAGGGTGCGCTCAACACCCTCCCCGAACTCCGTGAGCGCTTCTGGACCAACGTCAGCGTGCCGGGCAATGATCGAGGAATCAACCAGTCTCTCGAGAAGGCGGGAAGGGTAGCGGACTTTCTGGAGTTTGCAGAGGTGATGCTTCAAGATGCTTTGACCCGTGAAGAGAGCTGCGGCGGTCACTTCCGTGAGGAGTACCAAACGGAAGAGGGTGAGGCTCTGCGCAACGACGAGGAGTTCACCTTTGTGTCTGCTTGGGAGTACAAAGGCGAGGGCAATGCCCCTGTTCTTCACAAAGAGAACCTGGAATTCAACTACGTTCCACCCACCCAGAGGAGCTACAAATAATGAACCTCACGCTTCACATTTGGCGTCAAGAGACCGCCGATTCAAAGGGTTCCTTTGAGACCCACGAGATGAGCGAGGTCTCTGAGCACATGTCCTTTTTGGAGATGCTCGACGTGCTCAACGAAGAGCTCGAGAAACAGGGGAAAGTTCCTGTTTCGTTCGAATCCGACTGCCGAGAGGGCATCTGCGGAAGCTGCGGCTTCATGATCAACGGGGTCGCTCATGGCCACAAAGAACGCACCACGGTGTGCCAACTCCACATGCGCGAGTTCAATGACGGGGATCACATCACCATGGAGCCATGGCGGGTGACGGCCTTCCCGGTCCAGCGTGACCTTATCGTGGATCGAAAGGCCTTCGACCGTGTGATTCAAGCGGGCGGATACATCACGGCCCGCACGGGAGTCGCACAGGATGCAAATGCGGTACCGATTGGCAAAGAGACCGCCGATCGCGCCTTCGATGCAGCCACCTGCATCGGCTGTGGGGCCTGCGTGGCGGCTTGTCCGAATGGGGCAGCCATGCTCTTCACCGGCGCAAAGGTGACCCACCTCAACATCCTGCCTCAAGGAGAGCCTGAGCGGTACATCCGGACCCAGAAGATGGTGGATCAGATGGATTCGGAGGACTTTGGGCACTGCTCCAACTTTGGGGAGTGCACGGTGGTGTGTCCCAAGGGCATTTCGCTGGACGTCATCGGCCAGATGAACTCCGACTACATCAAGGCCCAAAAAGTTCTTCGAGACACCGAGGGGTGACGAAGGGCCGGCAGGCGGTGATGACCGCTCGACACTGAGCCACAGAACTTCGGGCAGTTAGCAGCGGCACAGGCATTGCGAGAGCAACCACCAGTAAACCTGGAGGTGCCTCATCGCGGCCGTTGTGAAGACAGGATGTGTAGTTGGGATCGACGGGATCGAGGTCCTCGTGGAGGCTTCGGTTGCCCGGCGTCTCCCTCGGGTGATCGTTGTCGGATTGCCTGCGAGCTCCGTACGGGAGAGTGTAGAGCGCGTTCGTAGTGCCATAGTCGCCTCGGGTTTCCAGTTTCCTCGAGGGTGTGTGACCGTCAATCTCGCCCCTTCTGGAATTCGTAAAGAGGGGACTGGTTTAGACGTGGCGATAGCTGTCGGGATTCTTGCGGCCGCTGGCGAGCTGCGTCAATGCGAGCTCGCCGATGTCTTGTTGGCCGGTGAGCTGGGACTGCAGGGGGATTTAAAAGCAGTGCCGGGTACGTTGGCCTTGGCTGTCCTTGCGAGACAGGTCCGGATTAAACGTTTGGTTGTTCCGGTTGGTTGCGGTTCTTT
>JAYXVV010000048.1:0-39283 GCA_036021505.1 Myxococcota bacterium | reverse complement strand
GGTGCAGGAGGCGGGGCGGGCTCGGGTTCCGGCTCGGGTGCAGAAGGCGGGGCGGGCATCGTCGCCGGAGGGGGCTCCGCTGGGCGGCGAGTCGGCAGCTCTTCGGGGACGCTTCCGCGTCCACTCACCCCTCTCTCCGCCAGAAAATCTTCAGGATTCTGATTGGTGAATTCTGCGAATTCATCGAGCCTGAACGCGCCCCGGAGACCGTTAGGGCCGAGGTCGTTGGAACTCTCGATTACGGCTACCCTCCCTCGGGTGTGGGGATCCACCGTGACTGTGGGAGCCATGACAATGTCGACGTGCAGTTCCGCGGAGCCCAAGTGAACCTTCTCCGACGCTTCAACAGCCTTCGCTTGGAGTTGGCCCTCGTGGATTGCTACCGCTGGCGCTCCGACATGATTGGCCACAACATGCCCTCGCAGGTCAATCGCCGAGCGACCCTCGATTCGGCTCGCACTCAACTCACCGTCCATGTTCTCGATGCGATTGGCCTCGATGGCCTTGGCCTTCACATTCCCACTGATCTGCACGGTTTCTTGGGCTGAAATGTGTCCCACGCCCACATTGCCTGAAATGGCGATGGATCCCGTGTGGCTGGTGATGGCCCCGACCTCCATGTTGCCTTGAATCTCAACATTTCCTTCCGTGGAGACCACGTGGGCGACTGGTTTGTCGTGGTCACCCTGAAGAAGAATGTCCCCGGCATACTCAATCGATACGCCGCTTTCTTTAATCTCAAAACGAACCCCAGCGGGGATTACAAGCTTGTCGGTCTCTGCCACAGAATCAGCCTTTCTTTGTCCAAGAGAAGAAGTCGGAGGCTACCGTTGAGGCGAGCCCCTGTCAACGGTCATCGGACCAGTGTTGCAGGCCTTGACAGAGAGTCTCCTAAAATCCATCGTGCCCGGCGAGTCTAAGCCGGCTGTACCGCTCGGTAATGGAATTGGAGCGTCTCGAGATGCTCCTCCATCGGCCAGTTTCGTACCGGGTTTCTTTCGGGCCGGTCGCTCACGGCCTGGAGGAGTGCGGTTCTCAGCGCATCGACAGATCCGGGCTGTACACGCTGTGCGTCGGGGGCGATCTCCGCCATTCCACCGACATCGCTGACAATCGCAGGCAGGCCGGCAGCCAGCCCTTCTCGAAGAACGAGGGGGGAGTTCTCCTGCCAGGTAGACGGCAACACCAGCAGGTCAGCGTCGCCATAGACTTGGTCACGCTGGTCGTCGGTGAAGATTCCGCCGTAATGGGTGTTGGGCTGTTGCTTAAGTTCGGCGATGAGCTTCTCTCCCCAGTTGGGATGGCCGTCAAAGGAGGGTGCTGGGCCGTAGAAGTGGGCTTCAACAGGCAGTCCCTTTACGGCCTCCTTCAGGAGATGAGGCCCCTTGGTGGGGATCAGGCTCCCCACGAAAAGAACGCGGAGGGAACCTGTGGATTTTTTTGAGGTGGGCTGGATGGAGGCCACCAGTGGCAAATCTTCCACGAAGCAGTGATCCTCGGAGAGCCATCCGAGTGAAATCATTCGGTCTGCAAGATTTTGAGAAGGCGAAAGAAAGCGATCGATGCAGGAGAATGCGGCTTTGGTTGCGCGAAAACGCGCCCGAATCGGCCGCAGGTCCGACTCCCGAGGAGAGCCAAGTGCGACAAGTTGTCGCGCAGAGGCACGAAGTCCAAATCGCTCCACCAGTCGGCCAGCGACGTGGAGGCTTGGGCGCGCTCGAACGTGCTCCAGCACACACCACGCGCATTTCGTTTCCTCGGGGCCGGAGCAGGGATTGAGCTGGCGGTCAACCAGCTGGCCTCGGGTGCAGATGCTCTGGTAGTCATGGAGGTGAAAAACAACAGGGATCCCCCGTGCCTTGGCGGTTTGAGGCAGACCGAATCCGAGATGGGCGAAGTGGTGGATGTGCACGACATCCGGCCGCTCCTTGCTCAACACTCGGTCCAGGCTCGCATCGAGTTCAGGCACAGAGAAATGGTCCCGGAAGCGGGGGGACTTCGGCTGCGGAATCCCAGCAATCCAGAGGGGATAGTTTCCGTTGGTGTCGCAGGAGAGCCGGCTTTGCCCGTTGCGATCCCGGGTGAAGACAGGGTCGCCTGTGGCCTCAGCGATTGCATGAACATAGCGCTCGGTTCCACCACAGCCCGGACTGAGCCTCGGGGAGTCGTGTACGAGGTGAAGTGCGCGCCGACGTTTCATGAAGGAACTCCTATCCAATCAAGCGCTGGTAGTGGGTCTCAAGGGCATCGACGTGGTTTTGGAAGCTCGGAGGTGGGTGGACCGGGTAGGTGGCAAACGCCCGCCAATCCAACAGGACCTTCGCCAAGGCTTCGGCGCTGCCCGCCTCATAGAGCCTTCCGTCTCGGTGAGGCTCTACGAATTCCGGAATGCCGCCGATTGCGGGAGCGATCGTGGGGCAGCCCGCCGCTCGGGCTTCATGGATGACAAGCGGAGCGTTTTCCGGCCAGCGACTGCCCAAGACCAAGGCATGGGCAGTCGCAAGCAGTTCAGGAACCATTGTGCTGGGAACGGCTGGTTCTAGCATGGCTGAAGGAAGGCTTCTGACGCACTCTCCCTCAACCTCGGGTCCAATGATCCGCAACGGGGGGAGCTCCGGGTCGTGAGCACGGGCCAACTGCCAGGCCTCAGCAACAAGATCAGGACCTTTGTGAAACGCCAGGCTGCCGAGAAACAGAAAGCTGCGCGGCGACCGTGTGGTCGGAGTCAGGTCGGCTCCATGGGGAAGTACGGTGACCTTCTGGATTCCATGACGCTCCGCCTCCCTGCCTAAAAAGGCGCTGGGCGACACAACAAGGTCGGCGTCATTCAATGCGGTTTTTAGGGCTTCTTGCCGGTTGAGGAAGTCGGTTTGGGAGGCGGCCGGTTTCGGACCAACTCGGGTGATGCCTCGAAGGCGCGGTGGAAGCCTCTTCCAGGACCGATGCAGGCGGTCGGTGTCAACCCAAGCAGAAAGTCGGCTGGCCAGGCGTCCAAGTTGGTGCTCTACGGCGCTGCCTCGAGCGAAGTCTCCGTAGCAAGCGATGCACTTGGAGCTTTCAGGGCCGCTGCAGGGTTTCTTTCCTTGCTCAAGGAGGCTGCCGCCTCTGGGGCACCAGGCCCAGGCATCGTGAAGGTGGAACACGGTCGGAGCGCGGAGGTCAAGTTGGACGTCCAAAAACAGCAGGTGCTGGATGTGGATGATGTCCGGCTCAAGTTCGGCGATCAGCAGGTTGCATGACCTTCGGAGGCCTGGATCACGCTCACACTGGCCGAGAGGACGCCAAGGAAGGTTGTTCACGATGCGATGGATTGTTCCGCCTGCGCCATCCTGCTCCACCGGAAGCCAAGCGCCCTGAGTGTGGCCGGGTGCTCGGGTTGAGGCGAGGACATGAACGGTCCACCCTCGTCTTGAAAACGCTCGTGTGAGCCGCTCCGCATAGATCTCGGTTCCCGCAATCTCGCGGGGCGGGTAGCCGTGCACAATCTGAAGAAGCGTGGGCATCGGTTGTAGCCTAACCCGAGTTCCTCGCTATGATTCCAGTTGTGATAAGCGCTTCGATTCCCAAGACTGGCCCGCCTTTCGAGTTGCTCGTCATCGACGACGAGGAGAGCATGCGTCACCTGTTGGGTGTGGTGCTAACTCGAGCGGGGTACCGGGTTCACACGGTCTCCGATGGAGAAGCAGGGCTCGATTTTCTGAGGTTGAATCCGCAGGTCATCCGTGTGCTTTGCGACGTGAGGATGCCGCGCCTGGATGGTCTCGGGTTTCTTCAGGGGCTCGCGGGTCTCGAGCGCCAGGTGTACACCGTAATGATGAGTGCCTATGGCTCGATGGATCTGGCAATTGAGGCCATGAAAGAGGGGGCGACGGACTACATCTCGAAGCCCTTCAAGAACGACGAGATTCTTCTGGTCTTTCGAAAGCTGGAGGAAAGAGAGCGTCTGCGCCATGAGAATGATGTGCTGCGTAAGGCTGTGAACGCCGTTCCGTTGATTCCAGGACTTGTGGGCTCCTCGCCGCAAATCAGGAGCATCATTGCGGCAATCGGACGTGTGGCCGAGGTCTCCAGTACGGTCCTGCTGACGGGGGAGTCGGGTACTGGAAAGGAGGTGGTCGCTCGAGCCATCCACGATCAGTCGTCGAGAGGAGGCAATCCCTTCGTCGCGGTCAACTGCGCCGCCATCCCGGAGAATCTGTTGGAGAGTGAGCTCTTCGGCCATGTTCGTGGTGCTTTCACGGGGGCGGTGAGGGCCAAGAAAGGGCTCTTTGAGGAGGCGCACCAAGGAACTCTGCTGCTCGATGAGGTGGGAGACATGCCGCTGACGCTTCAGGTCAAGCTCCTTCGTGCCTTGGAATCCAGGGAGATTCGGCCGGTTGGTGGCAGCCAGCAAAAGCGTGTGGATGTGAGGGTCATCGCGGCCACGGCCTCGAGGCTTGCGGAAGCAGTTGCCGAGAAGAGGTTCCGGGAAGACCTCTTTTATCGGCTCAATGTCGTGGAGTTGCATCTCCCTCCGCTGCGGGAGCGAGAGGGTGACGTGTCCTTGTTGGTTGCCCACTTTCTGGCAGAACACAGTGTTCGTGCTGGCCGTGCTTTGCCTCGCCTCTCGAGGGAGGTGGAGGAGGCGTTGGGGCGCTACTCGTGGCCGGGGAATGTTCGGCAACTCCAGAACGTCATGGAGCGGGCTGTTGTGCTTGCCAAAGACGGCACGGTGGAAATGTCTGACCTTCCTCGGGAGCTTCTCGAGCACGCCGTTGATTCGGAAGCCGATACAGATTTGTCCATCAAGAGGAGGCTTCCTCAACTTGAAAAGGCGCTGATCCGCAGTGCCTTGAAAAAAAGCGGCGGAAACCGCAGTCAAGCGGCCAAACTGTTGGAAATTTCCTACAAGGCGCTTCTGTACAAAATCCGCGACTACGGGTTGGAGGAGGCATGAAGATTTGGGGGGTTCTGGCCTTGTTGATGGTTGCCTGTGGGGGAGAGGACCCTGCTGTGGTGGGGGAGAGAGCGCTTCAGCAGGGGGATCTGATCGAGGCGGAGCGTCGGTTTCGTTCGGCTCTCGACGAGAGCCCGGATCGGGTGGACGCGCTCTACGGATTGGGCTGGGTGTACCACCTGACAGGCGCGTCCAATCGGGCTCGAGACTATTTCATGCGCTGCTTGCGTTTGGACTCCAACGACCACCGTGGCTTCAAGGGGCTGGGGTCTCTTGCCCTTTCTGAAGGCAATTTTCAAATGGCTGAAAAGCGATTTCAGGAGGCTTTGGAGAGAGCGCCCGGCGACCCAGCAGTGACCAATTCCCTTGCTCTCTCGTTCATGGGGGCCGCCCGATACGAGGAGGCTGTTGTGCTCCTGGAGGAGCTGGTTCAGTCCAACCCTTCTCAGGGGGAACTCGGTCTCAACTTGGCTGAAGGCCACTTCCGAATGAAAAACTACGAGGCAGCGATGGAGGTGGTGGCTGCCTCCTTGGAGCGAGAAATCGCCGAGGTGCGCTTTCGAGCTTTGCTCCATGAGCTGCGTGCAAGAATTCTTGTTCGCATGACGTCTGGGAGACTCAACGCAGAGGAATGTGCCACCAGTGCACCACCGCTCCTGCAGACCTTGGATCTCGCCGATCAAGAACTCGAGACAGCAGCGGGCTTTGGTGTCGAATTGCCGAATCTGAACGCTGCCCGGCTTCGTGTTCATCGCCGCAGAAGTCGCATTTTGGAGGAGTGTCCGGCCAAGGGCAAGAATTTCTAAAAACAGGAAAACTTTACCCATGTTGGGAAAAGTTTTCCTACCCTCGGTCTATTGTCGGGCAAAAAACCCGGCACCTGCGGCTTGATTCTTCGGTACGCTTCTTGCTTAATAGTGACGCGGAGTTGTCGGTGACTGCATCGGGTCCATCTGGTTTTAGGTTTTCGTCGAGAAAAGGGTTCACGCTCATCGAGGTTGGAGCCTGTGCTGTCCTCATCACCATTTTGGCCGCGATTGGTTACCAAAGCTTCCGAAACTCAATGCCCCGATACCGAATGATTCAGACAGCCAAAGAACTGCGAGCCGACCTGATGGCACTGCGGATGACTGCGATTGAAACCAACCGCCAGTCTCGAATCCTCTTGGTGGACGCCGACTCGGACTGGGCTGTCCCGGGGACGGCCAACGTTGGGCATTGGAAGCTGCAGTTGGGCAACAAGGACCTGAGAAGCTCATCGTGGGACACCTTCCCAACCGATGCCGATGAAGACGGGACGGACGACTACACCAAACGAGGGGACATCGACATCAGCATCGGCGGCTCACGGGCGACGGCTACGGTGTCGATGGCGCCATGGGACGCCCTGGCGGGACCGGGAATCAACAATGCGGACGCCATCGTTTTCGGTCCGCGAGGACACGTCATCAACCCCGCATCCGATTTCGGTGATGACGGAACAATTACCCTGACCCTGGTCAACAAGAGAGCCCTGCTCGATGGGACCGAGGACACGGTATCGATAAAAATCAGCCGCGCGGGGATGGTGCGGATGGTCTCCTCGATCGGGCCTGAACAAGAGATGTCCTTCTCCACCGATGAAGTGACTTCGCTGGGGGGCTCATGAGGCGCGTGGCACCCCGCAAGGGCTTCACCCTGATCGAAGTCATGGTGGCGACCTCACTTCTGGGCTTCGCACTCGTGGTGATGTTCGGCTACCATGCGCAAGCGGTGACTTCGAACAAGCACGCTCGGGCCATCACCGACTGCACCTACTTGGCCCAGTCGAAGATTGAGCAGCTGATTTCTCTGCCGTGGACCGAGGCCAGTGGCCGACCGAGTGCGCTCGCTGACGGCGACGGAGCGGGCGGTGAGTGGGGTGCCCTCTACCATCCGAATGCAGGGTCCTCTCCGACCGCGGTGAATGGACGGGGAACCACGGAGGCACTCTTCGGCAACCCTGCAAAGTACTTTTTGACCTGGGAAATCGACAGCATGGATTCCGTGAATGACACCTGGATTCGCATGCGAGTGCGGTGCACCTACCAGGACAACCGAATCAACACGACGCGAGGCACAACGATCTCCGCCTACCGCTACCGGGATGATGCGTCATGAGTCGTTCGTTCTTCACACGCAGAAGGGGCTTCACACTCATCGAGTTGATGATGGCTGTGTTGATCTCGACGGTCATTACCTCAGCGCTCTTCGGTCTGTTCAAGATCCAGTCGAGGCAGCTGATGCATCAAGACCAGCAAATGTCGATGCACCAAAACTTGAGGTTTGCTGCAGACATCTTGAGCCGCTCCGCACGCATGGCCGGCTACGGCACAGGTGGAGAGGTGACGGGCCCCATGGGCTACGACTACTCCGCCGACACCACCTCGGACGATTATGCCCTGCCCGCGATCATTGCATGGGACGGAGGCTCTGCAGCATCCGATGGCATCACCATGGTGTATGCAGATCCCTCCTTGGAAATGAACACTTCGGTTGCGGTTACGGAGTCCTGTTCGGCTTCCAGTCTGACCTTCAACATGTCCCACAAGAACTATTCCAGTCTCATCACCAACTATGCCGCTGATGAGCTGATGATGTGCTGGGACTACAAGGTGACTGGAAAGGTCGACTCGTTTCTCTGGAACATTTCCTCCGCAGGAAATGCAAGCGACGGGACCGTGGGCATCACAAGCAATTCGGGCGTCTACTCCGACTTTGACTCGGCCTGCGGTACATCGGAGAACCTGCCCCCCATCTTGTGGTGCTCCAGAGCCAACGTTGTGTCCTTCTACATCGACGATGATGACACCGATGGCGTCGGCCCTGGCTCAGCAGACCATCCGGTGCTCATGATGGACCTCAACTACACCTACCCAAGCAGTGGGCAGTCGGTCGATGATGTCCCGCTTGTGGATGAGATCGAGGATCTTCAGGTGGAGTACTGTCTGAAGGACTCGGACTGCACGGCAGATGCATCCTGGGTCGATTCACTTGGATTGGATGACAACGGCGCCTACGAAGGCAACAGTGTATGGATGGTGAGATTCACGCTCATTGCGAGAACGCAGCGCACAGACCTGAAGTCGTTTGAGCAGTCCAAGGGGCACTCCAAGGCCCGACCCGCGATTGCAAACCGAAACGCTGCGTCAAGCACCGACAACTACCACCGGACGATCACCTCAACGGAGGTCACGGTCCGCAACCTGAGGCTGTTGTGAGACTTCGAGGCGGAAAACGAGGCTATGTGATGATGCTCGCTCTGGTGATGATCGCGATTCTTGCGGTCATCGGAGCGACCACCCTCTCACTCGCAGGCGTCGACAACCGGATTGCTGTCTACAACCGACTGCACATGGTGGTGTTGAATGCCGCTCATGCCGGCACTGAGCATGCTCGCAACACGCTGGAGTCCGAGAACCCGCCAAATGAAAACTTGGACAGCGCGGGTGACACTTGGACGGAGTTTGTTCAGGCGACAGAAGCGGAAGCCAACTTCGAGGGGATCTCCTTTGCGTCGTCAGCGCAGAACCTTGGGGTGTATTGGGTGGAGGCGGTGTACCAGAAGTGTTCTCAGCCTCCGCCGGGGTATTCCACGGAATTGGGCAATCAGGGGTTCCGGAGCGATTTCTGGAATATGGAATCTACTGCTCGACTTCAGGATACGACTTATGCAAATGTGAATGAGGCGCAGGCGAAATCGATTGCAACTTTACGAAAAGTGGTCTGGGGTGCGTGTAAGATACGGTAGGCGATGATGAACTGGAAACTGCGAGCATTGGGTCTTCTCGGCGTGACGCAACTTGTCGCGGGGCAGGGCTTCGCGAGCTCGTCGGCTTCAGGCGAAGAGTTCCTTTCTACTTTTGAGGCGGTGCCGCCGAATGTACTGTTCTTGGTGGATCTCTCAGAGGCCATGGACAAGGACTGCGGCGAGTTGGGCGACTCAGGGGATACCGCCAGCTTGGGATCGACCCTGGGAACCTCCTGCTTGGACTCGGCCCTCGATGCCATCGACAAGCTCGTCCAACATTTCGACTGGGCTGAGTACGGTGTGATTGGCACCACCTCTTCTGCCAACGACAACGGCTTCTATGAGATTGCAGCATTGGGATCTTCCAATGCCGAGATTTCAACCGCGCTCAGCTCTGTGACAGCCCACGGCGGAACCACGCGGAATCTGGCTGAGGCGCTTTCTACCGTCGCCGACGATTACTTCGCGCTAACCAGCACCTCGGGTTCGGGCTTCAACAAGGCCCCCATCGAATACTGGTGCCAAGAAAATCACGTCATCACGATTGCTCTGGAGTTTGGAGAGGATGACGACAACGTCTCCAATGCGACCAGTGCATCCAGCATGAGCAATGATGTCACCTGTGATTCGGGGGGAATCACAACCAGTACAGACACCAACTGCCTGTATGACAACGTGTCGAGCTACCTCTACAACAACGACTTCCGCAGTGACCTCTCGGGCGATCAGAACATCATCACGCACACTGTTGGTGTGAAGATTCGAGGAACAGCAGTCGCGGAGAACCTCTTTGGAAACGCGGTCGATGAGATCAACAACGACGGCACGTACGCCGTCGCCAACTCAGGCACCGAAATCCTCGGAAAGCTTGTCCAGATCATGGCTCAAATCCGAGCAGGATTCTACTCCCGTTCGGCACCCGTCGTGAGTGCCGACGGGGCCTATCTCATCTACTCCTACTACGAAATCGTGGGCAACGGACGAAAGAGCGAGAGCAACGCAGGCAAGCTCGCCGAGGGTCACGTCAGAGCATACGAGGTGGGGAACGACCCAGCAGACACGTCGACCTACGGACAGGTTCAATACGACGGCCCCTCCACCTTCGGCGGAGCGCTTTGGGATGCAGGAGATCTCCTTGTCTCACGTCCAGTCGAGGCCTCGGAATCCAACCCAGACGACATGGACGGTCTCGGTCAACGGGACATCTACACCTTTGTCCCTGAGGTCATGAGCCTGAACTCATCCGCGGTGTACAAAGAAGCCAACAGCGATCACCGCATGGGATTCGATGCGGAGTTCGCCGACGCATTGAGTGGCAGTCTCTCCGTTCTCGACAACTTCTTGGACACCAGCGTTTTGACGGACGGCACGGGTTGCGGTGCCGACAGTTCCTACGATCTGAACGATGACTGCCTTGTCGACAGCGACGACATGCAGGCTTTGATTGACTTCGCCCGTGGATTGCCGACATCCACCTTCCGGTTTCTCGGCGAGGAGCGAGGCTATTGGAAGCTTGGAGACGCGCCTCATTCCACACCAGCAGTGGTGACGGCCCGAAACGACATGTTCTCCACGGACACGTCCTACAAGAACTTTCTCTCGACGCTCAGCAGCTCGGGCATCCCCGACATCGTTCTCATTGCTGCGAATGATGGAATGCTGCACGCCTTCCGGTTGGAGGATGATCCTTCTACGAGTTGTACGACGTACAACTCGGGCATCTCCGGAGATTGGGACGAAGACTGCGACGAGGCGGGAGAGGAACTCTGGGCCTGGGTTCCCGCCTACCTGCTCTACCGCGACCCGGGGGAGGATTGGTCGGGACGACTGCTGGATTTGATGTGGTACGGACGCACGTTCCTCTTCGACGGCTCTCCCGTTGTGGAAGACGTCTGGATCGACGCTGACGATGACAACGTGAAGGCTACAGATGGGTCCGAGTGGCGTCGTGTCGTGGTGGTTCAGCAAGGCAAAGGCGGCCCCGTAACTCTGGCTCTCGACATCACGGACACCCAAGACCCACGCTTCCTCTGGGAGCAGACCAACACTTCAGACTACGCAGCGATGGGCTACACCGTCTCTCGTCCAGTCATCGCCAACATCTATGACGCAGAGGACATCACAGACCCTCGCGATCGCTGGGTGGCGATGTGGGGTGGTGGCCGTGGTGTTCCGTACACGAGCTCCTCGTCGTACTACAAGAGTGCGGAGCCGAACCTCTACATCTGGCACATCGCAGATGACTACTGGGAAACCCCAGCCACCACGTACAGCGTCTCGGGAAGCAACATCGGTACGGAGCATCCGGGCTACAGCAGCAACGGCAGTTCACTGGATGGGGACAACGACGGTGCCTACGAATATGGCTACATCTCCGGTGCGCTCGCGGCGATTGACGCGGACAGTGACGGTGATGCCGACGTGATCTATTTTCCAGTGACCGTGTCCTACGAGCCTTCCCAGCACGGCGACCCCGATGGGGACGGAGCGACAGGATTGAGCGACCCGGCGGACCCCGGGTACACCTGGATCTACAAAGCGATCATTGACACCACAAATCCGGACGAGATGACGTGGTGCAAGTTCTACGACCCGTATTCCGACATCGCAAAGCGCCCGGAGGTTTACTACGCGGTGACCGCGTCTTGGCTAACCGATGGAACCCTTGGGCTGTACTGGGGTACCGGAACGCCCTACGACCGTACTTCCACTGAAAAGGGGTACTTCTTTGCGATGAAGGACACCTCGCCGCTTTCCTGCAGCACCGCCGAGCCCTTGGACTGCGGCACGGATGGTGTCGTTACCCTGGAAGCTGGAGAGGGGCTCACAGGCAACCCCGTTGTCTATGCAGGGACCGTCTACTTCACGACCTATGTGCCAGATGCCTCGGACCCTTACTGCACAGAGGGAGAGGGCCGCGTCTATGGGATGGCTTTCGATGACTGTTCCGACAACATCGACAGCAATGAAGACGGGGACACGACGGATGACCCTGGCTACATTTCTGTGGACGGATACCCCTCATCTGTGACGGTATCGGAGCAGGGCACGATCTTCTATGGAAGCTCAAAACCAGACACGAGCCAGAGCGGCAGTTCCGCAGTTGGGGAAATCACGGCAGCGGCCGATCCCTTTATGGGAACGCGAATGATGGGCATTCGAGAGGTCTTCTAAGACCGCTATTGCTGAGATTCACAATGCGCGAGGTTCTGCATAGCAGCTTCGTTGGCGGGGTCGATTTCCAAGACCTTCTCAAAGGACTCGATGCAGCGCCTCCATTCGCCTGACTCCACAAAGATCAGTCCCATACCGGCTCGAGCCTGCCAGAAAGAAGGATCAGCGAGAATCGCTCTTTGGAAGTATTGCGCAGCAGAATCGGTCTGCTCGACCTCGAAGTAGGCCTTGCCGAGTACGTAGGCGTTCATGGCATTCTTTTCGATCCCGATGGCTCGGTGAGCTTCCATGAGCGCCGCTGTTGCCTCCCCGCGACTCAGATAGAGCTGAGCAAGAGCGGTGTTGGGGGCGGACTGCTGGCCTTCGTTGAGCTTGATGGCCTTCCGGAGGGTCTCCTCGGCCTCGTCCGTCAAGCCTCGCTCAAAAAGAAATGCGCCCAAATTGTAGTTGGCGAGCCAGTCTTTTGGATTCGCGGTCACCACTTCCCGGAGGTGAGTCTCGGCGGCCGGGTAATCTTTCCGTTGGATGGCAATGCTGGACAAACCGAGAAGCGGGTCACGAGAGCCGGGCTGAATCGCTAAGGCCTTCTGGAAGTTTTCATTGGCGGCGGAGAGCCGGCCCTGGAGCAGCTGGACCTCTCCGAGAAGGGCATGAGCCGGAGCGGAGTTGGGATTGAGCAGGAGCGCCGCGGACAACTCGGTCTGGGCACGCTCCAGTGCTGTGGTCACACCTCCTTGACTGCGTGCGATTTCAAGAGCCTTTCGAGCATTCTGCAGGTAGGGTTCAATCAGGGGGTCGAGGCTTCTGTCCCCTGAGTCCAACTGCGCGAGTTCACGGCTGGTTTTGAAGACCTCGTCCATCTCGCCTCGTTCGTTGCTCTCCAAGAGGGTGAGAAATGCGGCTGTGGCTTTTCGGCGGGGTTCAAGTGCGCTTTCTACGTCTGGCCGGTTTGAAAACAGTCGGTCTTCGCTGAGATGAGCTTTGAACAGGGGAAGCAGGAGTCGGTGAGAGCCCCTGAGACCGCGAACTCGCGGCAGGGAGAGCGAGCTGGGGGTTGAGCCAAGCTGCGCCAGTCCTGTCGAGCCACAAAGGGCTCGGTCAGCAAGATCGAGAGGAGAGCGAATGTTGAGGCGGCCCAACGCGGATGAAGCGCCCTGGGACGCCATGACAAACCGGTCCCAGTCCGGTGGATCACCACCGGTTCGACCGACCAGCACAAGTTGATCGGCTCCCTGGGGCGGGAGGAAGGCCCATGCGTCTTCAAAGGCGTCCAAAAAGTCCGCAATCAGCGTTCGGAGGGTGTTCTCAGAAATCCAATAGAGATCGAGTCCCAAAACGTACACGCCGTCGTTTCCAAGGGCGCGTCGTCGGTCATGAAGTGCATCGCCGCGGGGAAGTCCCTGGAAGGCGTCCGACCAAGGTGTGTGGGCCATCTCGAGCAAGATGTCGCTCTTGACGCTGTTTTTCAGAAGGGTTTTGGGGCTCCCCTCTGTCAGCTGGACTGTGGCACCAAGAAGGATGTTGGGGACTCTCGAGTCCGAACGACTCAGAGCGCGGAGGGCCTCTGGCATAGCCACTGCAACCTGAATGCGATCGATTTCTTGGGCCAGCAGACCCTCGGTGATCAACCCCAGCGGGTCGCCCAACACAGTCGCCCGCAAGGGAGCGGGGTGCAAGGCGGCTCCGAGATGCGGAAGCATACGCTGTGTGTCGGCGGAACGACTCTCCGTCTGGTGAAGGACTCCGTCCAGCTCCAGTTCGATCTGACCTGAGCGGGTTTCCAGGAGGGCAAAAGAACCCGTGGGGGAGGCCGCGGACTGGAGAATTCTTCGACCCTGGAGTGCTGCTGTCCGTCGGGCTGCAGCCTGCGGAGACTTTAGGTGGGTGATTGTTCCCAAACGAAGGGCGTCTTGGCTCCAAGCTGCAGAAAATCCAAAAACCCGACCGGGGTTGGAATGAAGGCTGGTCCACAAGGAGACTGCAATCAGGACCAGTCCGCCGAATCGGTAGAGAAGACTGGAGGAGAAGAGAACACAGGTAAGGCCCGCTATTGCGGCCATAAACAGGACTTGGGCCATCAATGTCAGTGGGGCCACCCAGGCCAGAAAAAGCCCCACGCCAAAAGCGGGCACAAGTGTGATTCGACTGGGTTCGGGGTGAGAGAAAAGCCTGAGAATCAACCCTGGGCCGACCATCAAGACTGCCGACAAGACAGAAAGGCGGGTCTCAAGAGCTGTTTCTGGTCGCAGCAGCAGCTCTTGCAGCGTGGGAAGTCCTCCGAAGACGGTCATGCTTGCGAGCAAGAGAAAGCCGGTCAGCAGTCCAATCACAGAAGAGGAAAACTTCGGCAACGGGAGTAAAAAACCAAGGGTCAGGAAGGTGAGCGAGCCGACGCCCAAGCCCCAGGAACTTGGGTCAAGTGTGGGTCGAGAATGGATCCAGAGCCCTGCCGCAGTCCAGGTTGCAGCAGCGACCCCGACGAACGACACCCACTGGAACGAGCCACTCTCAGGCGTTGTGCTCCCCTCTCTTCTGTGTTGCAAGAGGCTCACAACGCCGAACGTCACCAATGCTGCTTTTGGAAAGACCAAGCCTGCGAGCACACCGACTACGGCGAGGGCAAGCCGGAACACCGTGTGAATCGAGGAGGAGGGTGCGGAGTGTCCGGCGAGATACCCCAAGAGGGACCATCCCAGAGCGGAGCTTCCGAAATCCACCTGAGCGGTGGGACCAAAAGGTGCGAGGAGAGTGTTGCCGAGGTGGAGCAGGGTAGCTGCGAGGCTCCAAACGATGGCCGTCGTCCAAGTGGAGTGTCTTTCTCGAAGAAAAAGCGGCCAGCGCGCCTCGCTGAGGGTGGATCCAAAGAGGAAAGCAGTCCAAGGCAACAACAGTGCAACGGGCGCGGCACCGCCAGGGGTGATCCCGGCCCCCAAGGGGGATGCGAGCAGCATGCCTACAGCGTACCAGTAGGCACTTTGGGCGAAAATTTGGGGAACACGTTGCACCCCATCAACATAGCGTCTTGGGGCCGACTGCTCGAGAGAAGTGTCAGAACTCTCAGAAGCGACGTTGACCGCCTCTTGTCAACTCTGCTACTTAATTCGCGTGAAGCCCCCTTAAGGGGTGGTGCGTCGCTGAGTCCGTAGGTGCTGTATTGAGCTGTAGTAGAACTCCAATGGCCGCAAAGCAAAAAAGCGCTAAGCTTTTTCGCCAGGGATCCGTCTGGCCCAGAATGAGGAGCCGGTAAGGACATGGGACTGTTTTCCAGGAACAACCACGCGTTCGGATTGGACATCGGTTCAAGCTCCGTCAAGCTCGCGGAGCTTGAGCGGGACAAGAAAGACGGGATCTGGCGGCTCAAAAACTTTGGAATGGTGGGCCTGCCACCTGAGGCGATCGTGGATGGCGCTGTCATGAACACGATGGTGATTGTGGATGCGATCCGCGAATTGGTCGCCCGACACAAAATCAAAACCAAGGATGTGGCTGCATCGGTTGCAGGACACTCGGTCATCATCAAGCGCATCAACTTGCCTCTGATGACTCCAGATGAGCTCGATGAGTCGATTCAGTGGGAGGCAGAGCAGTACATTCCATTCGACATCAATGACGTGAACATCGATGTCCAGATCCTCAACCAACAAGGGGATGATGCCGGGCAAATGGAGGTCTTGCTGGTGGCAGCCAGAAAGGACTTGGTGAACGAGTACGTGGCCATCATCCAAGAAGCGGGTCTGAACCCGGCGGTGATTGACGTCGACGCCTTTGCTGTCGAGAACATGTTTGAACTCAACTACGACGTTCCCCAGGAGGCCGTCGCGTTGGTGGATGTCGGCTCATCGAATGTGAACATCAATGTCTTGGAGGGAGGAGTAACGGCCTTCACACGAGACGTAGGTATCGGGGGGCGCCAGTTCACCGAAGAGATTCAGCGAGCGCTCAACATCTCCTATGAAGAAGCGGAGGCCATGAAGGTAGGGGGGGCGGAGGCAGACGCTACGGCTGTCGTCCCTGAAGAAATTGAGGCCGTACTCTCGGCTACTGCCGACAACCTGGCCACGGAGATTCACCGGTCTCTGGACTTTCATCTCTCTGCATCGCACACGCGGCTTGCCAAGATCTACCTTTCGGGTGGAGCGGCACGCACGCCGGGACTTGCCTCCGCCATCCGCGACCGGACGGGAACAGAAATCGAGATTGTGGACGCGTTTCGTCGTGTCGAAATCGACGAGAGAGAATTCAACCCCAACTTCCTTCGGGATGTCTCGGCTCAAGCCGGGGTAGCGATCGGGTTGGCGCTCCGCAGGGCGGGTGATCGATGATTCGCATTAACCTACGCCCAGTAAGAATCTCGAAGCGCCAAGAGGCGGTTCGAAAGGAACTAATTGTAGGCGCAATCGGCTTGTTGGCGACGCTCGTCGTGGCAGTGTTTTTCTACACCATCCTGGGTTCAGAGGTCTCTCGCGTGAAGGGAGAGAACGCCAGCATGACGCAAGAACTCGATCAACTCTCCAAGACCGTTCGTCGGGTGGAAGAAGTGGACGAGATGAAAGCCGAACTCCAGACCAAGCTCAGCGTTATCGCAGAGCTCAAGGCCCGAAAAATGGGGCCGGTGCACATGATGGATGAGCTCTCGACGGCGACCCCGGAGAAGCTGACCCTCACGGGCCTCTCCGAGAAAGATGGACGGCTCCTCCTCGAGGGCTTCGCGCTCAACCACGAAATTATTGCCCAATTCAACTCCAACCTCGAGATGTCGGACTGGTTCGACGAGGTGTTCCTCATCTCCATCGAGGAGGAAGAACAAGAAGGGTTCCGCTTTCAATCGTTTTCCATTCAGGGAGAACTTGTTGTCCCTGGACATGATGACCAGGACGACAACGGCGAAAATGCGGGAGGGGGCCGATAGTGTTTGGCATTGACCTCAACCAGCAGTTTGACCGACTCGCTCAGCTTCCTCGCTCTCGACGCATCACAGCGATTGGTTTCGGGTACCTCGTCGTGCTTGGATTCTTCTGGATGTTCTTCTACAGCCCGCGAACAACAGCGCTGGAAGAAGAAGAACTCCGATACGAGGAACTCGATGGAAAGCTGACGCGTCAGCGGGTTCGAGCCCGGAACAAAGACCGCTCGGAGACCCAACTTCAAGAACTTCAGGACCAACTGGTTCAGGCGCTTCTGGAGCTGCCCGAGAAGCGGGAGATTCCGGGGCTCCTCCGAAACATCTCTTTGGCTGGAAAAAAAGTCGGCCTCGAAATGCGAAAGTTTGCTCCGCTGCCAGACAGCATGGAGGAGTACTACGCTGAGATTCCGTTTGCCATGGAGCTTGTGGGGTCCTTCCATGAAGTGGCGATGTTCTTCGACAGGCTCTCCAATCTCGGCCGAATTGTGTCCGTCAAAAACCTGCAGGTCTCCGAGCCTGAGGATCGAGGCGGCAAGGTCTACCTGACGGTGAATGCGGAGGCCGTCACCTACCGATTCCTCACAGACGAGGAGCGGCAGGCGGCTTCCGGGCCCCGCGGCAAGGGCAAGCGCGGCAAACGAAAGGGAGGTCAATGATGAGATTTCCCAAGAGTGCAGCGATAGCGGTCTTCTTTGGACTTAGCCTACCGGGGTGTTTTCTTCTTGGAGGCGGGGACGACTACGAGGAGCAGAGCGAGAACACCGGTGCGAAAGCCAAGCGCAAGGCGAAAAACCAGGCTGCGCAAGCGGCTGCTTCCGACTCGGAACGTCCAAGCATTGACTTTGACCCGGATGCTTCCGCGTGGCACTACAACCCGATTGGAAAGCGCGACCCGTTTCGAAGCTTCGTCCGGGGTCGTATCGAAGAGGAAATTCGCTCTCCGACGCCGCTCCAGCGCTATGACATTGAGCAGTTGAATCTCGTGGGTATCGTCTGGGGTGTGGACGAACGTTCAGCGATTGTTGGTGATCCCGACAAGAAAAACCACATCGTCGAAATTGGGACCTACATCGGAAAGAACTGGGGCAAGGTGACAGAAGTCACGAGCGGTTCGATTGTGATCACCGAGGAATACCAAACGATCGAGGGAGAACTCATGACTGAGCAAAAGGTCATGAGTCTGCCGATCGAAGACACGTTTTATTGATTGAGGAAGAGGCCTCCTCTGGATGGCCTGGACAAGGAAAAGCCTGATGCAACTCCAAACCACAGTGAGAATTTCAAGCGCTGCTCTATTCGCTTGGGCCATTGGTGGGGTTTCTGCTTTCGCGGCAGATGAGCCCACCATCACGGAGGTGCAGGTCAGCGAAACGCAAGTCGAGCTGGTCCTGGATGGGCCCGCGGAGGGTGCATCGGTAAGCGCCTTCTCCGAGTCCGATCCGGAGCGTGCGATCGTGGATATGCTCGGCGTGAGTCTTGGCGATTTGGCCGGGCAGTCTTTCGGGAGCTCGAGCCTGATTGCTTCTGCTGAGCTCTCTGTCTTCTCCGATGAGGCGGGCGACATCTCACGACTGACCGTCAATCTCTCGGAGGCGGCCAGTCCGACCGTGGAGGTGGCTGGGACCTCGATTCTTCTCAATCTTGAGGTCGGTGCATCGACAGGTGGACTTTTTGCGGCCCTGCAGGAAAGCGGCGCTGCTCCGGCATCGTCGATGGACGATGATGAGGGGCGTCAGTTGGATTCAAGCCGAGGTGTCGCTGAGGGTCCTGGAACCCCCTCCGGACCACAGGCGATCGACGGCGTAGCACTGAGTTCGATTGATTACGTGGACGAGGAAAGCATCGCTCGGGTGGTGGTCGGAATCACGACGGGCATCGACTACGTGTCCAGCCAGCCGGATGCCAACACTGTCGTCATCGACTTTCCCAACGCATCGGTTCCCCAGTCACTGGGGCGTCCTCTCGATGCCAGTCGGTTCATCTCCCCCGTGCGAATGGTTCGGGCTTTTGAGACCCAGTCGGGGGCTCGGGTGTCCATCAACCTGCGCGAGAGTGCGAGCTGGACCATCAAGACCAACAGCGACGGCTTGGTCTACGTCGACTTCGCCCTCTCCGAGGACATGCAGGCTGCACGCCGACTTGCGACACAGAACTTCTCCGAGGTGGCTCCGAGTTCACCCGAGGAACAAGGTCAGGAAGGACTCAGCGGTGCCTACGGCTCCGAAACCCTCATTGGAGAGACGGGCCGCACGATGAGCCCTCAATCCGTCTTTGGAAACGGTGGGGGGGCCGACAACCCGGCATCCATGATCGGTGGAGTTGCTGGATTCACCATCGACTCGGATACCGCCAGCAACTCCAACTTCACAGGGAAGCGGATCAACCTCGACCTTGAAGAAGCACCCATCCACGCGGTCTTCCGACTCATTTCGCATGTCTCGCAGCTCAACATTGTGTCGGGCGACGACGTGATGGGAACGGTGACCGTGAGCCTCCGTGATGTGCCTTGGGATCAAGCCTTCTCGGCGATTCTGCAGGCCAAGGGCATGGCTGCGCAGCGTTTCGGAAACATCGTCCGAGTAGCACCCATTGAGACCATCAAGGCCGAACAGCAGGCGGCTCTGGAGGCCCAGCAGGCGAAAGAGAAGCTCACTCCCCTCCAGATCCTGATCATTCCCCTGAACTACGCCCAAGCGGCAGAGGTTGGTCAGCAGCTGCAGACTCAGCTTTCGGAACGCGGAACCATTGAGGTTGACACGCGGTCGAACCAGGTGGTCATCAAGGAAACCGAGGAGCGCCTCGCTCAGTTGCGTGAACTGGTCCGCAACCTGGACCGAGAGACTCCTCAGGTGTTGATTGAGGCCCGCGTGGTCGAGGCCAACTCCCGCTTCAGTCGCTCCTTGGGAATCCAGTGGGGTGGGCAGGTCGATGCTTCGGCTCGTACGGGGTACAACACCGGCCTGATTTTCCCGAACTCGATTGGGGTTGCCGGTGGAAAAGAGCAGGCGTCTGCAGCTACCGCAGGTGCACAGTTCTTCAGTCCCGGAGAGGACAACCTGGCGGTGGATCTGGGAGCAGACGGTGACTTCGGGTCCCTGGCATTCAGCCTTGGAAGCGTATCCAACTTGATTGACATCGACGCAAGGCTCAGTGCCATGGAAGTTGATGGTTGGGGCGAGATCGTATCCTCCCCTCGAATCACGACACTGGACAACAAGACCGCTCGCATCCAGCAGGGCGCGAAGATCCCATTCTTGTCGTCCTCGTCGGGGGGTACCCAGGTGCAGTTCATGACCGCCGCCCTGGTGCTCGAGGTGACACCGCACATCACCTCAGACAACAAGATCTTCATGAAGATGAAGATCGAAAACAACCGTCCTGACTTCTCGCAGCAGGTACAAGGGCAGCCGGCAATCCAGATCAAGGAAGCCGAAACCGAGCTTCTTGTGGCGGATGGAGACACCACGGTCATTGGCGGTGTGTTCTCCTCGGAGGAGGCGGAAACGATCAACCGAGTTCCACTCTTCGGCAAGATTCCTCTTCTCGGCTGGATGTTCCAGAGCAAGACGCGAAACGTCTCACGAAACGAGATGCTCGTGTTCGTGACACCGCGTATCGCGACTCAAGTCGTCGACGAGTAAGTTCGATGGGCCGGAGTGTCGCGCTCATCGGCTTTATGGGGTCTGGAAAGAGCACTGTAGGACGAGCGCTGTCGAGGCGACTGGGTGTTCAGTTCATTGACCTGGATGAGTTGGTGGAGCAGAGGGAATCGCTCTCTGTTCCTGCTTTGTTTTCACAGCGGGGAGAGGAGGGGTTTCGAGCAGCGGAGCGTGAGGCCTTGGAAGCGTGTCTTTCCGACTCCACGGACATGGTCCTTGCCTGCGGTGGCGGAACACCCTGTCAACCGGGGCTGCTCGAGTCGCTGCTTGGCTGGGGAGAGGTTGTCTTTCTGGATGTACCCTTCAAGGTCTTGGAGACACGGGGCCTTTCCGGTAGACCCCTTTGGGACGAGGGTGCTGCACAGTTGTACGAGGACCGCCTAAGGATCTACCAAAGGGCACCCATTCATTTGGATGGGACCCTTCCACCAGAGGTTCTTGTAGAGGCTGCCGTTCGAAGTTTGGAGCTGCGAAGATGAAGCTTGAAGACCGCCGAGTAGAGCTCTCCGAGCGCTCGTATGCCATCGCCTACGGATCCTTGGGCCAACTTGGGCCTCGGTTGGCAAACCTTCGTTCTCCTTCTCGATGTGCGGTGGTCACCAATCCCGTTGTCGGAGCACTGTATGCCGAGACGTGCCTGGCCTCGCTCTCCAAGGCTGGCTTCGAGCCCTTTCTGATTGAGATCCCGGACGGTGAGCACCAGAAAACGCTGGAAACGTGGTCGTCGCTTGTGGAGTCGCTTGTTGCACGAGGAGTGGATCGAAACACACCCGTTGTGGCCCTCGGGGGTGGGGTGACCGGAGATGTGGTGGGTTTTGCCGCCGCCTCTACGCTGCGTGGACTTCCAGTCATCCAGGTCCCAACAACGCTCCTGGCGATGGTGGATTCCTCCGTTGGGGGGAAAACGGGGGTCAACCTCCCCGCAGGAAAGAACCTGGTCGGCGCCTTTTACCAGCCGGATTTGGTCTATGTGGACGTGAACTGCTTGCAGACACTCCCCGACGAGGAAATCCGTTGCGGCCTCGGGGAAGTGGTCAAACACGCCATGATTGACGGCGACCCCTTCTTTGCGCGTCTTGAACACCTTGTGCCGGCGCTCCTGGATCGCGATCCGGCTTCCTTTCAAGAAGTCGTTGACGCCTGCTGCAGAATCAAGGCTGCGGTGGTCGCCGAGGACGAAAGGGAGACGGGGCGCCGCGCAGTTCTCAATTTGGGGCACAGCATTGGCCACGCCGTGGAGACTGTCCTCGGTTTTGGGGCCATACGGCACGGCGAAGCGGTAGCGATGGGGCTGTTGGCGGAGGCTGCATGGGCGCATGCCCACGGTATTTGTGAGCTCTCAGCGGTAAACCGCCTCCGGAATTTGATGGGTTCGTTGGGCTTAAAGACTCAAGTTCGCTGCGAAAAAAACGATCTCATTGCTGCACTTTACCGCGATAAAAAAATGTCCCGTGCTAAACTCCTGTTGCCTGTTCCCGTCGGAGTAGGTGAGGTTCGTCTGGACCTCGTGGACCCATCGGAGCTTCGGCTGGCCGCCGAACTGGTCTCTGGGGAGGGTTGAGAATGTTGTTGAAAAAAGCTGCTGTTGCCCCCATCGCACTCCTCGCCAGTGCGTGCTTGCCCCCCGACACCGGAGTTGAGGCGCCGTATTCGGCTGCTCTCCAGCTTCCGGAGGACATCGTCTTGGCTTGGAATCAAGCCTACAACGAGACGGAAGACGGAATCGGTGCGCTGGTAATGATGGACCTCTTGGTCTACGACGCGGATTCCGGCTACCCGATGGACAACATCCGAGTCGAGGTGATGTCGCTCTGGGGCGGGATCTACTTGATTCCGCAGACAGCGATAAAAACCGTACCCGGCCCAGGTCAGCCAGCGGCTGGTGAGTGCGATGCGGACGGTGACGGGCAGATCGATTTGGATGCTCCGGATGCCTGCTCTTGGTTCTGGGACACCTCCGGCGACCAGTACTTCGAGCTCGCCAGTGAGTTTGCCGACGCCTACAGCCCGAACCTCATGTATGGAAAGACCGACGAGCACGGGCTCTTGCGGGTCTATGTCTATGTCGACTCCATGCCGACGAGCACTGCGGGCGACGGCGGTACAGTCGCTTTTGATGAGACCGCGGTTTGGGCGTCGATCGGACACGAGAGTGGGCGGGTCCTCATCTCGACTGAAAGCTCCTGAGTCGGATCGCTTCCGATAGAGACGCGCTCGTGAAGATTCTTGTGATCCATGGTCCCAACCTGAACCTTCTTGGGCGTCGAGAGAACAGCCTGTACGGCAACGCAACGCTCCAGAACATCGAGCAGGAGTTGTCTGTCATTGCCTCGGAGCTGGGGGTGGCCATTGAGTTCTTTCAGAGCAATCGCGAGGGAGAACTGGTCGACACCATCCATGGGGCGGTCGACCGGGTAGATGGCATTCTTGTGAATCCTGCAGCCTACACCCACACCTCGATTGCTCTGAGAGACGCGTTCCTGGCGGTTGAGATCCCTTTTGTTGAGGTACACCTCTCCAATGTCCATGCTCGGGAGGAATTTCGGCACAAAAGTATGCTCGCAGACTGCGCGATCGGCAGTGTGGTCGGATTCGGCCCATCGAGCTACTTTTTGGGCCTGCGAGCACTTGTGGGGGCCCTCTCCTAAAGTGCTGCGAGTCCAGCCTCTGTCGGGGACAGATACAGGAGATGAGCATGGAGTTGAAACGCATTGAGAAACTGATCGATTTGTTGAGGGACAAAGAGGTTGGTGAGCTTGAGTATTCCGAGTGGGAGGGAGAAAAGGGCTTCAACGTTCGGGTCAGCATGGTGGGTGAGCAAGTCGTGGTCTCCCAGGCAGCCCCTCCTGTGGCGGCTTCAGCTGCGCCTTCGACTACTTCTTCTTCGGCGGACAGCGAGGGCCCTGCAGAGGAAGGACACATTCTGGAATCGCCCATGGTCGGCACCTTCTACCGCTCTCCCTCCCCAGACAAGGCTCCCTATGTGGAATTGGGCGATCGCGTTCAAGTGGGACAGACTCTTTGCATCGTAGAGGCGATGAAGTTGATGAACGAAATCGAGGCCGATGCTTCGGGTGTCATCGAGGCGATTCTCGTGGACAATGCTGGCCCCGTTCAGTTTGGCCAGCCCCTTTTCCGCATTCGCAAGGACTGAGAACGTGTTCAAAAAAATCCTCGTCGCCAACCGCGGTGAGATTGCACTGCGCGTCATTCGTGCCTGCCGTGAAATGGGCATCGCCAGTGTGGCAGTCTATTCCGAGTGCGATCGCAACTCACTGCACGTCCAGTTCGCGGATGAGGCCGTGTGCATCGGCCCCGCGGACGCCACCAAGTCGTACCTTCACATTCCGAACGTCTTGACTGCAGCCGACATCACCGGAGCAGATGCCGTCCATCCAGGCTACGGTTTTTTGGCAGAGAACGACGACTTTGCTCGGAAGGTGGTGGCCCATGGCATGACCTTCATCGGCCCGAGACCGGAAACGCTGGTTCAGTTTGGCGACAAGCTCTCCGCCAAGGCTGCCGCGAGGGCTGCTGGGCTTCCTTTGGTGCCCGGTTCAGCAGGAGAGGTCCAAACGGAAGACGAAGCTGCTGAGATTGCGGCTCAGATTGGCTACCCCGTCATGCTTAAGGCAGCCGCCGGCGGCGGTGGAAAGGGGATGCGTGTTGCTAAAAATGAAGAGGAGGTCCGCCGTTTCTTTGCGCTCACCTCGGCAGAGGCTGTGGCATCGTTCGGCAATGGCTCCCTGTTTCTGGAGCGCTTCCTAGGGCGGCCCCGGCACATTGAAATTCAGGTTGCTGGCGATGGGAAAGGAAACGCTCTCCATTTTGCGGAGCGCGACTGTTCGATTCAGCGTCGGCACCAGAAGCTTGTCGAGGAGGCCCCAGCGGTGGGGTTACCGGAAAAACTCCGACAAGACATTCGCCAAGCAGCGACCAACCTTGTGGCCGATACCAACTACCTGAGTGTCGGCACCGTGGAGTTCCTCGTGGAGGGAGATGAGTTCTTCTTCCTGGAGGTCAATCCCCGAATCCAGGTGGAGCATCCCGTCACCGAGGCGGTGACCAATGTTGACCTTGTCCAGCTCCAGATTGACCTGGCTGCGGGCAAAGGGTTGCCATTTGCGCAAGATGAGCTTCATGTTGAGGGCCATGCGATCGAGCTTCGAATCAACGCAGAGCACCCCCGAACTTTTATGCCCTCACCGGGCCGGATCACCGGTTTTCACCTTCCAGGCGGACCTGGGGTTCGGATTGATTCCGCGGTTCATGAACAAGCCATGGTCCAACCCTATTATGATTCCCTTGTGGCCAAGCTCATTGTCCGCGCTCAGGACCGTCCTTCTGCGATTCGTCGTGCGCAGCGTGCTCTCTCCGAGTGCGTTGTTGAAGGCATCCACACCTGCCTTCCTCTCCACCGAGACCTCTTGGCCTCGGACGAGTTCAAGAACCTCGAGTTTCATACGCGGTTTCTGGAGGGCTGGTTGGAAGCGCGTGATGAAGAGTCTTGACTGGAGGGAGTTTGGCGACTTTCGACCGGAATCGAAAAGAACAAGAAGCTCAGAAAGCTCTGAGCAAAAACAACTACGAAAAGGCGATTGAGGCGTACGGTGCTCTTCTGCGGCACGATCCACGCGATCGGAGAATCCGTCAGAAGCTGGCCGATTTGTACCAACGTGTCGGTCGCAAAGAAGATGCTGCAAAGCACTATCGGGAGTTGGCCCGGCTTTTTGGTGTCGATGGCAACCACCGCGCTGCGATTGCTGTGTACAAAAAACTCGTGGTCTTGCAGCCCTCGGACTCCGCACTTGTGGGTGAACTCGCGGGCTGCTACCTCTTGGCGGGGTTCACCAACGACGCAATCACCAACTTTGAGCAAGCCATCAACGGCCTTGAGGTCAGAAACCCCAAACTTGCCGCGCAGTATTGCCTCGAGCTGCAAAAGCTGAAGGCGGGCGACGTCCCCCTTCAAATTCGCACAGCGGAACTCCTGGCTGCTGGTGGAGACCAAGGGAAGGCCTTTGAAGCGTATCGAAGCATCATCTCGGATCTTCGGCGGCGAGGAAGAATGGACGAGGTGGGTCGACTGGCGACCCAGGCCCTGAAGCTGAAGGAAGACGTTCCCGATCTCCTCCAGGACGCAGCGGAAGCCTGCTTGGTCGTCGAAGACGCTGCGGGTGCCCTCCGGCACCTCCAGGTGGCTTATCAGTCCGATCCCCGGGACTCTCGAACCCTCGAGTTGTTGGCTCGAGCCTTTGAGATGGGGGAGGACAAAGCAAAGGCTCGCCCCATACTCGTCGCATTGGCAGATGTGCTCTCCAAGACCCGGTCCTACGACGAGCGGGTTCCGGTGCTGGAGCGGGCCATTGCGGTTGGTGATCCCGATTCCGCACTGGAGGCGAAACTCGCAAAAGCCAGAATCGAGGCCCAGTTGGCAAGTCTTCGACTGACGCAACTCGAACTCGCTAAGCCGCAGGATGAGGTCCAGCTGAGATTGTGTACCCGGATGATGGTGTTCAAGCGCTATGGATTCGGTGAGCGGGGGTTGGAGGAGTTGGCAGCCATGGACAGCGGGACTCGAGGAACGCTCGCGGTTCGCGCCCATGAGGCAGAGCTGCGCCTCGCCATGGGGCAGAGTGAGGAAGGCCAAGCCCTTGCGGAGGGCCTCTTGGTCGATGCCGGTGACGAGATCGATCGGGTACAGCAGCGGCTCGCAGTGCTGACTGGGCAAGATCTAACCCCCTTCTTTGCAGGACTTGAGCAGGCCGATGACTCCTCGCAAAAGCCTGAGGCCAATCCAGAAGCCATGGCCAGTCTTCTCGACAACGCCCTTTCGGATGAGGATGAGCTGGTCGATGACGGGGAGGGTGGAGAGTCGCCAGGACCCGATGAGCCCACACCGGAGTCATCTTCCGCTGCGGTCGACCTTTTTGGGGATGATGATGACGACTGGGTGGATGACGATGACGACGACGCAGGCTTCGATGCGCTTCTGAAGTCTGGAGGTACCGTCGCAGAAATTGATCCAGAAGAGGAAGTTTTGTCGAGTGCTCCAGATCTGGAAGAAGCCGAAGGACTTATGGCGATGGGACTCCATGCCGACGCCTTGGCGATTGTGGAGGGTGCAGCCGGTTTGAAGGCCGCCACGCTCAAGGCACGTTGTCTCAGGGATCAGGGACAAGTGAAAGAGGCCTATTCGTTTCTCAGGGATGCTGTAGACGACTCGGAAGCCTCAGACGTCGGGCAAGCGGAGGCCTTCTTTGAACTGGCTGAGCTTGCAGGGCGTTCGGGCAAGCACAGGCCCGCGCTCCGCTATCTCCGAGAACTGGAGGAGAGCTTTCCAGAGCATCGAAGCGCGGAGGTTGCAGCAAGGATGAAAGCCCTCAAGCGAGTCCTCTCAGGCTGAGCTTGCAGAGTTCCAACACCTCGCTAAAGAAGTGCTACCCTAGCGGGTGTAGCTCAGTTGGTAGAGTCCGAGCTTCCCAAGCTCGTTGTCGCGGGTTCGAGTCCCGTCGCCCGCTCCAGTTTTGGCTGTGACGGACGAGAGGCCTTGCCGACGGGTTCTGTGCTTGGATCGGATTTCCAAGCGGGGTAGTCATGCCGACTGAGAAGCAAGCGAACAAACCGATCAGCAGAGGTCTCCGACGACTGGTTGTTTACGGTGGAATGCTGGTCTTTCTGGTGGGGGGATTGGCGATCCTTGTGCGGGTACCCCTGTTCAATGCGTGGTTGTCGGGGTTCATCTCCAGTCAATTGAGAGCCAGCTTGGGCGAGGACGTGGTCATCGAGGACATTCAGGTGTCTCTGGTTCCCTTTGAGGTCGATGCAGGTCCAATTGTGGTGCTTCATGAAGGCCTTCCCGCCTTGGAGGTGGATCGGGTCAGCATTGATTTCGACTGGATGGGCTTGGGCGGAATCAACACCTTGCACCTGGAGAAGCCCAAGGCGAACCTGCATGCCGTTGATGGTCAGTTGCGGGAGTTTCCAGGTCTGACCTGGGGCGCCGAATCTGTCCAGCAGTTGCCCTGGGAAACACTCTCCATTCATGAAGGTTCTCTTCTTCTGGACTTGGATGAGGGGTCGAGTGAGGTCGTTCTGGAGAACATGGAGTTGACCCCGACTGGGAGCGGCGTGGGGGATGCTTTCATTGAACGAATTCAGTGGACGCGGGGCGATTGGTCTCAGGAAGCAGAAAATGTCCGCTTGAGATCGCTGGTGTTGCGTCCGGACCGGATGGGAGCGGACAGCGTGCTGCTGGAGACGGAATTGCTCCGTCTCGAGGGCGGCATGGCGTTGAGTGGTTCGGAGAGAAGCTTGTCGGGTGAGCTTCAGGTAGCCCTGGATTTGGACCAGCTGAACCCTCTGCTTCCTGAAGAGAGTGAACTCGAGGGAAAGGTGGAGGCCACCTTGGTGCTTGGTGGTCGGGGCTCAGACAGGGTCGCTCGGGGGCCCCTGAGGGCGCAGACGAAGCTGACTCGGCGCAAAATAAGGACCCATGTCACCGAGTTCACGGAGCTGCAGGGTGAGCTTCTTCTCACTCAAGAGGGGCTGGAACTCGTGGGTGCAGAGGGGCCTTATGGGGGAGGAAGGCTCGAGGTGGATCTTCGGTCCTCGTGGAATGGAGCGGACACCGAAGTCCGATTGGAAGGCCAGCAGCTGGAGCTCGAAGACATTCTGCGGGAAGAGAGTGGTTTCCCGGTTCCGTGGGTTGGAATGGGTGGATCGCTTGTGGCGTCTCTTCGGGGGTCTTTAGTACCCTTTTCGTTGGCAGGTAGCGCTGAAATCGAGGGCCAGAATTTTCGGGTCGTTCCTCGTGGCATTCGGAGTGGACTTCCCACAACTTTCGCCCTACCCAAAGCGTCCCTTCAGGGCGAGGTGCTTCTCAACAGCGCCGGTACGGCCGTTGAGATCCGCTCCTTTGATACGGGCAAGAGCCGCGGGGGCGCGGACCTCTTTATGGGACGCGGTCCCTTTCCCGTCTTTGACCTGCGCTTCAATCTTGGAGACCTGGACTACACCGATCTCGCGCCTCTCGGTGAGATTGAACTTGCAGGAGACGGCAGCCTTGAAGGACGGGTTTGGGGCAGGCTTGGTCGACCTCTACAAGCCGAGGGACTCGCCAAGGCGCGAGATTTTGAAGCGCTTGGACTTCCTTGGGCCGATCGCATTGAGACACGAATTGCAACGAGGGACCTCAAGCGGATTCAGTTTCAACCCCTGCATGCATGGAAAGGCAAGAGCAAGCTGCAGGGAAGCCTCGAACTGGATTTTCAACCGACGGGGCTGTTGATGTCCATCGACATGCTCCTCCCGGACACCCGCGTCGAGGATCTTCTGGACATCGTGGTCGAGGACCATGGGGTCACAGGAGCGGCTGAAGGCACCCTCAGTCTGGCTGGAGATCCCAAGCGGCTCAGTGGGGATGCTGAGCTTGAGCTCGCCATGGTCCAGGTTTTGGGAGAATCCTTCACAGATGGACGCCTTTTGGCGCGTGTGAAAGAGGGACGAATCGTGCTCGACCCCTTGCGGTTGAGTCGCGAGGAGGCCCGCGAGACGGTCTGGTTCCGAGGGGCCATCGACAGCTCGGACTGGACCATGCAGGGCCGCCTTGGAGCGGATCGGGTCGCGCTTCGTCCGGAGAGAACACGCGGGCTTTTGCGCGGTGACCTCTACGCCAACATTTCCGTTGGCGGAAGCATCATGTCACCGATTCCCAAGGGCCGAATCGCTCTGCGTGATGGGCGTTTTTTGAACGAGGAAGTAGGCGTCAGTCTCTTCGATTTCGCGCGGGTTGATCAGGAGTTGATCTGGTCTGGAGAACTCTTTGAGGATGCACTCGCTGTTCGAGCACGCCAGCAGCTGGGTGGACAACAAGACTTCAGCCTGGAGGGGGGGTGGCGCTCTTTTCCCCTGCATGCACTCCAGCCGACGGGGCGAGATGGCCGTGCCATAAATGCGCTACTCGATGGCAGTTTTGTATTCCAGGGCAACTGGGCGGAAGGCTTGGGTTCCCTTCACGGCCGTGCCATCGCCGATCGGTTGGACTTCCACTGGGGTGAACATCGTCTTCGAAACCGCGAGCCTTGGGTTGCGGATGTCATTTCGGGCGAGTTTTTTGCTGAGGGGCTGGTCTTTGCGGGCAGCGGGATGGAGCTCGTGGGCAGGGTCACCCATGATGGTCTTGGTTCTCGGGCTGAGGCCGAGGGGATGGTCCTCTTGGGTTTGATGCCTGCGTTTTTCCCGGGGATTGAACTCGCCGAGGGACCGGTGACGGTGAAGCTCGATGCGGACTCGGCTCGAGAGGGAGCCAAGGTACGCGTTGAGGCCATCACGACGGGCGCGAGTCTTCGGACTGAGTGGTTTCCGCATGCCTTGGAGAACTTCACGTGCCGGCTGCTTGCGAGTGAGCAGGGATACAACATCGCGGGGTTGGGCGGTAGTCTTGGTGGAGGAAGGGCGTCGTTGAGTGGGTACATCGAGGCTCAGCAATGGTGGCCCTCCCGATTCGATCTCCAGGGACAATTGGAGCGAGGTCGAATTCGTTACCTCACCTTCCTGCCAACGCTCGAGGGTGATGCCCGCCTGGCCCTTGAAGGACCTGTTGAGGACTTGAATCTGAACGGCGACATTCAGTTGAGCAGTGTTCGGTTCACGGAGCGGATCGATTGGGAGCAGTGGGTCATCGATGTCCGCGAGTCCAAGCTCGCGGAGGAGGTTCAGACCACACTTGAGGATCCCTTGTTTTCGATGAACCTCTCGGTGCAGGGTCAGGGAGCGGCTCGAATTCGAAACAACCTGGCGCACGGTGATGCGGATGTGGATCTTCAAGTCATCGGCGACACCATTCGCCCAGGGGTGGTCGGGACCGTACGAATGCAGTCGGGTGGACGCATGTTCGTGCAAGACCGGGAGTTTGAGGTGGCGAGGGCAGAGCTCCACTACGTGGACCCCTGGAGCTTTGACCCTGAGCTCGACATTCTGCTCAATGCCGACATTCGCTCTCGGGAGGATCTCTACCAGATTGACTACCAGATCGGTGGACCGTTTTCAGATTGGTACACGGTCGCCTCATCTCAGCCAAGTCTTTCGCAAGCGGACATCAATGCTCTGCTCTTGTTTGGCCTCACACGGGAGGAGCTGGAGCGCTTTGGTGGGGTGAACGCGGCACTTCTGATGGAAGGGGCCGATCTGCTGCTTCATGGGGTAGGTTTTGACAACCGCGCCCTCGAACGGCTCGGTGGGGGAACGCTTCCCTTTGACCGAGTGGAGCTGGTGACGGGGGTTTCGGAACGAGGCAATCAAGTCAGTTCTGAGACCCGGATTTTGCTCGAAAAACAGGTGTCCGATCCCTACAACTTGGATCTTCGTGTGGAGTTCAACCCCTTTCGCAATGTCGAGAATGTGGTGGAACTGGAAAAACAGGTGGGTGACTCGCTCTACCTCACGTTGTACCGGTCCTCCCTGGAACAGGAGCGATCGGTCGACTTAGGGGGGGCCTACGGTCTCGACTTTAAGTTGAGGTGGGAAGTCGAATGAAGTGGCTCACCCTGCTTTTCCTGGTTCTCAACTCATCGGCGTCGGCTCAAGACCGTCCTTGGTATGTCGGAATTCCGATCAGCCAAGTGTCGCTGGAGGCGCCCGAGGGAGGACTGCCCTCGGAGAACCTCGAGCCACTCTTGAAGAGTCAACAGGGCGGCTCGATCAGTGCTCTGTCCATCCGAGACGATTTGGCGATGCTCTACGGGACGGGTCTTTTTGCGGAGGTGGAGGCCACAGTCCGGCCATGGGTTGGATTCGATTCCGAGGGTGAACCTCGAGATGAGGTTTGGTTGGTCTACCGCGTGATTGCGGCGACGGTTTTGTCCGACTGGTCCTTCACTGGAAACACCCGTTTTTCCAGTCGAGAACTCGCGCTCGCGGGCGGTATCGCACTGGGGGATCGATTCTTGGAGGAAGAAGACGCTGTACCCCTCGCAGCCCGGCTCGAGAGTGTCTACGCTCAGCGCGGATACCCAGCGGCTTCAGCGTCGGTGAAGGCCGTGCCGGTTGCCAAGGGGCAGGTGCGTTTAGAGGTATCCATCGAGGAAGGGCCACCTCGGCTCCTTGAGTCCTTGATTCTGGCTGACAGCCCAGCATTGGCTACCTGGCGGATGCGACGAATTCTTCTCCGAGCAGGACTCGAGGAAGGCGAGCCTTTCACCCAAGATCGAATGGAGGCTGGACGACAAGCCATCGAACGGGCTCATCGGGATCGGGGGTGGCTGGAGGCTCGTGTGAATGCTGTGCTGGGCAGACAGAGTGTTCGAGAGGTCGTTTTTCTGATCGAGGCGGGACCCAAAGTCACCTGGACGAGTGAGGTGAGTGGTGTGAGCTCTGAAGAGCTGCCATCTCTGTTCGGAATTTCATCGGTCGACCGGCTTCGTGCGAGCGATTTGGAAGACGGTCGCGAACTCTTTGAGCAGCGTCTGCGCTCGGAGGGGTGGAGTGAGGCGTTGGTTCGACTTCATGTCGATGAGGAAGCGGATTCAAAGGAGATTGTGGTTCGAGCCGAACGAGGGCCAGAGTACCGGCTGAGCGAGATGCAGTTTGATGGAGTCGCTGCGTTTGAGACGTCCTTTCTGACGGAAGCCGTTGAGGAGGCTGCGGCGGAAACCCTGGGTGAGGGTCGGGTGACCCGGGAGGCCTTGGATGTCGCCGGGGAAGCCTTGATGGACCTGTATGAGGCCAAGGGACATCTCCATGTTCAGATCGAACCCACGCTCACCGAGACTTCGAGAAATGAGAAGGAAGTGGCCCATGAGCTGCTCTTTGAAATCGTTGAGGGGCCACTCGTTCGTTTGTCCAAGCTTCGGTTCACGGGCTTGATCGAGGAACTCGAGGGGGATGCGGAAGCCTTGTCGGAACGATTTGTTGGGCAGGTGGTGGATCAAGGGGCGATGGAAGCAGCTGTCGCTGACCTTGTGGAGGCTCACCGCGAGCTCGGGCACTTGGAGGCGGGGGCTCGTGTCCGCTGGCTCATGGAGCGGAGCGGAGACACCGTGGATGCTGAGGTCCGAATAGAGGCCGGAGAACCCGTGTATCTCCGCTATGTCTTGGTGCGGGGCAACCGCAAGACTCTCCGACGTCTGATTGAAGATTCGGTTCTTCTCACCGTGGGGGAGCCGGTTTCACCAAGTCTCCTCGGAGAGACCCGACGCCGCCTCTATGACCTGGGTTTGTTTGCGTCCGTAGATCTCCGCCTGGAGGGGGAAGAGGAGCAGGCTCGAGATCTTGTCGTCCTGGTTCGAGAGAAGCCTGGCTTGGCGGTTGAGGTGGGTGGTGGCGTGGCCACAGACTTGGGGGTGCGTGCCTTTTCCCGTCTGGTGCGCCGCAACCTCTTTGGAGTGGGGCACAAAGTGACTGTCTTGGGCGAGTTGGGCGTTGGCTATGAGGGTGAGGCTTGGAGGCTGGATACAAGTGCTCCCGAGTGGAGGGCTGCACTTCGCTACGATGCCCCTCGCTTTCCTTCTCCCAGTGTCGCAAGCCATGTGGATTTGCTCTTGAATGAGCGCGAGCAGGAACCGACCTATCGGTTGGGGCGCAGCGGCGGTGCCTTCGGTGTCCAGATTGGTGGCGTGGATCAAGGCTTTCAGCTGGCCGTGGGCTACCGCTTCTTTGGGCACTGGCTGCAGGATGTGGACCCGGGGGCTCTTGTGATCGGAGACCCCTGGGTGGAGGTGCTTGGCGTGGGGTCGGTGGAGGAGATTGCTGGGGCACTTCCCGGGGGCCCACGCTGGGAGTCTGGGCCGACGCTGCTGGCGATCTGGGACGGACGCGACGACCGGTTCAACCCCAAAAGCGGCAACCTCTTTTCCGTGCAGATGGATCTCACGGATCCTGGAGTAGCCGACCAAATCACAGCACGGGCGGAGGGACAGCTTCAGACGATTGTTCCGGTAGGGCCCTTGAGCGTGCAGTTCGCAGCCGGCGGTGGTGTCGGTTGGGCCCAGGGCCGGAGCACCACCCTGGCCTTGGAAAAGCGGTTCCGGATGGGTGGGGCCAACAGCCTGCGCGGTTTCGCCCTCGACACGGTGGGCCCCAAGAACCGCGTGGCCATCAGCAACCTCCCCTGGCCGGATCAGCTCGCACCTGTGGTGGATGAACTCTACCGCGACAGCCCCGTCCGTTGGGTTCCGACCGGTGGTGACTCCATGGCCCGGTTTTCCTTGGAGGTATGGGCGCCGCTGGAGACCTTTCGCATTCCGGCCTCAGGAACTTCACTGGTGGCCTTTGTGGATGCTGGGAACGTGTTCTTTACCGATCCCACCATTCTCGCGACCTCCATCGTGGTCGATCCGGAGCCGATTCTTCGGGTTGGAACAGGGCTTGGTCTCCGCATTGCGACGCCGGTGGGGCCGGTGCAGGTGGACTTCGGTCTGAATCCTTCCTACTACACGGCCAGTTGGGCGGAAGAGCGAGGGGAAGAACCGTGGCGCTTCCACCTTTCCCTTGGCTCTCTGTGAGGAGCGGTTGGCTCAGGGATTGGTAGGCGACTCATCGTCGAGAGAGGCGTCATCTTCGGACGCTTTGGCTTTCATGGCCTCTTGGCTTTTTCGTATCGCCTCCTCAGCGACCTGTTTGGCCACGGCCAGCTTCTCCTCATCCGTCATCTCCGGTGTGTCTCCCAATGGAGCGGTGGACTGGAGGGCCCGCTCCAGTTTGGGAGAAGCGGGCAGAGGGGCAGGGACGTTGGCCTTGGGTCGCTTCGCAGCCATCTCTCTCAGATGAGCGGTGTCTTGCGAGATCAGGGCCAGAGACTTTCTCATGTCAATGAAGTTGGAAATCGCACCGATACTGAGGATGCCGATGATGAGTATAAGCACCAAGACCGGAAGGGTGTCTCGGAAAAAATACCCCAAGGGCTCAGCACTCTCGACTTTCACGCTGACGTAGAGGCTACTCAGTAAGGTGAGAGCGAAAAGGCCGGCCCAGGCTGCGAAACTGAAGCCGATGATGAAGGCAAATATTCGGTTGAATGCCGTAGAGATTCGCTCGAAGACTCGCTCGTGGTTCGAAGCGTAGTTGGCGCCGACGAGGAGGCACACTCCAAACCATAAAACGAGGGCAACTTCAATAAAGGTTTCCATGATTCCTCCGTGATCCCGCCGAGTATACTCAAAGTCAGTGTTCAGAACACGCCGTAGCGAAGCCCCTGCACCGAGAGCTCGCAATGAGTGCCGCCGAGTGCTGCAGTCACCTCATCCAGCACCAGACATCCTGCCAGCAGAAAGTCAGCCCGTTGGGGTGAGATGGCTGCGATCTTCTGGCGCTCTGCAGGGGTGGCTTCTGCCAACTTTCGAGCGAGAACAAGAAGGGTGCTGCGCGAGAGGGGGCGTCCTTGAATGGCAGCAGGCTCCCAGGCCTCGAGTCCTGCATCAATGGCGCCCAAGGTGGTCGCGGTGCCCGCTAAAGCCAGAATACGGCTGGGTTGTGGCGAAGCAGGAATCTGCTCACAGGTCTTTCGCACGCAGGCTCGGGCCTCCTCAATGGCGGCTGGCGAGGGGATGCCCGTGCCCAAGAAGTCCTCCGTCAGGCGTGCCGAGCCGAGCTCGAGGCTCTTCGACCACAGAAGCCCCTCTTTGTCTCCGATGACCACCTCGGTGGAGCCGCCACCGAGGTCGACTGTGGCCACTACGGTGTCACCTTCGAGTGGTCTTCCCCAAAGGGCGCCGCGAAAACCAAACAGCGCTTCTTCATCCCCGCTGATGATGCGGAACTCGAGGCCTGTCTCCTCCCGAACCTGGTCATAGAATGCCTCGGCATTGGTTGCTCGCCGAGAGGCGGAGGTGGCAACCGCCAGTACATGCGCTGGGGCGATCTGGAATTGCACGGCTGTCTTGGCGTAATCCCGGAGAGCGTCCAAGGCGGCTTCCATCCGCTCAGGATCGAAGGCTCCCCCGTCGCCCAAGCCTTTCCCCAAGGCCACAACGCGGGCTTCGTCATGCAGCACTCGACCGCCGTCCACCACGGTCAACAGAACCGAGTTGCTTCCAAGATCGATGGAGGCTTGGCGCATGGCCTTCCCTACCAGCTCGGTGGTGACCATGCGGGATTGGAGTAGCCCCCGCGGCCTTGAGTGATCTGCATCTGGTGGATGCTGTCTGCCGTGCTGATCCAGATGTGGGAGGCTCCGGTACGCGTGGAGGAAAAGGCGAGGTAGCGTCCATCGGGAGACCAGGTCGGATCCTCGTTGTTGCCCATGTCCTCCGTGATGCGCACTCGGCCGGATCCGTCGGTTCGAATCGTGAAGACATCGTACTTGGTGTCCCGACTCACGTAGGCGATGCGATCGCCTTTGGGTGACCATGACGGGTCGGTGTTGTGAGAGCCGTCAAAGGTCAGGCGCTTGGCGGATCCCCCACTGGCGTCCATGGTGTAGATTTGGATGCCCCCGGAGCGCTCCGAGGCAAAGGCAATCTGGCTGCCATCGGGAGACCAAGTGGGCGAGACATCAATTCCTGGCGAGCGTGTGAGCCGGGAACCGTTCGAGCCATCACTGCCCACGGTGTAGATGTCCGAGTCGCCGCGATTGGAAAGCGTGAGTGCAAGCAGGCGATCGTTGGGATGAAAGGCTCCCCCGCTGTTGATGCCTGTTCGGGTCGAGACAGGACGCGTTTTTCCCCGGATGAGGTCTGCGACATACAGGTCGGGGTTTCCTCGTCGATAGCTGGTAAAGGCCAGCTTGGAGCCGTCGTGCGACCAGGCGGGCTGCAAGTTGATGGACCCGTTTCGTGTCACGGGTCGAAGGTTTGCGCCATCGACATCAAAAACCACGATTTCTTTGTTCCCAGTTGCGCGACTGACTGCAGCGAAACGTGTGTTGAAGATGCCGGGCTCTCCCCCAACAGCCTCGATGATGAGGTTGGCGATTCGATGCCCGGCTTGCCGCAGTTGACTGGGGTTGAAGGTGAACGCTCGGCCCATCAGTTTGTTGCGGCCCGGAACATCGTAGACCCATACCTGTGCTTGAAGTCGTCCATCCTCGAGGGTCATCAGCGCGGTTTTCGCCAGGGCGGTCGCCCCAGGTACCTCCCAGTCGGTGTAGCGGAAGGTTCCGGGTTCCAGACCTGCATTGGGTGGCTCGATGAAGGCCTGTGGGTCCAGCACCCTGAAGTAGCCGGAGAGCTTCATGTCTCGCTGAACAAGTTCCCAGAGTGCATCGATGCTCTCGCTGTCGCCTTGTGGTCGTGGAAGTGCCAGGGGCAGGTCCTGTCCTCCAGGCTTGTTGATTCGTATGTGCAGTCCCTGAATGGAGGGGTCATCATCCGCTTGAACCGTTTGGCCGGGTCCGATCAGGGCCAGTAGTCCGAGGAGGAGTGTCGCGAGCGCGAGAAACCGACGAATGGGAGGTGTTCGGGTCATGGGTCACTCTGTGTTCGAGAGGGTGATCGAGATAGCGGCTGTCTCACGGGGCATGGCATTTGCCGGGGGGGCGGGAAGACGGCCGGTGTTTCGGATTGCCGTTCGGGCAGCGGCGTCAAAAGAGGTGTTGCCGCTCGACTGGGTCATCTGGTGCTGGACAATCTCACCAGCGCGGTTGATGACAAGCGTGAAGACGGCGCTGAGGGCCTCCGTTTGGAGGGCGCTGAAGTTGGAGCGTACGGCAGCCCGTACCGTTTCTGCCCAGGCCGCAATGATCGGATCGCCCATGGCTCCTTGCGAGGTGCCGGTTGAGCCCTCAATGCCATTGGGGTCTGCTGGCGGACGGTCACGTGCTCCGACAGGTGCGTTCTGCAGACTTTCCATCAGGGCCTTCCGCCTGGCATCGCGCTCCATTTGCTCCATCAGCTCACGACGCTGTTCGCTGCGGTCGGGCTGAGGTTCAGGCTCGGGCTCTCCGCGTTCCTCGGGAGCCTCCTCTACTTTGAGGGCCAAATCGCTCTGCACAGGTGGAGGTGGGGGAGCCTCGACTCGCTTTGTGGTCCCCGACGGGGGGTCGGGTGCTCGGGTCACGCGATGAAGCTTTTCGGATTTGGGCAGCGAGACCATGGCCACTTCCATGATGTCGTCGGGACTCAGCAAGCTTTCGCTTCCGCCCTCGCACTTGGAAGCGGAAACCATGAGACCAAAAAGTGCCACGTGCAGACCGATCGAAAGCGGCAAGGCTGTGCCTGCTCGAAAGGGTGCTGGAATGAGGGCGCTCTTCACCGATCAGTTCTCCAAATCGGGCTGGGTCACAAGACCAACACGTGGAATCCCGGCTTGCTTCGCGGCTCCTATGAGTTTGGCCACGAGCTCGTAGGGCACCTGACCGTCTGCTTTTACAAATATATCTTGGTTCGGATTGGCCTCAGCAATGGCCGCCAGCTTGGGATTCAATTCCTCTGCTGGAATGGGCGTTTCGTTGATGAAATAGGTTCCGTCATCCGTGATCGAGAGAATCATCTGGTTTTCTCCCGGAGTGAGAGGCTCCCCCTCTGCCCTGGGAAGATCCACATTTTGCCCCTGAACCATCATCGGAGCAGTCACCATAAAGATGACCAACAGCACCAACATGACGTCTACAAAGGGAGTGACGTTGATCTCCCCCATGACTCCTCGATTGTTGCCACCTGTGCTCATTCCCATGACTCAGCCCGTCCTGAAGTGACGTTTCACGATGTTGAGAAAGTCGCTGGAAAAGTTCTCCATCTCACTGCTCAGCACACGAAGTCGGGTGTTGAAGTAGTTGTAGGCCATTACGGCAGGAATGGCGGCTGCGAGACCCACGGCTGTGGCAATCAGTGCATGGGCAATGTCGGGTCCGACCACCTCGATGCTCGCCGAACCCTCGATGCCAATGCGTTGGAAGGCCCTGAGAATCCCCCACACCGTTCCAAAGAGGCCGATGAACGGTGCCGTTGCTCCGGTCGTGGCCAGAAACGAGATGCGGTGCTCGAGAGAGGTGATCTCCACTGCGCTGGCCCGGCGAAGGGAACGCTCCACGTTCTCCGTTGCGCCGAGCAGTGGGGGCGCTCCTGGGCTGCCTTGGTTGCCGGCACTCGAGAGCTTGTTGAGCTCAACGTAGCCGGCCTTGAACACCTCGGCGATGGGCGAGTCCGGGTACTTCGAGGTCTCCTCATAGACATGGTCGAGGCGACGACTTCCCCAGAAGAGCTCAAGGAATTCCTGAGATTGCCGGGTAGCCTCTTTGATGAGCTTGGCCTTGGCAATGATGATGACCCAGCAGGCCACGCTCATTCCCACGAGTGACAACAGGACCAACTGGACAATGGCGTCCGCTTCAAAGAGGAGGTCGAGAGTGGATTCGGAGGCGCCAGGGAGCGCGAGGAGGGGAGGGATGGAAGGGATCATGAAGGGCCTTAGTCTTTGCCGGACTCTGCAGCGTTGGTTCTGTCGGCGTCCCAGCTGCTCATGCCGCCGAGAACGTTGTAGATTTCTTTGGCACCAATGGAGACCATGAATTCTGCCGCAGCGGCGGAGCGGCCTCCTGCTTGGCAGACGAAGATCAGGTAGTCGGTCTGGCCAATTTCTTGGTACCTGTGGGGGATCTCATCCACAGCAATTCGAGTCGCATGTGCGGAGTGGTCAGCGTCGAACTCGGACTGGGTGCGGACATCGATCAGCTTGAAGAGGCTGTCTTTCTCCTCCAGCATTTTGACCGCGGTGGTGGAGTCGACGTCGACGACAGCAGCCTGAGCCTCAGTCTCGATGCCATGTGACCCTCCTGCTGACGTGTCGGTGGATTCTGCAGCTGCCGTTGCCTGCCGACCCTCCAGCCGCTCGCAAGTTTCAATCAGCTTCGAAACAGGCGTAAATCCGCGCTCACTGTGGTGAATCTTCTGGTCCTTTCCGACCACAAA
>JAYXVV010000047.1:0-6634 GCA_036021505.1 Myxococcota bacterium | reverse complement strand
CGCTCAATAGTCCGTTCATCGACACCACCCCGCGCGGCAATGACTCCAACCGTCTTGTCATCCGAACCGTATTTTTTCCGTCCAGTTCAGGAAACCGGCACCGTTTGTTTTCGTTCAGCCGATCGCTGAAATTGATGACGTTAAAGGCGGTATACCATCTGTTTCCATCATGAATCCTTCCATGGAGCATGAAGTCGGCACCTCAGCCCGTCGAGATTATTTTGCCTTTTTATTTTTCAGGTGAAACCTTTGTTATCGCTTGATTCGAGGTGCTCGTCCCGTGGGGATCTGAAAAAAAATGCTGAGATCGGTAAAGAAGCACGAAGTTTTTCCGATCTGCTCATTTAGTCATTGACGTGTCAATGATCGATGGTATTGTAACTGGAGGAGATGGGAGTCTCCTGCGGGAACAATAAGGGAAAACGAGACGAGAAACATCGCCAAAAGGGAGAACCCAAATGGCTACATCCAGTGCTAAGAGCCGCGAACGCGTGGCCCGTAATTTTATTAAGTCATATGGCCGGTCCAAGTTCCGGCGCCTGCTTCAGGCCCTCGGTGAGGGTGAAAGCGGGCAGGTGATTGCCGACGAGTTCGGTGTGAGCCGAGAACGAGTGCGTCAGTGGAAAAACGCATTCGGCACCGTCATTACGCTGTATCAACTCCACCCCGAGGTGGAGCGGATCTTGAAGGAGCGTCGCTCTGCATAGAGTCTGACGTTTCTGTGAAGCCCGCAAGCTTTGCTCCTCACAGTGCAGGCAGACGGTTAAAGACGCCCCCGAGAGGGGGCGTTGTCGTTTCCTGGAGGGCTTTGAAAATGAGTAGAATTTTTGTAGCGGGCGGTGCTCACAGTCGGTTTATTGGCAAGGGTCATCCTGATTTTATCTGGAAAAGGCATCCGGATTTTGGAACCAAGGAGAATCCAAACCTTCGGGAACATCTCTCGGTGGCTCTGGACGGGTTGAGAGAGGCGCTTGGGCTCGATGATTTTTCGATGGTGGACAAGGCTTACCTCGGAAACTTTGTCGGGGAGCTCTTTGTTTCCCAGGGCCATCTTGGTGCAGCATTGGCTGGAGCGCATCCGTCTTTGGAGGGCAAGCCCTCGATGCGAGTGGAGGGAGCCTGTGCCTCGGGCGGGCTCGCGGCTCTGTGTGGTGTGGATGCCCTCGGGGCGGGTGCGGATGTCTGCCTTATTGCAGGAGTCGAGATCCAGACGACGGCCTCTGCTCGAGTGGGTGGAGACTATCTCGCAAGGGCCTCCGACTACAGTCGTCAGCGATCCATCGATGATTTTACCTTCCCAGCGTTGTTCGCCCGCCGGACGAAACACTACCTGCAGCAAACGGGGTGCACGGAGGAAGACATTGGGCGAGCCGCGGTGAAGGCTTACGCCAATGCCAATCGCAACCCCCTGGCTCACATGCAGCATCGAACAGTCGATTTGGCGCTGGCGGGTTCGGCTTCAGAGAAGAATCCAAACTTCCTCTCCAACGAGGAGTTCAGCGCTTACCTGAAGATCACGGACTGCTCGCAGGTATCGGATGGGGCCTCGGCGATGATCCTTTGCACCGAAGAGGGCCTGGCAAAGCTTGGCCTGCGGGAGGAGGACGTGATCGAATGGGCGGGCTGGGGCCATGCAACCGCCAGCCTTTACACAGACGGGGACCCTCTTGCCCTCGAAACGACGAAGCTCGCAGCTGAGAGAGCCTATGCCATGGCCGGTATCGCGGCGGAGGATGTCGGTATTGCTGAAGTCCACGACTGCTTTACGCTCACAGAAATTTTGATGTACGAGGCCTTGGGTTTCGCAGGGCGTGGCGAGGGAGCGCAACTGCTGCGAGAGAACGCCACAGCCATTGAGGGCGCAATTCCTGTCAATACAGGGGGCGGACTGGTTGGGTTTGGTCATCCGGTCGGGGCAACGGGTGTGAAGCAGATTGTTGAAATTTGGAGGCAAATGAAGCAGCGCTGTGGGGACTATCAGGTCAAGTCCAGCCCGCTGTGGGGTCTTACTGCGAACATGGGTGGTGATGACAAGACAGCTGTCGTCGGTGTCTTCAAGAATTGTGAGGCCCCATGAGTGCAGGGCGCCGTGCATTGGTCTATGGGGTCGCAGCCGTTGTGGGTTTCTTGTTCGCTTTCTTGCTTCTTCCCAGGGGGGGAGGAGAGGAAAGGGGACCTGCGGAGGGCGTGGATGTGCAAGCAGAGGACGGGGCCCTGACTCGCTCGATTGCTGCCCGGGCGCCTTCTGAGGCCGTTGAGGCTGCCGATTCAGTCGAACCCGAAACAGTCGGGGAGCCGCGAGTGGGACGTGGCGGCAACCCCAAAGCTCGCGAAATCGCGGAGGCTCTCTCCACTCCCGCACACCAGCTGGTTGGCCGAACCTCGCCGGTGTGGGTCCAGATTCGCAGGGTGCTGCCTCCGGAAGAGGAGTGGGGGGACCTGCACGAGCAGGTCGACTCGATGTTGGATTCGCTCCGCGCCGCTGCAAGGGACACCACCCTGGAGTTGCCGGGGCTCATTGAGGCCCAGCTCTCCTTGGTCAATCGCTTGGAAAGAGAACAGTTGGGTGGAGCCGTCGAGGAGGCGCTCGAGGAACTGACCGCGAGGCTCAACTCGGTTGAGGCCGGCTAAGAAACGTCTCGAGTGATTCGCCAGACCTCCCAGGCCATTCTCGCAGCGTCCTGCAGGGGCTGAAGTCGGGTGTCCGCGTCGTGGTGCCAGTCGATACCGATTTCTTTCACGGGAATGCCGATCCTTTTGACTCGCAGGAGGATCTCGACATCAAAGGCCCAGCCGTCTGTCTGCAGCTTCCCGAAAACCTGTCGTGCGAGGTCTCCGGGTAGGCACTTGAAGCCACACTGACTGTCCTGAATTTCAGGAAGGGCGAGCGCTCGGACATAGGCGTTGAACACGCGGCCGAGCAGGTGGCGGGTCACCGGTTCGTCGTGGCGTTTGGAGGACGCTGCCTCGCGACTGCCAATTCGAACTTCAGACTCGAAACCGGGAAGAAGAAACCTCGAGGCTTGTTCGGGCGGCATCGACCAATCTGCGTCAGCGAGAAAGACAAGTCCACCAGTGCTTTCAAGGACCCCGGACCGAAGTGCAGCTCCTTTTCCGAGGTGCGGGCGCCGCAGGACGAGAAAATTGTCCAGGCCCCGCCCCAATCGTTCTGCGACTTTGGGGGTTTCATCCGTGGAACCGTCGTCCACCAAGATCACCTGAGTTTCGGCGTCGACGCTGGCTTGAAACCTCCCGATGCCATCGATACAGGCGGGCATTCGTGGTGCCTCGTTGAAGCAGGGAATCACCAGGCTGATTTGGGGTAAGTTGCGGGTCATCACCACAACCTTATCGTGGGTGCGCCCGGATGATCCATTGACGTGGCAAGGCTTAGCTTGGTAATCTGCGCGGGTGAGCTCGCTCGAACCAGCAGTGACGGTCATTCAGGGAGTTGGACTTCCAGAAAATGAGGATGGCAGCGCGTTTCTGACGGGATGGTGTCTTCCCTCAACGGCGTTGACTGAAAACCTGCCGTCCTCTGGAGAGTTGGAACGGTGGCTTGTGGGGGCACACGGTGCTCTGGAGTGGGTCCTCGCAGACTATGATGCCCAGCTTCTCCGAGGATTGAAGCCTTCTGTGGCGGCCCAGTTTGCGGTTTCAAAGTTTGTGCGTTGGGTAGGGGCCTCGAGTCGGTCTTTTTCGGGTGTCGATGGAGTGGAACCAAGGCTGATGGAGTGGTTTTTGGAAGAGGCGGCACAATGGGACGGTCTTGCTCAAGAGTGCTCAACTGCTGCAGAGGACGACCTCGGGGCTGTTGATCGCTTCCTTGGGCTTTATTTGTCGATGGCCCACCAGCTGGTGAGGAAGGGGTGTGCGCAGCTCCTCAAACCCTAACCCAACGTCAACAACGGTCGTTTTGGAGCCTGGATCTGCTTTTTGAGTGGTATCGAATGGTCTCTCCGTTAGAGGAGAAAACCCATGGCTTCTCTAGTATCAGTGATTTGCTCCGCAGGTATGCCCACCGGAGAGCGTGTAGACATCGTCCGGCGCCGATTCACCAACGGTGATGGGCCGAGGGTTGCACTCGTAGCGGGGGTTCGAGGGGATACGCCGGAGGGGGTCCGGGTTGCACACATTGTGGCCTCGCACCTCCAGGAGCACCACGACCACATCAACGGGACCGTGGATGTGTATCCCTGCGTGAATCCACTGGCGGCGCATCGAGGAATTCGGAGATGGCCTTTTTTCGATCAGGATCTCAACCGACGGTTTCCCGGGCGATCGGGTGCGCATGCTCCGGACCAAGTTGCGGCGAAATTGGTCGAGGATCTTACGGGCGTCTCGCAGCTCATCGAAGTTCGTGGGGCCCATCCTGCGTTTACCGAGGCCTTGCAGGCTCAGGTCCGGGGTGGTGATCAAGAGGCCGCGGAGCTCGCGCGTCACACCAACGTGGAGGTGGTTTGGGCGAGAAATCCCGGCCCTGCAGCGCCTTCCACACTGGTCTACCAGTTTCCCAGATCCATTGTTTTGGAGGGCGGAACAGGGAACCGACTGACTGCAGGAATTGCTGAGGCGCTCGCGAATGGGGTGCTGAATCTCCTGAACGTCTTGAAGGTGCTTCCAGACGATGCTCTTCCCTTTCACTGGGCGGGTGTGGCGCGACCCACAGTGGTAAAAGATCCCGAGGTCCAGCGATTGAGGGCCGAGGTCGGTGGACTTTTCATGCCCGTGGTGCGGCCTTGGGGGCCGGTGGCTGCGGGTGATTTGGTGGGTGAAGTGGTCGACCCGATTGGCGGGCGACTCTTGGAAGAGGTTCGAAGCCCCTTCACCGGCCGCGTGCTCGCGCTCCGAGAGCAGCCTGTGGTCTTACCGGGAACCATGGTGGCTCGCGTTGTTGCGGGGGGTGAAAATGTCTGAAGTCTACCGTTTGGAGGCCCCTTATCGCGGGGCATATCGCCTGGAACGGCTCAGCTTTGGCTCGGGTGGGCCCTCGGTGGCCGTGGTGGGTGGCCTCCATGGGAATGAACTCAATGGGCTTCACACGTGCAACATTCTCGCGGGTCTGTTGTCGCACGTTCGGTTGCAGGGAACCGTCAATATTTTCCCCGCAGTGAATGTGTTTGGAATGGATCAGGGCACCAAACGCTGGCCTTTTGACGATCGCGACATCAACAAGGCCTTTCCTGGGGACCCGAATGGTTCTGCGGTGGAACGGATCGCCTATGCTCTGTTGGAGCAGACCGACGCGGATGTCTGCATTGATGTGCACTCGGCTTCTCCACTGATGCGGGAAATGCCTCAGGTACGTGTCCCACTCTCGGGTCGGGAGGTGGAGTTGGGGCGAGCGATGGAGCTTCCCTTGGTCTGGCGTCGGGCTGGAGACAGGCTGGAGTCCACGGGCATCGTGGGTGCCTGGCGTCAACGAGGCAAGTCCGCTCTGCACGTGCTTGGCGGCCGCGGAGCGACCTTGGATGTCTCCGACTCTCGAGAGATGGCCAATGGCATTATGCGTCTTTTGGACCACCTTGGGATTCTTCCTGTTCCGATGGACTCGGGTCGGCCTTTGGCGGATGCCACGCGGAAGGAGGTGTCCTACATGTATGGCTCAGTCGGAGGATTCTGGGTCCCTGAGGTCAAGCTCGGTGATCGAGTCAAGCCGGGCCATCTCTTGGGAAAGATTACCGAGGTGATTGGAGGGGGGCTTCTCGAGGAGTTTCGTGCCGATCGTGAGGGAGTTGTCGTGACGATGAGGACCTACCCTGTGGTTCATGCTCGCGAATTGCTGGTTCGGGTCGCTGAACCCCTGGACCAGTAGTGTCATCCGAAAACGACTTCGATGAGGTGATGCGAAGGCTGGGGGTGCGTCGCCTGGATGAATCGGGCAAAACACACTCCAAGAGTACACCTCGGGTAACGGCGCCCCCTCAGAATCCTCCTGTACCGGTGAGCGACAAGGTGCCGAGGACGCCGCAAGGGGCGGCCGATGAGCCCACTGTCACTCGTTCGCGAGAGTCTGAAGAGCTGCGCTCTCTGAAGACGGAAAGGGAACAACTGTTGCGGGAAATCGAGGGTTTGCGACAGAGAGAACGCGCCCTTGAATCGGAGTTGAGCGAACTGAGATCGATCGATGTTCAGGGCCTGGAGACCGTCCAAGGAGTCCTCCAAGACTGGCGGATCCGAGGCGGAGAGGATCTCAACCGATGGGTCCGAGGCTTGACGGAAATGGGTCGCTTTTCGGAATTTATCTCTTACCTCCAAGTTGGGCATTCGGGGCTCCTGAGGAAGCTGGTTGATGAGACCGCTGTGTTTCACTGCGGGAGGCACAGCTGCTCAGCGCCAAGTGCTGTGGCCATTCTCCCCTCCGATCTTTCGGACTGCGAGATTTGTGGAGGCCTTGATCCGGAGCCTTGGGGCGCTCGCCTCTCGGATGCGCTTCTGCTCAGCGGAAAGCGGAAGGTGGTCCTCCGCGGCCATCGGGTGGCTCTGCTTCGGTACCTTGCAGGCCAAATGGATCCTCGGATTCAGGTTCAGGTGGTGGGTCTCTCGGTTCGTTATGCCGTTCCGGATTCCTCCACTTGGGTGGCGCTCTGGCGGCGGTCGGGAGAGGATACCGAGGGGATTGAGGCGGACTGCC
>JAYXVV010000046.1:0-4229 GCA_036021505.1 Myxococcota bacterium | reverse complement strand
GTATTTTTAGACGGCCAGCTGCGGGCCACGAGTGAGCTGGGCGCGGGAGGCTACGAGCGGGTGGAGCACGTCTTCCTCGGAGGCCGTTCTGATCTTCGGGAATCGAGACACTTTTGGGGCGATTTGGCTGAAGTACGACTGGGAAGCTTCTGAGGAAGCGCACCGCCCCACCCGCTTAGAGACTGGATGAGTGGGGTTGTATTGCACGCTGAGCACGCCCCATTAGATTCAACGCATGCGCTATCTCAGTGAAGCCAGAGCGGATGCCCTCTACCTCGACCAGGCTGGCTTTGCTCGCCTCTATCGGGGATCTGCTCTCGTTTTGCACACCATCAAAGGCGGCAAGCTGCAAAACAAAGCGAAGCACCGCATCGCACCTCCGGCTGAGAAAAATCCTCTGGCTGGAAGAACGCTCGTTCATGACCCGATGAGCATGAGCACCGTTGTTGAGGGCATCCATGATCCGGAAATGTTCCAAGACCGGCGCTTCCATCGTGAGGCGCTGGTTCTTCTCCAGGATGCCGACGGAGGAACGGGCCGTATCGTCACTGTGGGACGCGTTGGTCGCTGCAGCGTGGTGATCAACGACTATTCCGTCTCAGGACTTCACGCCGCGTACAGTGCAGCAACGCGTTTCAAGAGTGCACAGATTCGGGACAGGGAATCGAGCAACGGCACCTTCCTCAATGGCGAGAGGCTGAAGAGCGAGAAGGACTACACCATTCGCACAGGGGACACTTTGAGAATGGGCCGCGTGGAGATGGTCTACATTGATTCTCGCGACTTCTACCATTTTCTGCGGGGAGACTTCTCCAATCTCCAACTCGAAGCAGCCTTCGGCGAGTGAACCCAGCACGCCCTACTGCGAGCCTGCCACCACCCGATACGCCCCTTCCCCCAGACTTTCCAGTTGAACCGCAGTGGTCAATCCCCTCCTCCACTGCAGGTCAGGAGCGTCCATAAGCACCCGGAAGTAGGACTTGGTGTAGCCCTGCCAGGGTCGCCCCTCGACGGGTCGCTCCCAGAGGACTTCGGCCTTTCGACCCAGCAGCGGGGCCATCGCCTTCTGCTTCCACACCACGGCGGCCTCATGGATGCGCTGGGAGCGTTGGCGCTTGGTCTCTCGATCGAGCTGGCCGCTCATCTTAGCGGCTCGGGTGCCGGAGCGCGGACTGTAGGAGAACAGGTGCACCTGTCCAAAGCCCATCGCCTCCGCAAAATTCAGCCCCTCCTCGAACTCAGCCTCGGTCTCCCCCGGGAAGCCCACGATGAGGTCGGTGCTCAAGTGCAGGTCGGGAATCGCTCGACGAGCCTGCTCGACGAGCCGAGCATAGCCCTCCTGCGAGCAGCGGCGGCCCATGCGCTTGAGCACCGTGTCGGAGCCAGACTGCAGCGGGAGATGCAGATGAGGCATCAAGCGCTCACTGCGCCCCCAGAGCGCAAAAAAGCGCTCATCGAGCCGCCAGGGCTCCAGCGAGCCAATCCGAATTCGCGGCATCGCTGTGTCGCGAAGAAGCGCTTCGATGAGGTCGGTGAGCTCGATCCCAAGATCGTTTCCGTAGCCGCCCAAGTGAACCCCGGTCAGCACTGCTTCGGCGTGACCCGAGGCATGGAGTCGGTTGATCTCCTGAGTGATGTCCTCGACACTCCGACTCCGCTCCTCTCCGCGGGCACGGGTCACAATGCAGTAGGTGCACTTGTGTCGGCAGCCGTCCTGAACCTTCACAAAGGCCCGACTCCTCTCTCCAATTTCGGAGTCGCCTTCTTCGATGAAGGCCTCCGCACGGACCGGCATCTCCCAGCCCGGCAGTTCATCCAGGACCCGCTGTACAAGCTGATCCTTGTCCCTGTTGCCCACCAGCAGATCCACGCCCTCCAGCCCCCTGGCCTCCTCCGGTTCCAAGGAAGCGTAGCACCCGGTCAGCACAATCTTGGCGTCTGGATTGAGCCGATGGAGCCGCCGTGTGCTCTTTCGCGAACTCCGCGATGCATCCTGCGTGACCGCACAGCTGTTGAAGACCGCGACGTCCGCATCCTCCACCCGAAGAGCGATGCCGTGTCCCGCCTCTCGAAACCCAAGTCGCCAAGAGGCCAGCTCAGCTTCATTGAGCCGACAGCCCAGACTGTCCAAATACACGCGCATCGACGCCCATTAACATCTCTTTCCGCAGCCATGCAGCTTGGGGTAGGATGAACGTCATGCGAACTCTTGCCCCATTCGTTGTCCTTACGGCCTCGCTCACCGCTTGCTTCGAGAGCCCTGAAGCTCGATTTCCCCCAGGGCTGGAGCCCTTGGGAGAGCTTCGTGTTGCTGCGGACACCAGCAACACCGACCAGAACGAGGGACTGCTCTTGGAGGCCGGGATCGACGAGGACATCTGGGTCCATGCGCGGGGATTTGTCCATGCGGACGTCACTCGCGTCTGGGAGGCTCTGCAGGACGAGGAGGTCTTCATCGACCGTAGAGCCGTCTCCTCCTACACCATCGAATGGGACACGGAGCCCGAATACGACATCAGCTACGTCGTGAGTCAAGAGGTCGAGGACATCGTGACCGTCGCCTACGACGTCGCCTGGCGCCAAGGCTTAATCCAAGGGAGCAACGAGGCCCCCGAAATTGTCTCCGCCCGCTTCCAGAAGATCGACGGAACGAGTTTTATCGAAAAGATGGAGGGCTCGATTCTGCTGCTGGATGTCGGAGAAAACCGCACTGAGTTTCAGTTTCAAGAGCACATGGATACGCCCCTGCCCGACACCTCCGACCTGGAGTCCTATGTGACCGATCTCTATGCAGAGCTTCTGCTCCATGTGCAAGGGCAGGCGCTTCCCGCCTACGATTAGCCGAGCCTAAAACGGCGTTTCCTGAAGAAAGGTCCCGTCATCGGCCATGCGACGAACGGTATCGCAGGTGGAGCCCTCGGGGATCCGAATCTCCTCAAAGAAACTGTCCGACCGGTCGTCCGAACTCACCGCTTTTTTGTAGCGGCCTGTGGAGATGACGCGACTCGTCGAGTTCAGGACCAGCGTCTCTTTCTCCATGATGGCAAGCCCGAGGATGCGATCGGCCGAGAGCGCGGTGCCCGTCAGCTGAAACTGCTTGCGCTGAATGCCGGAGAGTGAACCCGATGACAAGCCCGTTGCATGCATCGCCACCCCGAGCTGGCCGTCCCCATCCATGTCGTAGATGAGTTCGGAAAACGGTGGCTGCTTCGAGGCCTCAATGCTCTGCGGAAATGCGGCCGTATACCCCTCCCGATTCGGCTGAATCCCCCAGAGTTGAACGTGACCAAAGGAGGTGTAGCGCCCCGTGTCGGGGTCGAGTGTGACCGTCTCTCGAGTCATCGGCATGTTGGTCAATGCAGCATCGCGCACCTGGACGCTCGACCCCATGACCGAACCATTTCTCGAGCGACACACCCGAGTTCGCTGGCGGTACCGCCCCTCTCCCTCGTGGTCTCGCGTCACCAGAATGTAGTTCACGCCCTCATTCACCCGATCCGGGAGCATGGGCAGCTCCACGACATGGCTGATCTCCACACGCAGCGCGAACGTGCCCTCGAGGTCTCCGTCCTCCAACGGAGTGGCCTCCGCCTGGGAGACAGCCAGGCCCATCGCCAACAGAAGTCCCACAAAGGGACGCTTGAGGCCCCGCATCAATGCCCCCAACCGATGGTAGCCCGGCGTCGGACTCTCGGGTCCTTTGACCTCGACCGGACCTGTGATGTACGGGACGTAAATGCTGTGGCGAAGGCTCGCCTCGCCGCTCATCTTCGCCTGGGCCACTCGGTGCCACAACCGCCCATCGTGCACGGTCAGGTCTCCCGGTTGAGTCTTCACACACACCTCATTTTTGTCCTGTCGATGCCAGAGAAAGTACAGCTTGCGAAAGCACATGGAGAAGAAGCCCTGGGTGTGGGTTCCTGGCAGAATGCGAAGACCCCCTTCTTCCTCCCCGACCGCATCGAGGTGGAGACCGACATTGAGCATCTTCTTCGGCATCCTCAGGTAGAAGAGATCCCTCAGTCCATCCGTGTGCCAACCCAGACGCTTGTAGATGCTGCCTTTTTCATTCAGGTAGCGGTTCACCACAACCCCATCTTTCTCGTACTCTCCAATTCTCGCGTCCGGACCGACCAGTGGCAAAAGAGCCCGAAATCGGGGGTACCGCACGATCTCGGAGAGTCGGCTTGAGAACAGAGAGGCAAAGGCGAATCGCTGAACAAAGCGTC
>JAYXVV010000045.1:0-3668 GCA_036021505.1 Myxococcota bacterium | reverse complement strand
CGTGCAGTCCATACGAACACCAACACTGAAGGGTCGCCGTGCTGAGCGAAGGGGTCTTCCCGCTCATCCCCAGCATCTACGCAGACAACAGCCTGCTCACCGCGGTGCTGTTGGGTGTGCTGGTGTTGTTCTTTCTGGGCGAGCGGTTTGGCTGGCCTCAGTCAGGACTCGTTGTTCCCGGATACCTCGCCGGAATTTTGGTGGTCGCCCCCAACGTTGCAGCTTTGATCGGCTTGGAGGCCATGGCCACCTACCTCTTGGCTCGCTTGGTCATTCATGGGTTCCCCCGCGTGCTCGGTACCGATCGAGCCTTCGGGCGCGATCGCTTTTTCCTCATTCTGGTCCTGTCGGTTCTGGTGCGGCTCTTTTTCGAAGCCGGTCCCGGAGTGGCCGTTTTAGGCGCCATCGGATTGGGTGACTCCACAAGTTTGTACTCCGTAGGCTTGGTGCTGGTGCCTCTCACGGCCAACGCTCTGTGGATGCCAGGCTGGATCCGAGGGATTCCCCTGGTGGGCATCCCGATTCTTGTGGTCTACACCGTCCTCATCTGCGTTTTGCTTCCGTACACCAACCTCAACCTGAGTCACCTCGCGTTCAGCACTGAAGAATGGTCAAAAGACTTCTTGAGCACCCCAAGAGACTACATCATTCTGCTTTGCGCCACGGCTCTCGCAACCCGAATGAACCTGAGGTTTGGCTGGGAATTTGGTGGAATTCTTCTACCGGGACTGCTCGCTATCGCTTGGAACGACCCGACCAAGGTCTTGGCTACTGTAGTCGAGGTCATCGTGATGGCGAGCGTCCTCGGCTTTCTCCTCCGAGCAACACCTCTTCGTCGCATCAATCTCAGTGGTCTGCGTCCACTGGTTGTCGCGTTCTCCGTGGCGTATGTGATGAAGGTCCTCATTGCTTGGCAGGTCGGAGAAGCCTACCCAGGTCTACGAGCCGCTGATCTTTTTGGATTCGGGTATCTGCTCTCCTCTCTGTTGGTGGTGAGGTGCTGGAAGCGCGGAAGCATTCCCCGGATTCTGGTCCCGACTGTGCTGACATCCGGTGTGGGTTTTCTGCTCGGCACGCTTCTGTCCGCAGGCCTGTCGGGTTTCGCCGCAGGCACACCCGAGGCCCCTTTGGTGCGTGAGTCGAAACTCGTTAGCGCTCCGGCTTGGGAGGAGGTGGTCAGCGGGGCCGTTCCCCTTCAGAGTCAAACGAAACTGCGGCCAGAACAGTTTGGTGACGCGCTGTCTGTTCTCGAGTTGGATACTGCGGCCAGCAGCACCGTCATGCGAATCACAAGGCACCCCGACGGTCTCCTTCTCCAGGGAAGCGGGAATGAGGATCTGGGAAGGACGTGGTACCGACCCGGGTCGAACTCCACTGTTGTCTTTGCCGTGCCCAATGCAGGGGCCTCTGCTGGATTTCCAGAAGCCGGCGTTGGCCTTGCAAGGCTTCTTGATGCTCGCGGGCTGTCACTGAGTCCGCCTCAAGCCCTGGTCGATGCGCTGGATGCGCAGCATCCGGTGGTTCAGGTTCACGAGGGGCCGAGCAGCCAGCTCAAGATCAACGGAATGCTCCCCGAGGACTTCGACCTCACCGCTCTCCGGGCGGCGCTTCCAGACTTGGAGGTGATCTGGACGGATGCCGGGGAAGCTCTCCAGCTGGTGCTGGATGAAAGCGATACACTTGCACTCGCACTGCGACACTTCAGTGCGAAACCGCTCGATGGTCGCCTCCCGCTCCGCGACCCGCTGGCTTCCCCCGATCGCTCCAGCCCACCCTCCTCGGATCACTTGGCGCATCTCGGGCGGGGTGTGATTCAGCCCCTGATTCGTGCACAGGAGGGGGACTCCAGTTGGGCGGAAGTGGCGGCTTGGCACGCCAAGCGAATCGGAGTGGAGCTCAGCGCGGACGAGGAAGCGTTTTCCCTCCGAACCTCGCCGTACACTTCACCACCCCATTGGGCGTTGTGGCTCAGAAGAGAAAAAGGCGACATCGCCATTGAAGTCCCCACCGCAGGTCGGCATTACCGAACCCTTCGCGTCGGCAAGACCTGGTGGGAGGCCACCAACGCGACTGCACTGCTGGTCCACAATGCCAAAGCAGACACCGACCTCTATCAGTCGCAACGCGATGGAACGTTTTCGAATGAGGCGTCAATCCTGCGTTCGATCACTCTGTCCACCCCGAGCCTCCAGGTTCTCTCCGTAAACGCCTTCTTGCAGTACGAAAATCCAGGAGTGGATGCGCTTCTCTCCGATGGACGCCCCCGTCTCTCTCCATCGCCCTCGCTGCCCATCGAAACCCTGGCCACTCAACTGGTGGCCCGAAGTGGTGGCAACAGCCGAATCTACAGTGCTGGCCCCTCCGAGTTGCGGTTCCATGACTCCATGAACCCGAGACGAACGGCAGTAGAAACGGCTGGGGGAAGCTACCTCACCGCCTACCTCTCTCCAACATTTCGGCTTCGTTTTGGAGGGCTGAGCGATTCGCCAACGTTAGCTGGAACATTGAATGCTCTCGGTATTCCGGTGGTCCAACGCGAGTTTTCAAAAGAGTGGCCGGGTTCGGTGCTGCCCGCAGAAGCAGCCGAAGAGGTCTTCGCTCCACTCCAACGCTCACTTCAACGCTTTGGCACCACGGGGCACCCCGGCGAACTGTCCCGCCTGCGTAGCCTTGCTCGAACCTTGGGAGCTCAGCTCGAAATTTGGGTCGAAACCGAGGACGGCATACCGTATCTGTACGCCTCGAACACAACCCAGAACCTCCTCGCTCCCCTGACGAACTTCCAACCGCAGACCCCCGCGAGGTCGCTGGAGGAGCTTCGTCTGCATGGGCGAACCCTCATCTGGGGGGCGAGATGACCAGTCGGCTCTTGATTGGACTGGGCTGGGCCATCTGCATCGCGGGGTTCAGCGGCTTTATAAAGACCTGTCAACCTGACCAAGGAGAAACGGAACTTGGAGGCGATCTCACCTATGCTCTGGGAGACCAGGGGTTGGTGAGGCTCCAACTGGAGGACCCCTCCGACGCCCTTTTTCTGCGTGTCCATTTGGAATTGCCACAGACCATGGAGTTCAGACCCCGAGACACGGCAGTCTACGGCGTACAGGTCACCACCACTGAACCCAACGGTGAGGCCCACAGCCAAGAGCTCTGGTTTCGCTCACGGGTAAGTTTCGACGAGGAAGGCGCCCCAACGCTTGTCGGCCCGAAAAGCGAGCGAAGCGTCACCGATGGTCGGCTCACTGAACTCCGACTGGGTCAACACTCCGCTCCGGGCTCATCCATCGAGTTCAAGCCACTCCTGAGCCACGACGACTCACGGCTGCTGTTGCGCATCGAACGAAGACCCGAGTCCTTGCAGATGCGACTTCCCTGGCTGGGTGGGGCCATCTTGAGCAGCCGCACAGCGCGATTCACGGCTCTTCCTTGGACCAGTCTTACCCGACTGGAGATCCAAAAGATTTGGTCTGAAAATCGGCAACCGGTGTCAGCTACCGTTCTCAAAGGCGAGACTGTGGAGCTTGTTCGTCAAAGCCCCGCTACGCTCAGTCCCCTCGCATCCACTGCACCGACTCGGCTCTTGCCCGGTCAACGAACCTCTCTGACCCTCCAAGGGCCCTGCCGCCTGAACGTCACCGCTGTGCCACTGGTTTCTCAGGAAAAACTCC
>JAYXVV010000044.1:0-4467 GCA_036021505.1 Myxococcota bacterium | reverse complement strand
CGACCCGGAGACGAAGCTCGGGGTCCCCGGCGCGAATGCCTCCGATTTGTGGGCGTGAATCCGAGCGGTGTGAAAACCCCTGGAGATTCCAAGACGATCCTCGACTCAGCACGGAGCAAAGTGCTCTCATTGAAGAGTGGGACGAGGCTGGCGGCCCAATCGGAAACATCGAGGATGCGGTTAGCTTGCCCGAGCCCCGTGTTGGACTCCTCAGCGATCCCGATGTCGAGGCGTTTCCCGCAGGGCTGTTCACGACATCCCCCGCTGGCGAGGTGGAAGATGAATTCATCTGCTTTACGATTGACCCCGGTCTTACCGAGTCCCAGTGGCTGGAGGCTTTCCAGGTCATTCCCGACGATTTAGCGGTCGTTCACCATGTCTTGGTAGGAATTGACCACGAGGGCACATCCGCCGACCTCGCCAATCCTGACGGAACCTACCCCTGCTTTGGCGGATTCGGAGAGCTGGAGGCCAGCTTCATCGGGGGTTGGATTCCTGGTGCCTCGCCGATCGAGTTTCCGGAATACAGTGCCTACCGACTGAACCCTGAGAGCCGAGTGGTGCTTCAGATGCACTACCACTTGGTGGATGAGGAGCGCCAAGACGGCACCGGTATCGCCCTTCGATTTGCCGACCAGCCCCCGATACAGGAAGCTGTCGTTGCCCTCATCGGAAATGCCCAGCGTCAGTTTCCCTCTGGCGATGGGCTTCAGCCCGGAGAGCACGATCCCGAGGGAAAGGCGGTCTTTCGGATTCCGGCGAATGAGTCCGACCACAAAGAGACCATGCGCTATCACCCCTGGGACGACCTCCCCCGAGAGTCTCACACCTTCTTGATCGCCAACCACATGCACTACATCGGCAAGGACATGCGAATCTGGATCGAGAGAGGCGACAATGCCCCGGTGGACGACAAAGGAGATGCCTGCCTGCTCCACACGCCAAACTGGGACTACGCTTGGCAGCAGTTCTACAAATACGACGCTGCCAACGGCAGAGCGCCAGTAAGCTACCCTGGTGACGCTCTGTATCTCGAGTGCATCTTCGACAACACCCTGGCCAACCCCTACACCAAAAAAGCACTCGAGGAGGCGGGCTTGGAAGAGCCCATAGACGTCTCGCTGGGGAACGGCACCCTCGATGAAATGTGCATCGCTGTCATTGGACAGGTCCTCGATATTCCCTACTCCGTCGACAACCCCTCCCACACCGGTCACACCGATACCCTCTTGAGTTTTCTGGGGGACAGTTCGGTGTGCTCGGGGCCGGCCGGCTTTGAGTTCGATGCCTCCGGAGTCGTGACGGGGCGCAGTGCATGCGGTCTGGACCTCGATGACGGCGTGCTCTCAATGGAGTTTCTCTTTACAGGAGCGACCACCTCCGAGACCACCGCTGAGGGAGAAGCTGTCGTGACCGCCCTCTACCTCGAGGGAGACGAGGCCGTCTTGGACTGGACGGCAACCCGGGACAGTGACGTCTGGGAATTCCGATTCGAGGGTTCCGGCAGATTCACCAACATTCCGGTCGACTTCAGCGGGGATGCGGTGTTGACCCCTACCGACTAGTCCACTCCAAAAAGAAGAACGGCCGCCAGTTGCCTGGCGACCGATTCTGACTCACTGTTGGAGCGAAAGACTCACTCAGAACAGTTGAGCTCCAGCCACCACTCCACCTCAGCAGAGAGGAGGGCCGCGAAAGAGTCAAAGTACTCCGTGTAGAGGTCATCCATGAAGAAGAGGATGTCCGAGAACGGAATCCAGCCTTGGCCGTAGGCGTAACCGATGGCCAAGTCGATGATGCTGATCGAACATCCGCTGAAGTTCACGTCGTTCTGGATGACGCCACTCCAAGCGGGGCTCAACTCCACGTTGCCCGTGACCGAGCTTCCCTGCACGGTGAGCGCAACCGAACCCTCGAAATCGAGGTCCTTCCAGTTGACGTGGCCCAAGCAGACAGGGTTGTAGATGACTGCATCCATCTCAAAGTTGAAGGGATCCGAGGACGAGTTCATCGCCACCTCGGTGTCCAAAGCCAAGTCGAACTGGGTGGTGCTGCCCTCACTGGACTGGACCGTTCCGTTCTGGCCGTTGAAGTACAGGGTCTGGTTGGTCACGGAGTAGGACCCGAGTCCTGCAGCGATGCTCTCGTTGATGTCGATCACATCGTACTGGTAGTAGGACAGCCAAGCCATGGCGTCGTTGAGGCTCTGCTCCATGCAGGCTTGACCGTTGAAGTCCGAACCATCGCAGTCCTCGTCCACACCGTTCCACGACACTTCGTTGGCACCTGGAGCCACCTGGCTGGAGGTGTCATCGCAGTCTTCGTCGTTGTCGACATAGCCCTCGGGCTGCTCGCAGGCATCCACAGCGACATTCTCATCGCCGTAGCCGTCGTTGTCCCAGTCTTCGTAGTAGGTGCTGCCATCGACGGGATCGTTGTCGACCAGCTCGTCGCAGTTGTCATCCCTGTCGTTGCACTTTTCTTCCGCGCCGGGGTTGATGCGGTCGTCCTCGTCGTCGCAGTCTCCCTGACCGACGGTGTAGCCGTCGCCGTCAGCGTCAACGCCGTTGTCTCCGGTGTCGCCGTTGCCGCCACAGACTGGAGCGCCTGCGCAATCCGCGTCGTCGCAGTCGAAGTCGCCATCGCCGTCGTTGTCGGCGCCGTCCTCGCACTGTCCAGGCTCAGACCCCTCTTTCGGAGTGTCGCCAACCTCTTCGCCGCAGCCCAATGCGAATGCGGCTACGCTGGAATACAAGAAAAACTTGGTTGCAAATGCCTTCATGTGTCACCTCGTCTGGCCCCAAATGTTTGTTGCGGGACCCGATTGTACCAATCTCTACCAGCCCTCTTGGCCGGTACGCCGCGCTTATACACTCTTTGTCAACCAGATGCCAAATTAACACCGCACATTTTTTTACTGATCTCTAGAATTCGGGGCACAGTACCCCACTCAAACACAGCTTTCGCAGCAGTGGTACACTCGTGTTCTCACCCTCAGGGGACCGATGCTCTTCAACGCGCCCATCTTTCCGCTTTTCTTTGGCGTCGTCTACCTGCTGTATCGGCTCTCCAACCACCGAGCGCAGAACCTGCTGCTCCTGGTCGCCAGCTACTTCTTTTATGCCTGGTGGGACTGGCGGTTTCTCAGCCTCATCCTTCTATCGACCGTCGTCGACTACCAGTGTGCCAAGAGATTGGGATCTCGGGGCCCCCCCGAGAAGCGCTGGCTCTGGGTGTCCATTGTTGTCAACTTGGGGATCCTCGCAACCTTCAAGTACTTGGGCTGGTTTGTCTCCGAATTCCAGAACATCCTCGCCTACTGGGGCCTGTCCACCACACCCATCACGCTCGAACTCCTGCTCCCTGTCGGACTCAGCTTCTACACCTTTCAGTCGATGGCCTACACCATCGATGTCTATCGAAAGCGACTGGAACCGATTCACGAACCGCTGGATTTTGCTCTGTTTGTGAGCTTCTTCCCCCAGCTTGTCGCCGGCCCCATTGAACGCGCAGAACGACTGCTTCCACAGATTCAAAACCCGCGGCGCATTCGCGCTGCACAGGCCTCAGAGGGCGCCTGGCTGGTGGTTTGGGGCTTCTTCAAGAAGCTGGTGGTTGCCGACAACCTTGCTGTGATCGTGGCCCAGGTGTTCGAGGAGGGTCCCAACAGTGGGGCCCATGTCCTCATCGGCATGTACGCCTTTACCTGGCAGATCTACTGCGATTTCTCGGGCTACACCGACATCGCTCGCGGCATCTCGAAACTGATGGGCTTTGAGTTGTCGATCAACTTCCGGCTCCCCTTCTTCGCCAAGAGTCCGCGAGAAATCTGGCGCCGCTGGCACATCAGTCTCTCGGAGTGGCTTCGGGACTACCTCTACATTCCCCTTGGAGGCAGTCAAAAGGGGCGCATTCGCAATGCAGTCAATCTGTTTCTGACCATGATTCTTGGAGGTCTTTGGCATGGAGCCAACTGGACCTTTATGGTGTGGGGAGCCCTTCACGGAGGAGCCTTGGCACTGCAGCGACTGCTCCCGAGTCGAACGCAGGCGCTCAAGGGCGCTGGAGCCGTCCTGGCGATGGTGGCCACCTTCCACCTGATGGCCTACGGGTTTTTGGTCTTTCGCGCAGAGACACTCACGCATGCCGGGTCGCTCACCCAGCGCATCTTCACCGATTTTGTGTCCCGACCCGCCGACATTTACCCCCTCACCCAGCTCTTAGCGCTCACCGCCATTCCGTTCCTGCTCGAAATCGCTCAATACCGTCGAGGCGATGATCTCGACTTGGTTCTCCGATGGCCCCGCCCGGTCCAAGCGGTCTGCATTGTGGCTTGTGCGTTGAGTATTGCTGTCCTCGGGTCGACCTACGGCCAAGAATTCATCTACTTCCAATTTTAATGAACACACCCCTCCGCCCCCTCCGACTTCGAAGCATTGCCGCCCTGGTGATTCTCACGCTTGTGGG
>JAYXVV010000043.1:0-3032 GCA_036021505.1 Myxococcota bacterium | reverse complement strand
AGACCCTTCTCGCCGAGAATGGTTCGGAGTTCTTTGTCGACAGAGACACTGCGCACTCGCCCCAAGCGCTCAAAAACATGGTGCACAGCGCCATAGCGCTCCACGCGGCCTCGGGCGTAGAAGTTGTACCAGGCGATGCAGAAGCCGATCAGGATGATGCTCATCAATGAGGGCACCAGGCCCATCTCGGAGATGAGCCAGATGGGAATCAGGATGCCGGCGATCTGGAGCCAGGGGTAGAGCGGCGAGCGAAAGACGGGATGGTAGTACTTGAGGTGGCTCTCCCGCATCACGATGACACAGAGGTTGATGAGCCCGAAGATGACCAACTGGAAGGCACTGCCCAGCTTCGCGACCATTGAAATCTCGAAAAATACAATCGAGAAAATCATGAAGACACCGGTTGCCAGGATGCCCATGGTCGGGGTGGAGAAACGGCCGATGTGGGTAAAGGCGCTCGGGAGCAGCCGGTCTCGGCCCATCGCCAAGGGATAGCGCGATGCGGACATGATTCCGGCATTGCCTGTGGAGGCGAATGCAGCGACAGCGGCCGTGACCGCGAGTCCAACGCCCAGGCCCCACGGCATCCAGTCAAAGAGGACTTTGGCCGCAGTGGCGACGGGGGTGGTGTCGGCGACGAACTCCCCACGTGGGATCACCCACATCATCACGGCGACGCCCACGCAGTACACAAAGGTCGCAACTCCAATACTGAGGAGCATGCCGAGTGGAATGGTGCGGTCGGGGTTCTCGACCTCCTCGGCCACGCTGGAGACCTTGGTCAGGCCCGCATAGGAGACAAACACAAGGCCGACTGTGCCCATGAAGCCTTCTACGCCGTTGGTGAAGAACGGGCCGGACTCGCTCAGCGACTGCGTGGCTTCAGGGCTGTTGGCAACAAAGTAGAGACCCTGAGCGATAAAGAATCCCAGCACCGCCAGCAGCACGGTCACCAGGATGCGCTGCAGACCGCTGGATTCCTTGGCTCCCACGACATTGAGAGCCATAAAGGCGACGGTGAGGGCAATGGCCAACGGCTTGATGGGAATATCGACAAGCAGCGCCAGGTAGAACCCCATCCCAATGAGTGCGAAGGCCGTCTTGAACACCAAGGACAGCCAGGTTCCCAATCCGCCGATGGTTCCCATCATCGGGCCCATGGCCCGCTCGATGAAGTAGTAGCTCCCTCCCGCCTTGGGCATTGCAGAGGTCAGCTCGACTTTGCTAAACATCGCCGGCAAGATCATCAACCCGGCGACAAAGTAGGCGAGGATGACGGACGTACCGGTCTGCGCTGCCGCAATTCCAGGCAGCAGGAAGAAACCCGAACTGAACATCGCCCCCGTGCTGATCGAAAACACGTCGTAGAGGGTCAGGGACTTCTTCAGCGAGTTGGTGACTCCATCTCTGTTGGATGCTGTGTTCACCCGGTCTCCTCACATTGTCCAGTTGGACTCATCGGACAAAATTGGCCCATCGCTAAGCGATAAGTGGTCGAATCCTGTCAGAACACGCGTTGCGCTGCAACCCACCCCAGACACCCAACAGGGGAACACCGTTCCATCGTGCGAAATCTGGAGAAAATCTCGCAAGGGAGGCAGGCAGGGAGAACCCCTTATTGGGGGCGCAGGCTGCCTTTTTGGAGATTCTCTGGGGGCCGATTTGGCCCGGGGAGCGCCCTCGACAGCGTGGAGTCGCTGGGAAAGGTGAAGCAGGGGAGGGCTCGATTTCGCGCGGATGGAACGACAGCCAGGGGCACTCAAGGACGCATCAGCTGGGCTTTTGCGGACTTCCAGTAGGCAAAGAAACGACGAAGACTGGGTGGGCGTCGAAACTCCACAAAGGGCTCTGCATCCACAACCTCAACCTGCAGGTGGAGGCGTAAAGCCTCGATCGTGGCCTGGATCTTTGGATTCGGCGAGGCGGGCACACAGAGGATGTCTGCACCCATCTCCCGCGCCTTCTGCACAAGAATACCCACCGTCTCTCCACGGTAAATCTCAACCGGAAGCTCACACAGCGTTTCATAGATGAACACCAGGCGCTGGAAGCTGTAGTCCATCGCATTGAGGTACTCATCGTCCCAAACGAAACACACGCGATCGGTTCCCCGGAGGCCGGACAAAGCGGGATGTTCGGCGTTGAGGGCGTCCTCATGAAGCCAATGCAGTCGGGGTGTCATGCTCGGTCCTGTCGGTGAGGAAAGAGGCGATCCGAAAGCTCATCGTAGGAGGCGTCGAGAACGCGATTGAAGTCCGGACGGGTGTCGATGTCATCTCCCGTGTATTTCTCCACGTTGGCCAGGTTGAAGATGTACGGTTTTCGGCTGAACGTACTGGCAACCCACTGCCAGGAGAGGTTGTTGCTCGCTGGGTCGCCATCCAAGAGACGAGCCAGCATCCACCGCGCTCCTGACTGCCATCGAATCCGGCGCCAGTGGACCATGTAGGAGGCCAGGTACATGCGAGCGTGGTTGTGGAGATAGCCTGTGCTTTCCAAGGTGTGGATGAAGGCATTGATGCAGGCCGCGTCGGTATCGCCTGCAGTGATGTCGGGTGGAATCTCTTCTTGGTAGTCGGCCTCACTCCAGCCGGTCTTGTACGGCTCGATGCTGTTCCAAATCCAGTCGGGATGGGCTCGGTAGATGCGCTGCCAGTAAGCCCGCCACGCGAGCGCCTGTATCAACTTCTCAACACGCCCGGGGTCGCCGCATAGAGCGATGGCTTTGCTGCGGACTTCCTTCAGGGTCAGGACCCCGTGTCGGATGTAGGGTGAGAGCCGGGTAACGGCGCCATCGAGGTGATTTCGAGTGCGCGCGTAGCGCAAAGGCTGGATGCCGTTGAGTCGAGCCTCGGCGGCCTGGCGACCACCGCGGTACGGACTCGGCGGCGTGGGGTCGAGCCATGGGGTGATGTCCGCGACGTGGGCAACAAGGGCCTCTCGGCTTTCAAAGCGGGTGGGCTGGGAACGGTCTGATGGCAAGGCGACAATCCAAGACAGGAGAGTGTGCAAGACACACAAGCAGAGAGGCC
>JAYXVV010000042.1:0-6635 GCA_036021505.1 Myxococcota bacterium | reverse complement strand
GTGGAAGGATGCTGGATCGCCCGTACTGGGTACACGGGGGAGGATGGCTTCGAAGTGTTCATTCCCGTGAACGCTGCTGCACCAACGTGGCAGACCATCCTCGACACAGGCGCCCCCTTTGGCATCCAACCCATCGGTTTGGGTGCTCGAGACACCCTGCGGCTCGAGGTCAAGAATGTGCTGTATGGAAACGACATCAATGACCAGACCACTCCCTTAGAGGCGGGCCTCCGTTGGATCACCAAGCTCGACAAGGGTGACTTCATTGGTCGAGAGGCCTTGCTGGCTCAGAAGGAAGCAGGTCTCAAGCGTCGTTTGGTCTGCCTCGAGGTTGAGGGCCGAATCGCTCGACCTGGAGCCAAGCTGCTCAACTCCGACGGCGAGATTGGAAACGTTACAAGCGGAAGCCGATCTCCGAGCTTGGGAACCAACATCGCCATGGGCTACGTGGCGCGTGGAAACGGTCGCCCGGGAACCGAGTTGACCGTCGACATTCGAGGCCGGCACGCCAAAGCAGTGGTCGTCAAAGGCCCTTTCTACACACGAGATTACTAAACCCATCATCGAAGGATGCACCCGTGAGCTACCCTGAAAATCTCCTCTACACCGAAGAACACGAATGGCTGCTTGTCGAGGGCGACGTCGCCACTGTCGGAATCACCTGGCATGCTCAAGATGCGCTCGGAGACATTGTTTTTGCGGAGCTTCCAGAGGTGGGGACGCAGATTGGTTCGGGTGAGTCGGCGGGGGAGCTGGAGAGCGTCAAGGCCGTGTCGGATGTCTACATGCCGGCATCTGGAGAGGTTGTCGAAATCAATGACGCCCTCGACGGTGCCGAAGACGCGCTCAACACAGACCCCTACGGTGCAGGCTGGATGTTCAAAATTCGACTTTCTGATGCCTCGGAGCTGGATGGATTGATGAACTCCGAGGCCTACCAAGCTTTCCTCGACAACTCCTGAGAAATACGGACTCCGTCATGACCAAGTTTGCCCCCCATGATGTCTTTGTTGACCGCCACAATGGCCCACGAGAGGCCGAGGTGGCGACGATGCTGGCCTCGGTCGGGCTTCCATCGCTGGAGGCGCTGACCCAGGCTGTGGTTCCTGAAGCCATACGGTTTCGTGGTGAGTTGAAGCTTCCTGAAGCGTTGACGGAGCAGGAATCGTTGGACGCCATGGCCATGTTGGCCGACGAAAATCAAATCTACCGGTCCTATCTTGGCTTGGGCTATGCGGACTGCGTGACGCCTCCCGTCATTCTGAGGAACATCCTCGAGAATCCCGGTTGGTACACCCAGTACACCCCCTACCAGGCTGAAATCTCGCAGGGACGTTTGGAGGCACTCCTGAACTTCCAAACGCTGGTAACGGACCTGACTGGACTGGAGATCTCCAACTCCTCGCTTCTCGATGAGGCCACGGCAGCCGCCGAGGCCATGACCTTTTGTCAGCGAGTCCTGGGGCGCAAGAACCCCTCCAACACCTTCTTTGTGTCGGAGCACTGCCACCCCCAGACCATCGCTGTGATGCAAACCCGTGCGGAGCCGCTCGGGATTGAGATTCTGGTCGGGAACCACGAGTCCTTTGACTTCAGCACACCAATCGTTGGCGCTCTGGTGCAGTACCCACATTCCAATGGTGAGGTGGTCGACTACACCGCCTTTGCCGAGAAGGTCCATGGGGCAGGAGCGCTGTTGGTTGTCGCAGCGGACTTGCTCTCGCTCTGCCTGCTGAGGCCACCGAGTGAGTTCGGAGCCGATGTTGTGGTTGGCAATTCCCAGCGATTTGGTGTGCCACTGGGGTTTGGTGGTCCTCATGCAGCCTTTATGGCCACGAGCGAGGCATACAAACGTCAGATCCCAGGACGAATCGTGGGTGTCTCAAAAGACGTCCACGGCAACCCCGCTCTGCGCCTTGCTCTTCAGACCCGTGAGCAACACATCCGGAGGGACCGGGCAACTTCCAACATCTGCACGGCTCAGGTGCTTTTGGCGGTGGTCGCCTCCATGTATGCGGTCTACCACGGTGAGGAGGGGCTCAAGCGCATTGCGACACGCATCCGAAACCATGCGGGTTGGCTCGCTTCAGAACTCGAGGCTCTGGGCTACACCCAGCACAACTCCGTCTACTTCGACACCGTTCGATTCTCTGGCGGTCCTCGGTCGGCACAGGAAGTTCAGGCTGCTGCAAAGGAGCTGGGCATCAACCTGCGCATCGACGGGCAGACCATCGTTGTTGCCCTGGATGAGACGGTGGAGCGAGTGGACCTCCAAGACCTCCTCCAAGCCTTCGGGGGAGAACACTTGGGAGCACCGGTTGCGGCAGGTGTGGTTTCAGAAGCCCATCGTCGGACGTCGGCCTTCTGCACCCACCCAAGCTTTCAGCGCTACCGGTCTGAAACCGATCTGCTTCGCTACATCCACAAGCTTCAGGCCCGCGATCTCTCGCTGACCACGTCCATGATCCCGCTGGGTTCTTGCACCATGAAGCTTAACGCCACGGCGGAGATGATCCCCGTGACCTGGAGAAGCTTGGGCGGTCTGCATCCTTTCGCTCCGAAGGAGCAGGCCGAAGGTTACCTGCAGCTCTTCGATGAACTCGAGGCGTGGCTCTCCGAGATTACAGGCTTTCACGGATGCTCATTGCAGCCAAATGCTGGTTCGCAGGGTGAATATGCGGGGCTTGGGGTGATTCGAGCCTATCACCTGTCACGCGGCGATGTTCACCGAAACATCTGCTTGATTCCGAGCTCGGCCCACGGCACGAATCCCGCTTCTGCGGTGATGTCGGGCATGAAGGTTGTGGCCATCAAGTGCGATGATGAGGGCAACATCGATCTGGAGGACCTCACCACAAAAGCGGAGCTTCACCGCGACAACCTGTCCGCGCTGATGGTGACCTATCCATCAACCCACGGGGTATTCGAAGAAACCATCGCGGACATCTGCTCCATTGTTCATGAACGTGGTGGTCAGGTTTACCTGGATGGGGCCAACATGAACGCGATGGTGGGGCTTTGCCGTCCGGGGGATTTTGGAGCGGATGTCTGCCACTTGAATCTCCACAAAACCTTCTGCATTCCCCATGGCGGCGGTGGTCCGGGAATGGGACCGATTTGCGTGGCTGAGCACCTCACCCCCTTCTTGCCGGGACACCCACTGATCGAAACCGGTGGCTCCAGCCCGATGGGTGCGGTTTCGGCTGCGCCCTGGGGCAGCCCCAGCATTCTTCCCATCTCGTACACCTACATTGCCATGATGGGAGCGGCCGGTCTCACACGAGCAAGTGCCATCGCGATCCTGAACGCGAACTACATCGCCAAGAGGCTTGAGCCTCACTTTCCGGTACTCTACAAAGGAAAGGGCGGCTGGGTGGCCCACGAGTGCATCCTCGACCTGCGTGGCTTCAAGGCCACTGCGGGTATCGGTGTCGAGGACGTGGCGAAGCGTCTCATGGACTACGGGTACCACGCGCCTACGATGTCTTGGCCGGTTGTCGGAACACTGATGGTGGAACCCACCGAGAGTGAAAGCCTCGAGGAATTGGATCGCTTCTGCGATGCCATGATCAAGATCCGAGCAGAGATTCGTGACATCGAGGAGGGAAGGGCAATCCAAGGCAACAATGTCCTGAGTCATGCTCCACATACAGCGGCCAGTCTGCTCAGCAGCGATTGGGATCGCCCCTACTCACGAGAGACGGCAGCCTATCCAGCGGCTTGGACGAGGGACCATAAGTTTTGGCCGCACGTGGGGCGAATCGACAACGCCTGGGGCGATCGCAATCTGGTCTGCGCTTGTCCTCCCATGGAGTCCTACGAGACCGAGGAAGTCTGATTCGTGTTCAGACCGAGGGAAACATCCCTTGGTGGGAATTCTCTTGAATCCATGTTTCGGTTGGCGGTAGGGTCATCCTGAAGGGTCTTGGGAGGCTTCGCGGTGCGCATTGCGTCTGTACTTGCAGTATTGAGCTTGGGTTGCAGTCAATATGACTACGGCGTTCAGCTCGAGAATCCCACCGCGGGTCACGGCATCAAAAATTTTCCAGAGACCATCGCCGCGAGTTTCGACATCTCCATCGACGTCGGATTTCAGCGCACCAACTTCGGACAGGAGGTGAGCCGCTGTCAGCTTCAGGTAGCGCTTTACTACTACTATCAGTCGGATGGCTTTGGAGAACGCGACCATCAAGGTGAACCGGGTGAACATGGATCAGACAGGCACCCTGGGGACCGTGGAGAGGGAGGCGGTCCGGGTCCATCAGGGCGTATCGATCACCCCCATGAGGCGGGCGAATGCGTATTCACCACGTTTGAAGAGACCCACCATGGAGGGCTCCAGCCTGAGGGCGGCGCTTGGCAGGTGAGGGGCAGCATTGATGCGGGGGAGGAAATTGAACTCATCGGTCGTCATCACGATCTGACGCTTCGGCGCGTGCAGGATCACCAAGACAGAGTCTTCTATGAACTGGAACGATGTGACGAGGAGAGCTTTCCTTTCACCGAGGTGTTCGACCTGAGTGCGCCCGACGCGAACATGGGAAGTGACTATGAGACGCTCTACCTCCCCAATGCCATCGCCATTGGACAGCAGATTGAGATGACCTCTCCCGGAGCTGAACTCATTGAGAATGGCAAGGTCTACCACTCCAATTTGGAGGACCTCGACCTGCGGTGGATGCATCACGGGGCTGCCCTGAGCGAGCCGTCTTTGGGTATCCACCACGAGGAGATGGTTTTTCTCCGCAACATGCGGATGGATGAACACCGACCTTTCGAGGCCCTTGCGTGTGTTCCCACGGACCCCACAAGCATGCTTCTGACCTCCGAGGATCTCCTTCAGTTCACTCCCAATGCAAGTCGTGAACACCGCGATACCTACACCGCTGTGCAGGTCGATTCCCAGACCACCATTGAGGAAACCCAAACTCCTTGGGGCCAACTCGTCCGTGCTCGTGCCCTCATCACCGATGGTGGCATCCTTCACCTCATGGGTGAATGAGGTTTGCGCCCCAGAAGAGGGGATGACGGAGGCAGGCCGATCCGCTAAGCCAGTGGAGTGAAGCAGGAGTTGGCTATGCTGAGTGTTTTGTGGCTGTGGGGATGCGTCACGACCCCAGAGGGGGGTTCCCACATCGAGGACGGTGTGATTCACGTGTCCACGGGAGAAACTTCTGCGGAAGCCCCTGCTCCGATGAGCATGCAAGAGAGAATCCGTCTCGCATTTCGAGATTCTCAACCAAGGCTTGTGGAGTGCTACCGGCCTGCTTTAGAGCGTGATCCGATGCGCTACGGAGAGCTTGTTGTGGGCGTCAGCATCAGTCCAGCCGGAGAGGTGACGGAGGCCCAAGTGGTGTTCAGCACCATCTCCGATGCGGACATGGTGGAGTGTGTTCTCTCCACAACCAAGGGCTTCTCATTCCCAACGCATTCTCGGGAGGTCATTCGTGCATCCTACCCGTTCTTGTTCACCTCGGACGCGACGCCTCCGGAGGTCGTGCGAGCGCTAAAGGTGCGACACGGGCTGATCCCGCCAGACCCAGCCATCAACGAGGACATCGACGCGGAGCCCGCCCGGGGTCAAGAGGGCTGGTACGAGACCTGGTAGAGCGCCTAACCGATGTAGTTCGCGAGTCCGCCTCGCTGGGTGGACCGGAGCTTTCTCAAGGCCTTGATCTCGATCTGCCGGATCCGCTCTCGGGTCAGGCGGAAGTGGGCACCGATTTCTTCGAGCGAGTAGCTGTTGGGTTCACCGATGCCGTAGCGCATGCGCAGGACCTTTTCTTCACGCGGTGAGAGCGTACAGAGTGCCTGCTCGATCTGGTCCTTCATTGCTGCATCTTCGATAGCATCGGAGGGGGCGTCGGCATTGGGGTTCTCAATGAAGTCGCCGATGGAGGAATCCGACTCTTCCCCTACAGGCGCATCAAGGCTCATGGGCTCGCGGGTAAGCCGCATCAGCGCCTCGAGCTTCTCGACGTCGAGTTCCAATCGTTCGGCGACCTCAGCAAGAGTGGGCTCACGGCCAAACTCTTGGAAGAGGGCTTTCTGCACCTGATGGACCTTGTTGACAACCTCGAGCTTGTAGATCGGGATTCGGATGGTGCGGATTTGCGACTCAATCGCACGAATGATGGACTGGCGGATCCACCAAGAGGCGTAGGTGGAGAACTTGAACCCTCGGGCGTAGTCAAACTTTTCCACAGCCGTCATCAGCCCGATGTTGCCCTCCTGAATCAAGTCAGCCAGGGGGAGGCCGCGGTAGGTGTACTGCTTTGCGATGGAGACCACCAACCGAAGATTGGCGTTGGTGAGAGCGATTTTAGCGAGCTCGCAGTCGGAACCCCCCTCTTTGACGCGTCGGGCGACTTCCACCTCGTCTTCACGGGACAACAAGGGAATGCGTCCCATGGTCTTGAGGTACTTGTTGAGGAGGAGATTTCCAGGTTCTTCCTTTTTGCCGTTCCGTGTTGCCGTCGCTCGAGCCATCCGCGTCTCCTTGCGTTGGTCGGGTTCATTCCCGTCCAAAACCTGAGCAAGTCTCGTGCCAGCTTTCTTTGGGGGTTGCAATTTCAACACGTTGGCACTCCTGGGAAGACGGTAAGGGGGCCGAAAGACGGACTTTCGTTCAACCA
>JAYXVV010000041.1:0-25039 GCA_036021505.1 Myxococcota bacterium | reverse complement strand
TGATCCCGGTCGGGCCCACAAGAGAATTTTTGTGCTCGAGGTGATGGGGCGTCAGTGTGGCTATCTGGCGATTTCCAGTGCCGTGGCCTCAGGCGCGGATGCCTGTCTCTTTCTCGAGCAAGGACGTTCTGCCGAGGAAATCCTGGAGAGTCTGTGCGCCGTGATCGCCAAGGGCTTTTCGAAGGAGCGCGGCAAGAAGAAAATCCTCATCATCAAGGCCGAGGGCGTTGAATTTCCGACTCGTCTTCTGGTGGATGAACTCCAGGCATTCGTGGATCAGTCGGAGCTCGGGGTCTCGGTTCGAGCTGCGGTCTTGGGGCACCTGGTTCGAGGAGGATCGCCGTCGTACCGAGACAGGATGCTGGCGGGACGCTTTGGAGTCGCGGCGGTTGAGGCGTTGTCTCGGGGACACTCGAGGGTCATGACTGCATTTCGCCCGGAGTTGGTCGACGGCATTGGGACAGGGGACCCCATGGTGAAGTTGATCCCCTTCGACCTGGTTCGTGATGAAACCCATCGCCTGCTCGATGGCAGCTCAAACGTAACGAAGAGACGGGTGAGTATGATGGAAAACTACGCAGGAGTTCTGGCGATTTAGGTGTCTCGGAAGGGGCTCAGTGCGTCGAGCCTTTTTGCGAACGCGCTCCACAAGATTGCCAGGCCACTGAGTACCAGCAGGGCACCCGTCCAGCCCCACAGCGGTTGGTTCTGGTACTGGGCAAGAATGAGGCAGAAGTTGTAGGCTCCATGGGCCAGAATGGCGAAGGCGAGGCCCGCAATCAGGTCCCAAGGGCCTCCAAGGCGACGCGTGTCCGGTGCGATCTGCGCTGTTCGGAGGCCCATTGCAAAGCCAAAACTTGCAGCAAAGAGGAAGTGACCTGGAACCGCGAGAAAGGCGCGAAAAGGAAGGACTTCGGCACCATAGCGAGTCAGATAGAGGATGTTTTCCGCCGAGGCAAAACCCAGAGCCACAGTTCCGGCGTAGACAAGGCCATCGATGGGCTCATCGAATTCACGATGATGGAAGAAGAAAAGGTAGACGGCTGCAAACTTGAGCCCCTCTTCCAGCGGTGCTGTGGTCAGGAAGGAGGCCTGAGCCGCCCAAGCCCAAGAGCCTGGAACGAGTTCCGACTCGAGAATCAGGTGCAGGCGAATCTGCCCTCCGAACACGATCGCGGGTGCGGTGAGCAGCATGCCAATCCCGAAGGCCTTGGCAACGAGGCCGAGCGGCTCGGGCTGAAAAGCATCCCGTCGGTAGAGCCAGTGCGCCCAAAGCAGTCCGGGCAGCAGCGACCAGAGCAGCAGGCCGAGATGCATCAGCGCCTAAGGGCAGCTGTTGGGATCGCTGGAAACGGGTCCAGCTTCCGATTCGTCCCCCGTGGTCATGTTGCGGCAGATCCACTCCTCCGACCCGTCGTCGACGAGAACATGGTCTCCGTTTTCATCCGTCTCTTGGAAGAACACCCGCAAGGTCGTCGCAGCCGCATTGGCGAAGTCACAGCTTCCCTTTTGAGGGGTGGCCTCAGTGCGATGGAGTTGGAGGTCCTCGCAGGTGCCAAAGAGCCAGGTTTCCTCCTGTTCTTGCTCCTCATTCTCCGTTTGGAAGCCGAACTCGACCGCTCCGTTGAGAGTCAGCTGCCCATCGTCGGCGCTGATGGTCAATGGATTGATGGTGTAGGCCATCAGCTTGAGCGGACTGGTCCATGTGGAGAGGGTGAGTTCGGACTGCTGTTCGGCATAGAACCCCAACTCGCCTTCAAAAGAGTCGGCCTGGCTGTTCCATGTGGCCTTGAGGGGAGAGATGGTGACAACCGTGCTGCCCTCCGAGAAGCTTCCCTCGATGGACGTAGTGACCTTGTTGCCTGTCGACTCTTCCACGGTTCCGCTCTCGATGGCCACAACCTTGCCCCCGGCGGTGATGTAATTCCCCCAGAGGCTCCCGGAATAGCGGCTGTTTTCCTCGTTGATTTCAAGGCTCATTCCCCAGTGGATGACGTCGTCGCGCCCCTCCCAGGTGATGGTGACGCCGGAGTCGGGGTCTCCTTCAGCCGGAAAGATGTAGTTGGGTGGAAGCTCTGGACGGTCGGAGACGTCTACACTGCCCCCCTCCACAACAAACTTTCGCCCGGAGTAGGTGTTGCCCAGGTAGACGATCTCCATGTCCAGAAGCCCGTCTGCAAGGGAGTTGCGGAAGAGATCGTCCCAGGTGGCCACATACTTCCCGGTCAGCTCCACCGTGGAGCCCATCTTGAAGGACCAGTCGAGGTCCACAACCATCGAGGCACCGCTGAACGATACGGTTCCGCTGCCGTTGAGCTTTCGACTTCGCTCGGCGCCAATAAAGCAGTTGCGAAGCTGGAAGTTTCGACTGCTCTCCGTGGTGCTGTCGGCGTCGATGCAGTCCGTGAACTGAGCAGGCTGTCCGTCGAGAATGCTCCGACCCCAGCTCGCAAAATTGCGCTCGATGAACTCAAAGGCGGAGCCGGCCTCTCGAAGTACGACAAAATCGACTGTAAGGTCGGTCGCGGCCAGAAGCCCATAGTCGGCAGACACCAGGTCACTGCGGAGGGTTTCGGTGAGCGGCACGCTCTCGACGTTCTCGCCGGTGTCCGGACCATTGGTGTTGTCGTCTGCGTTGCAGGCCACGAGAAGGGAGGAGAGGAGCAGATGGGGTAAGAATCGTTGCATGAGCCGCCTGTGGGTCGCGAAGGGTGCCCACAGAATAAGGGAAAGAAACAGGAGGTTCAATCCTGAAAAGTTGCTTTTGTTGATGAGTTGGAGGCGGCCAATGCTCACTCATTTGGCTACATTCCTCGGGTGTAGCTCCGACGAGCGGATGAGGATTGCTCCATGGTTTTCGGCGAGTCCCGCCTCAAGGATGTGTACCGGCAAGTGGTTTGGGGCCCTTACCGACAGTTGTGTGGGGTACTGCCTCCGGGCTGGGAGGTGCGCAGCAACCGCTTGCTTGGGCGTGGTGCCCACGCCTTTTCCCGAGGGAAAAGAAAGAGACTTCGCACCAACCTCCGTCGAGCGCTTCCGGGAACTGCATCTTTTGATGCCATCACCCGAGCCTGTTTTGAGACCCATTTTGCAGAGCAGTACATCTCCTGGTCTTTCGAGCGCATTGAACCAAGCACAGCAGGAGCGTACCTGGAGATCGAGGGGCTTGATTCTCTCCAAGAGCTGAAGAACGCAGGTCGCGGGGTTGTTCTGGTTCACCCCCACATGGGAGCAGCCCAGTTGCCGCTCTGTGTGTTGGGTCACCTGGGTTTTGACATGCATCAAGTCGGTGGCGGTGGTGTTGCCCATGAGATGTCGGAGCGGGGAAAAGCGTGTGAAGCGATGCGCCACCGGCTGGAGGAAGGAATCCCTGCCACCATATGGGATGGTCAGAGTTACCTGCGACCTCTGATTCGAGCGTTGGAGAGCGGCGCCTTTGTGCTCACTGCCTTGGATGGAACGGGAGGGGGCCGCGAACTGGGTCGTCGAATGACCCAGAAGGTGTGTGGGCAGCCGATGCGCCTTCCGGTTGGATCGGCTTGGCTGGCGTTGGCCTCCGGTGCGGCTTTGGTGCCGCTGCACACCCACTACAGCGGTGGGAGTGGTGCCCCCTTTCGATCGGTGATCGGGGCGGAAATACCTCTGGATCGCTCGGCTCCGAGGAAAGAGGCTCTCCAGAGTGCAGCAGAAGCCTTGTCCTTGTTCATGGAGCGGGTTTTGACACAGCACCCCGGGGATTGGCATTTCTGGGATGAGTTCGAGCCTGGCCGCTTCTTGGAGGGGGTGTGAATCTCTTGGGCCCGGTGGCACTCGCCTTCTTTGTGGGAAGCCTTCCAGGAATCGGCTTCCTTCTTTGGGCCACTGGGGTGAACCCCTTCTTCTTGGATGCTGCTTTCTCATTCGTCTTTCTTGCTCTTGTGCTCCCCGCTCTGCCTCTGATGGGCATGGCCGCACTGCTGGCGCGGGCGGGTAGGTTTGCACCGAGGATGGGGAGAAAACTGGGCATTGGGCTCGGTGGGGCTTGGCTGGCTGTGCTCCTTTTTGCCGCCCTGAGGCCTCGACCCGCCATCGAGAACACCGACCTGCTCGTGGTGGGCTGGGACGGTGCGACCTTTGAGGAGATGGATCGCCTGGAGGCGTCGGGCCGGCTTCCGGTGATGAGCGAACTCCGCGAGTCGGGCAGCTCTGCGATCTTAATGTCGATGGAGCCCATGTTTTCACCGCTTCTGTGGACCAGTATGGCAACAGGCAAGCCACCGGAGGAGCACGGTATTCAGGGCTTTTCAGTGCATGCCTCGGATGTCCAGACGCCACGCTTTTGGGACCTTGTGGAAGAGTCAGGGGGGGGGATCGGTGTCTACAAGTGGTTGGTGACCTACCCGCCTCGAGCGGTGAAGGGCTTCATTGTGCCCGCTTGGTTGGCGCCTGCTCCTGTCACATGGCCCGCCGCATTGTCTGTGGTCAAGGAAATTGAACTGTCCAATCGGTTGGAGCGTCGGGGCCGGGACTCTCGTCGGTCGGGGCTCAGCATGCTTCTCGATGGCATCCGGCAGGGATTTCGATGGAGCACGGTCCGGAGTGCGGTGGGTTGGAAGATTCGGGAATTTCGAGAACACCCGGAGCCCCGGGACCGTCGCGTTGCCCTGGAAAAGCTACGACTCCTTATGGATCGGGACGTCTTTGTTGCGATTGCCGCAGAGACCGACCCACGGCTTCTGACGTTTACGCTGTATTCAATCGATGCCTTGGGGCATCGGTTTTGGGCCTACCACGAGCCCGAAGCCTTTCCAGGCCTCATCGACGCTGAGGTCCGAAAATACGGAGATGTGGTTGGCAACGCCTATGAGGAAGCGGACCGTGTCCTCGGAGAGTTTCTGGAGCGCGTTTCCGAGGAAACCACCGTTGTGGTCCTGTCGGATCATGGATTTAAAGCCCTGCAGAAAGACAGTTCTTCGAAGTCTTTCTTTGCGCCGAAAACGGAGCGTCTCCAGGCCCGGTTGACCGAACAGGTGGGTCCCGTCGACGTGTTTCGGGTCGGACAGCGCCTCACAGTTTCGCTGCGTGAGGGCTCTTCCTCGCTCGGTGAGCTTGTTGCAGCAGTCGATGCTCTGAAGGATGAGAGAGGCAATCGCTTCTATGCGACAGAGTTGCTTCCGGATGCCCCCAACTCGGTGGGGCTGAGTCTTGAGAACGAGCGGGTGGATGAGGCTCGAATTGAGTCGGGAAGCGTCGGTGGAGAGCCGTTGCGCGCCTACCTCGAGCTGGGTACGCAGTACACGGGCGATCACGATCCTCGTGGAATCTTTGTGATTCGAGGGGAGGGGATTGAAGCCGGTGCGAGGGTTCCAGAAATGAGCCTTCTGGATGTGGCACCAACGCTCCAAGCCCTTCTAGGATTTGTTCCCGCGCAGGACCTCTCGGGAGAGGTTCGGTTCGTGGAATCTGAACGCGGTCCAGCAAGCCGCGACGAGATGGTGAGCAGCTTTGAGTGGCTGGAGACCGAGTCGGAGGAAACGGTCAACAACGCCCAACTCCGTGCTCTGGGATACATCCAATGAAGCTGATGATGGTGGCTCGTCGATTCCCCCCGGACGTGCGATCCGGGACGGAACGCGTTTTCGAGAATCTCTACAACCAAGCTCGGCAGCGTCACGAGGTCCGACTGGTGGTCGGTTTTACGCGAGGTCGGGATCAGGTCCCACCTGAGGCGGTGGCCGTGGATCTCAGAGGCCTCTCCAAGATTCAGTCGTGGGCAGCCATAGCGAAGGCCTGCATCGAAGAGGAATTGCGCTTCAAGCCCGATGTGGTTTTGGGAAACTCCATCGAGGTCGTGACCCTGCGAGCACCCTTGGCCTGCATTGTTCATGATCTGAACTTTGGAAGCCTGCGAAAGGGCATCGGAAGCAGGGCGAAGGTCCACTTTTACCGGCTTCGCTCGCGGTTTTCGAAGTGCCTCATCACCGTATCGGACTCCGCGCGCAAGAGCCTCGAGGAAGCCGGTCTCAAGCCACGCAGTTTCCATGTCATTCACAATGGCGTGGACCTCGAGCAGTTCCAACCGTTTCGACCGGAGAGGGAGGGAGATGAAGTCCATTTTGCCTACCCCTCTCGCATTCTTCCCGGCAAAGGGCAGCACCTCGCCATCGATGCCATCGCTCGACTTCCGCGTCGCCACAAGCGCCGTGCAACCCTCACAGTGGTTGGAGCGGTGGTGGACTCGATCTTTTTTGATCAACTGAAGGTCCAGGCCTACGAGCAGCCGGTTCGCTTCGCGACCGACGTCGTTGAGATCGCTTCCTATTACCAACGAGCGGATGTGGTGCTTTTTCCCACGTTGTTGGAGGAGGGCTTCGGGTTTACGGCTGTCGAGGCCATGGCCTGCGGCAAACCGGTGATCTATTTCGAGCAGGCTGCGGTCCGAGAAGCGACAGGCGGTCTGGGTATTGGGGTGCCTCGAGGGGATGTGGATGCCATGCGCGATGCCATTCGTGCATTGATGGACGACGCCGAGCGTCGGGAGGAGCTCGGAAAGGCGGGACGAGCCTACGTGGAGAAACACTACGCGTGGTCGGTCGTCTGGTCGAACTACGAGCGCGTCTTGGAAGGACTGATTCGGTAGACAGGGCTCGGTGTCAATAAGGTAGAATGGGTCCGCAGTGACTGTTGACAAGTACGAGTTCAGTGGCGGCCGGGTTGATGTCCATCGAGCGTGGACTACGGCTGAGGTGAAGTCTTCGATGGAGAGAATCCTCGAGGACTGGGCCCATGTGCTCCCGGCAGATTTCAACGCACGGATTGTGATCAAGCCCAACCTCAACAACGACCTGGTGGCGCTGGTGGGCAACTGCGTGGACCTTCGGGTTCTGTGCTCTCTGGTCGAGGGGCTTCTCAATCGCGGTTACCGAAATCTGGCGATCGCAGACGGTTCCAATGTGGGCATTGACAAGCGTGACATCGACACCATGCGCCGACTCCGAGTGGCGAAGCTTGGACCTCGCTATGGCATCGATATTGTCAATCTCAATCGGGAGGAGGGCACGCATGTCGCGCTCCACGGGGGCGGGCTGCCGGAAGTCGCGAACGCCGTTCTGCACTCCGACTTCCTCATCTCGGTTCCGAAGATCAAAACCCATGCTGAGGCGGGATTGTCCTGTGCCATGAAAAACTGGGTCGGGATCGTGTGCGGCCAACAAAAGCGAGAGGTCCACCTCGATCTCCAGCGCAACATCCTCGCGCTCAATCAAACGGTGATGCCCGACTTGGTTGTTGTCGATGGTCTCATCGGCATGGAGGGCAATGGGCCGGGGGATGGTGAAGTCTTTCGATTCGGGCACCTGATCGCCTCGGACAATGCTTTTTTCAACGACCTGGTGGTCTGCAAGCTGGTGGACATGCCTTGGAGGGAGGTCCCCTATTTGGTGCATGCGGAAGAAGCCGGACACTTGCCGATGGAGGCGATGGATGCTGCGAAGGGCATTGCTCCTCGCCACCGCATTCAGAAAGCCCCGCCCCGCTCCAAGCTGGCTGAGCTTTCAGAGGCACGTTCTCTGGTTTGGCTCAAGAGGGCTGTGCAGCCGGTTCTGCGCTCACCTCGGGTCTTGGAGCAGGCCTACCGTCTCAAAATCATCCAAGATGTTTACTTTCTGGAGGACGACACCATTACGGGCTTTCAGAAAAATGCAGAGGCATGTGGGGATTGCAGGCGCTGCGAGGACTTTTGCCCCACCCATCTCAAAGCAGAGGAAATCGGTGTGAAGACGTCTGAGCAGGACTGCATTCAATGCCTCTACTGTTGGTGGGTTTGTCCAGAGGAGGCCCTCACGCTGGAGGGGGACCTCAACCACCTTGAGCGACAGGTGGAGCGCTACAAAAGCACGGTTGAGCTGCTGTAGGGCAGAAGGCCCAGGTCAGTTGCGGAGTCTGGAACGAAGAACTCGGCCGAGAAAGCGGCTGTTTCCTATCAAGTACCGGGACCAGAGACGCTGGGGGTCGACCAAGAGCCGGGCGAGCCACTCTTGTCGTTGATGGAGGAGGGCCGGTCCGCGGGACACCTTTCCAGAAATGAAGTCTGCGGTCGCACCGAGGCACCAGACTACGGGGGCATGCACTTCCGACCGCCACTGAGTGACCCACTGTTCCTGCAGCGGGCTGCCCATACCGACCAGGAGAATGTGGGGTTCAGCAGCATTGATTGCATCGATGACCTGGGGATAGCGGTCGTTGCGATAGAAGCCATGATCGCAGTGCATTTCGAGCTTCGGGTGCTTGTGTTGAAGCACCGCGGCTGCCTGATGGGTGACGCCTGGCTCACCGCCAATCCAGGCGATTTTCCATCGGCCCTCCGCTCGGGCGGCCAGGGACCAGATCCAATCGGCTCCAGTCATTCTGCTCGGCAGTCGCTGCCCAAGGAGTCGTGCACCCAGTCGAATGCCTTCGCCGTCGCAGTAGCAGAGGTCAACCTCTTGAAGGAAGCGGGTGAGTTCGGGGTCTTTCGCGGCCACATTGGCCACATGGACATTGAGGTAAGCGACCGTGTGGTGGCCCCCATCAACAATGCGAGCCTCCACCTCGTCCAAGAGACTGTCCTCGGTCAAGACATCGACCGGCAGCCCCAAGACATCAACGCGGTCCATAGGAGGCCTACTGGGTGTAGGCGCCACCTGCGACGAAGTTCGTTCCGGAGACCCAACTCTCTGAGTTGTTGAAGGGGAACGTTCCTCCACCACCCTCGTTGAGTGCTCCCACGAGAATCATCACGATTCCGTTGGACTCCCAGCCCGAGAAGGCCGAGGACGGGATCTGGAAGGAGCCGTCGTTGATGGCGACGCAAGAAATGGTCTCGACCACATTGTAGTTGATGTCCAGCCGCTCAATGATGATCACCATTCGGTCGGCGGTCGCACCGGACCAGGTGATCGCGAAGCTTCTTCCTACGGTAGGCGGCATGGTGCCGTCGAGGTAGGGATTGCTCACCACAAAGTTTCCAGGTGGGGTGGCGAGACCGGGAACGCTGAAGCTCGGGAAGGTCGTCGGGAAGATCTCATCGAGGGAGTAGTTGCCGTTGGCCACGAAATCCCCGGAGATCAGCTCCGCATCGAAAATCTGCTGCCCTGAGGTGTCACTCAGGGTGATGGTGCGGTTGTTCACGGAGAGCGAGGTGCTGCTCAGGCCCAAGTTGAAGTTCGAGATTGTGCCCTGGTAGAAGTAGTCTCGAGAGCAGGTGTCGTCCGCAGGAGCGTAGGCCCAGTGGTAGAAGTGTTCGCTGGTGGGGTCAACGAGTGTCCACCACGCGTAGCCGGTGCTCTCCGGTGGACCGCCATTCCAGTAGTCACCGAGCCACCGAATCCAGCGAATTTCACCGTAGGCACCGCCGAGTCCTGTGGCATCGGGCCAGTAGGTGAAGCCGTTCTTTACGCTTCCTGAGGCATTCTCATTGGTGATGCTGACATCCACTGTGCCCTCTTGGGAGCTCACGGGAGTCTCAACGCGCATCAGGTTTTGGTTTACCTGGAGAACAGTCGTAGCGGCATTGCCGAGTTTGACCTCAGTCGACTGGTTGAAGGGACCACCGCGAATTTCCACAATGGTTCCCCCTCCGTTCGAGCCGTAGTTGGGTTCGATCGAGTCGATGGCGATGGTGCCCGTCTGGGGATCGGTATCGGTATCGGTGTCGCTGTCTACATCGGCGTCGGTGTCTGTATCCACGTCGACATCGATATCGGTGTCGTTCGGAAGCCCAGTGTCTTCCAAGAAATAGTCCAGTCCGAGGCAGCCTCCAGCGGGGAGGACGAGCAGGGTGGCTAAAATGAGTCGAATGGGAGGCATGAGCAATGGGCCTGGAGCCGATGAGCGGTGCTGCACTATGGTTTACCCCCTGGGGGCTGTCGATCGCAACTGTATCGGACAGTTCTTGACGCTTTTCGGAAATTCAGGGCGTGGATTTAGAAAAGGACGGGTCAAGCAAGCATTCTGTTGTGACATGAGGTACTCTTGGGCGCGAGGCGATGGTTTCCGATGCGGATTTTCTTACTGGCGTTGATCTTTGCGGCTTGCGGACCCAAGAAGGCGGTCAATGTCTCTGACGCTCCCGATGGACTGGTGAGCCTTTCTCCTCCCCAAGCACAGGACTTTGTTTTTGGCCCTGGCGATGTCATCGACATCAAAATGTGGCGGCAGGAAGACATGGACATGCAGGTGGTCATCGCCCCCGATGGGGTGATCACCTACCCGCTCATCGGTCGGATTGAGGTGGCGGGTCTGACCTATCCGGAGTTGCTTCGGCTGATGGAGCGCGAACTCTCGGTCTACTACACCGAACCCTCGATTGCTGTGAATGTGGTCGAGGTCAGCAACCAGAAGGTTTTCGTCCTTGGCGAGGTGGCCAATCCAGCGGTTCTCCAGATCGAAAACGATCTCTCCGTAGTGGAGGCACTGACGCGAACAGGAGGCATCTCCGCGGACGCCAAAACGAACAACCTCCTCTTGATTCGAGGAGGCATCGATGACCCAACCCTGCTTACTGTCGATATCAACGGACTCTTCAAAGATGGAGACATGACGCAGAACATCTACCTGCAGCGCGGGGACATTCTGCTTGTGCCCTCGAAGACGATTGTTCACGTGGAGAGGTTCTTCCGACGTGTACAGGGAATGCTGGGTCCCTTTGTCTCTGGCTCAGCGATTGTTCGCAACATCAGCGGTCCAGGGGCGGTGGGCACCAGTTCGAGCCTTGACTGAGTAGGGACTGCATGCGCAGAGTCTCCTGGTTTAGCGCCCTCTTGATGGGGATTGATGTTCTTCTGCTCCTCTTGGCACTCTGGTTGGCATTTGGGTCCTGGCAGGAATGGAAACCCGGCTCCCCTGAGGCTGAGGCTCTGCGTTTCAGCGAACTCCTGCCCTTCAACCGCTTCATGCCCTCGGGGATTGTCCTGGGGTTGGGCTGGGTGTTTTTTCTCAAGCAGCTGGGCTACTACAGCCCGACGGTGTCCAACACAGCGGTGCGTGCAGCGGGACTGCTCTCTCGTTCGTTGGTCTACATGTTGGTGCTGGTGGTGAGTCTCAAGGCCTTGTCCCCAGACCGCTTCTACGAGCCGATTTATCCGCGTTCCCTGACGGGGTTCTTTCTGTTTTATGGCGTGATTTTTCTTGGGGTCTTTCGTTGGGCTCTGATGCGGATGCGCGGTCGGCTGCCCATCGCGATTCCGACCCATCAAGTGGCGATTTTGGGCTTGGGCGAGGATGCGGCCTTGATGGCGGAGCGCATCGAGCGGTTTGGCCACGGCGCGTTTGTGCTGGAGGGGTACATCCGGCCGCGTCGACTCACGGGCGACATTCGAGTGATGGAATCCAGAATTCTCGGTGGCATGGACGAACTGGACGCCATCATTCACCGGCATAACGTCGATACGGTGGTCCTTTCCTCCCGGGGTCTGCAGCGTGAGGACGCCTTAGAGCTCACAACACGCTGTGCCCAGATGGGGCTGCACGTGATGCAGATTCCCTTCACCTGGGGCATTGTGTCGCCCCGCTTGAGTTTCGCTCAGATGGGCGAACTGCAGCTCATTGATCTCTCGTCGCTGAGCTATCCATCCGTTGGCAATACCTTCAAGAGGGTGTCGGACCTCTTGGTTGGCAGCCTGTTGCTGCTTTTGTTGCTGCCGTTGATGACCGTCCTGGCCCTTTGGGTCAAGTTGTCCGACCCAGGACCAGTCTTCTACCGTTCCAATCGCATCGGTAAGGACGGTCGTGTGTTTTCCTTTTGGAAGTTTCGCTCGATGGTGGTGGATGCGGACCAGCAGCGAGAAGCGCTGGCTGGGCAAAATGAGAGCGATGGACGTCTTTTCAAGATGCAGAATGACCCCCGGATCACCTCCGTGGGGCGAATTCTGAGGCGGTGGTCACTCGATGAACTCCCGCAGATTTGGAATGTGATTCGAGGAGACATGAACCTCGTGGGACCTCGGCCCCTCCCGGAAGGGGACCTCGAGGGCATCGAGGACGATCGCGAGATTGCTTACTGGTTTGAGTTGAGACACAAGGTTCCGCCGGGGATTACAGGGCTTTGGCAGGTCTCTGGTCGGTCACAGCTGGGCTTCAAGGAAATGGTACACCTCGACATTTCCTACATTCAAAACTGGTCTCCTTGGCTGGATGTGAAAATTCTTTTGGCGACCGTACCGGCTGTTCTGAAGGGGAGGGGGGCTTCATGAGCGCCTCAAGGCTCCCGACTAAAAAGGACGGCGGGCAGTCCTCAGGGTGCTATGATCAGGGTCTGCAGGCCAGTGTGCTCCGTGTGGCAATGGCGTCAAAGTTGAAGTGGACATGGAACTGATACGAATCACCTCTGCGATCCTCCGAAGGAAGTGGCTGCTCATCCAGGCGGTGTTGTTCTTCACTGTTCTGAGTGTTGTGCTGACTCGAAACATGCCCCGGCAGTACAAAGCCACAACCAAGGTGATGGTTTCCACCTCGGATGCCAGCATGTCGGTTCTTTCGGACATGGGGCTTCAGGAGTTGGTCTCCGGTATGAGCGATGCATCGGATGAGATGCAGAACCACATCGCGATGCTCACGACGCGACCCATCCTGGAGGAAGTCGTCTGGAACCTGCAGCTCCGGCTGGACTCCGGGCGACTGATGCCTCCGGAGAAGTTGCTTGTGCCCGGTATGTTGGCGGCTTTTGAAGCTCCGCCCTCGTTGTCTGTGAAGCAGCACCAGAGCACGGACATCATCCACATCGATGCGCTCTCCGATGACCCCAATCTCTCCAGCCTTCTGGCAAACACCCTCGCGAATGTCTACATCGCGGAGACGAAGTCACGCTCGAGAGCAGAAACAAGAGAAGCTCGGTCTTTTGTGGAGTCCAGGCTCAGCGTAGTGCAGGGTGAATTCGAGCAAGCCTTGTCCCAAATCGCGAGCGCTCAGGAACGAGAGCAGGTGGTCGATCTCGAGTCAGAGGTTCGATCCGCAGTGACTCGGCTCTCCGATCTGATGATGGCGGGGGAAGAGAACACGGCGCGGATTCAGGAGGTTCAGGCCCAGATTCGCCAGGTCAAGACGCTGCAGGGCATGGAGAGTGTGAACTTCGTTGGCCCCTCGACGGTCAACGAGAATCCAGACATCCGCGGGTACCGAGAGTCGTTGGCGCAGATGCGCCATCAGAGACAGGTGCTCCTCAAAGACAAAACGGAGATGCACCCGGACGTGAAGGCTGTGGACATGCAGATCCAAGCGATGGAGCAGGATCTCGCCCGGGCGCTGGCCGAGCAGCACGACCTTGACCCCACCCTTTTGGCTCTCCAGACCGAATTGGCAGGCCTGGTGCAGAAGGGGGCAGAGCTCAACTCGGCGATCGATCGAACGACGGACCGCTTTGCCACTTACCCCGAGAAGATGCAGACATTGACCCAGCTGCAGCTGGCGGCAACGGCTGCAGAAGAGGTCTACAAGAGCCTCCAAGACCAAAGCTACCAGATTGCGATCGCGGAGGCGATGACGGTCTCCCCCCTTCAACTTCTGGAGCCAGCGATTCGTCCGGAGCGGCACATCTCCCCCAAAATGACCAGCAACTTGATCGTTGGCATGTTCCTGGGTTTCCTCATGGGCATGGCCCTCGTGGCCTTGTTTGAGTACATCGATGACTCGGTGAAGAGTGCAGAGGCCCTGCGCGAGGTTTGGGACGTGCCGGTCCTCGGGATGATCCCTCGGGTCAAGACCGACAAGCTGACCATTGCGGAACTTCCGCCCACGGATGTGGCGGTCGAGTCGTTTCGAAGTCTTCGAACCAGCCTCGACTACACCTCGCTCGACAAGCCCTCTCGACTGATCTGCGTGTCTTCTGCGCTGCCCGGGGAGGGCAAGAGTACGGTGACCAACAGTCTGGCCATTTCACTCGCCCGTGCTGGAAAACGAGTCTTGGTGGTCGACTGCGATCTCCGGCGGCCTGTTCAGCACCTCTTCTGGAAGGGGATGGCCAACGACATGGGCGTCACCACGGTCTTGGTCGGAAAGTGCGAGCTCCCAGACGCGGTTCAGTCTTCCGCGGTGGAGGGGCTTGATGTTTTGGTTGCAGGGCCAGTCCCGCCCAATCCAGGGAAGCTTGTGGAGTCTCTCAAGCTCCGTCAGCTGCTGCTTGAGGCCTCCAAACACTACGACTTGGTTTTGGTGGACAGCCCACCGGTTCTCCTGGTGAATGATGCCGTGTTGATCAACCGTGTGGTCGACAGCTTCTTGATGGTGGTGGCCTGTGCGTCCACCTCCCGTCGCGCCATTGCTGAGGCTCGAGATCGCCTGAAGGGTAGCGGAACCGAGCCCTTGGGTACCGTTTTCAACAAGGTCCAGACACGACTTGGCTACTACAGCGGTCAAGATAAGCGCGCTTATGCGGCCTACTACCGAACCGGACCTTCCACAGGATCGGAGACAGAGAAGCGCGGGGGTGCAGCATGATCGGTGTATTTCTACTGGCAGCGTGCAGCAGTGATCCCAGTGGGGTCGTGATGGGACTTCAGTCGGACAACCCTGTGGTTCGAGAGGACATGGTTCTTGTAGCCCGGGGGGTTGTGGAACCGGCAGTGACGCAGGCCTTGATTGGAGTGCTCGATGACACATCGAGCACCGTGCGACTGCGTGCAGTCGAGAGTCTCGCCGCCCATGAAGACACGGATGCCGTTCCAGGGCTCATTCAGCGGCTGTCGGATGAAGATGCCGAGGTTCGCGCAGCAGCCATCGACGCGCTCGGAGTTCTCGCCGATCCGCGGGCGGTGGCACCTCTGATCGCTGTGCTCCAGAATCGGCAGCCCGGGGACTACCCGCTCAATGCGATCTGGGCCTTGGGAAATATCGGTGATCCTCAAGCGATACCCTTGCTTTCTCAGTTGAGAGAGCATCCCAATCCCTATGTGGTCTTCAACGCGGAAAGTGCTCTCCGCAAGCTGCCAGCCACGGTGGCTGCTGGACCCACGACGATCCCGTAGCTCGGCTTGATGCTCTATTTGCTTCCACTCGCTTGGGCTGGGCCTGTCGACAGTCCCCTAGACGAGTTGGTGGACAAGCTGCGGCGGGATGCCTTCGAACATGTGCTGTGGGGCGTCCCCGGAGACTCCATGCAGCAACGTCGTGATGCGGCGGCTGACCTTGGAGAGGGTCTCCATCCTTGGCTTCAGAATCGACTTCTGGTGAACTACACGGAGGGGCGAAGCGCCGCCTTTGGGCAAGGCAGTGGGTTCGAGTGGCATGTTCGGGAGTGGAGTCGAGTGGCCGTCGGAAATCTGCAGCCGGTCAATCTTCTCGGGGACGAGGAAGGCCTCGTTGCGATGAGGGGAGGACTTGAATTCGAAGCCTACACGGAGCACCTGGAGTTTCGAATTCGTCCAGAACTTCGACTGGATGTGGGGTGCCGTGAGGATCCCGTCTGCGGATCGGCCCCGTTGACAGAGGCTGTTCTTGGGGTGAACTGGAAGGGTGTGCGTCTGGATGTCGGGTTGGAGGACAGGTCGGCAGGACCGGGAGCGCGAGGCAACCTGATTCTCGGGCAGTCCATCCAGCCTTGGCCAGCGGGCACCCTGCAGTACAGCCGAGACTCCAGATGGGGTCTTTGGGCTGCTGAGACAGGAGTCGGATGGCTTCCGGGCGAACGAGAGGATGTGCTCAATCCTGGGTTGATGCACATGGACTTTCGCTACTCTCCGGTAGCGGCACTTGAATTTGGCTTCACTCGGGCCACGATGTTCGGTGGTCAGGGGCGGCCAATGCCCACGTTGTTCGATCTCTTGATTCCGATTCAGCCGCATGTGACCGGTGATCCCGACAGGCTCTTGGCCGACAGCAATGAAATCGTAGCGGTAGACGCTCGGCTGGACATTCCGATCCGTCGATGGCTGGAGTCGCCACTGAAACGGCTCTCCCTCTGGGTGCAGTATGCGGGGGAGGACATGATTCTGAGCGAGGTGGGTTCGGTCCCGGTTCCGTCTTTAGGCGGCCCCGCCAACCTCTATGGAGGGGCCTTGAGCTTTGGCCAGTCTGAACTCCGAATTGAACGTGCGCAGCTGATGGATGACACCTTTCGCTGGTACACCCGCCATCGAATCTACCACGAAGGATTCGTTCGCGATGGGCAGCCGATTGGTCATCCCCATGGGGGAGATGCGGACAGCCTCTGGGTGGAGTGGGCAACCTATGGTGCGCTTCTCGGATACTCGCTGCACGCCGAAAAGCTGAGGCGAGTCGGCGTTGTGACCGCCATCCCGGAAGGGGTCTTTACCTTGGCCACGGAGGAGCACTCCGTGCGAGGAGGTTTCAAATTTTGGGTGATGCCAAGTCGGGGAGGACATTTTGGAATTGGCTACTCCGTACAGCGAATGACCGGAGAAGACTTTGTTGCGAATACGCTCCAATGGAGACACCGCGGATGGGTGGAACTGACGAGACCCTTCCGTTGAAACCAGCGCTTGCCCGGCTTTCGGGTGAAAGGGCTGGGAGCATTGCTCAAAGTGGACTAATAGGGCTTCTCTCCCAAGGAAAAGCCTCATGCGTAACATCCTGAAGAAACTCTTCTTGGCTGGGTCTGGCGGCCTTATTGCTGGTGCCCTCGTCGGAATGGTCGAAGCTTCCTACCTGCTCTCGTCGGGTGCTCCTGAAGAGTACGTGGCCCTCTTCTATGCGGTGGTCCTCTATGGCTTGATTGGAGTGGGGATCGGAGGGGCTTGCGGTTTTGGTGTGGTTGTTTTGGACTTCCTGCTGAAAAAGGCGCTGAAAAAGTCCGGGGTTTCGAATCCCTATGCCTTCACGCTGCCTTTCCTGGGTGTGGTCTGCGCATTGGGTCTTGTCATCACCCTCTACTACCTCAACAAAGTGGTCTATGGGGAAACAGGTGTCCCGGGCGGGGCCAAGCTCAAGGTTCTGGCCCTCTATGGAACCATCGGACTTGCAGGACTGTGGCTGGGTCCAATCTTCCTGACCCGCACACCGTTCAAGGTGCTTATGCGGTTGCGGGGCACGGTGACCATGTACACAGGCCTCCTCTTGCTCTCGGGTATCTTTGCCTTTGCCCCAGCTGAGGGACAGGGGGACGGCCCAATTGCTGGGGACAAAGCTCAAAATCCTGAATTGTCGGAGCGCCCCAACCTCCTGTTCATCATGATTGACACCTTGCGGTGGGACTACCTGGGCTCGTACGATCCCAGCAAGCCCGACATCTCTCCGCACCTCGATGACTTGGCTGCTGATTCCGTGCTCTATGAGAACGCATTTGCCGCAGCCTCTTGGACGCGGTCTTCGATTGCGAGCTTCCTGACCTCGATGGTTCCACGTTCGCACACCGCGGAGTTGAAGGATTCCGCCTTACCGGATGAGGTCGACACCATCGCTGAGGTCCTGCAAGCACACGGCTACCATACGGGCGGCCTCCCCAACAACATCAACGTCACACGGAACTACAACTTCGATCAGGGGTTCGACTACTTCAGCTATCAGGCACCTGAGTTTCCACTCAAAGCCACTGAGAGTGCCTTCCAGCTCAGCATGTATCAGCTGGTACGAAAGATCCGAGAGGGCTTGGTCTCGCACAAGCGTGTTGAAGAGTTCTACCAGCCGGCTCCAACCGTTCTGGGGAACACGCAGGAGTTCATCGAGGCCCAAGGCGACAACCGCTGGTTCGCCTACCTGCACCTCATGGAACCGCATGATCCCTATTTTGAGCGGCCCTACAACGGCATTGGCTATGGCCGTGCTGAAAACGAGGTGCCTGATCACACACAGATGGTGGGAGATGAGCCGCTGATCGACTACCTCAAGCGCGTCTACACCGGTGAAATCACTGCGATGGACAAGGATCTCGGGGTTTTCTTTGATTGGATGAAAGAGCAGGGGCTCTACGACAACACCGTCATCGTGGTCTCATCTGACCATGGTGAAGAGTTCTATGAGCACGGTGGTTGGTGGCATGGAACCACGCTCTTTGAGGAGCAGATTCGCGTACCGCTCATCCTGAAGCTGCCCAACCAAGAGTTGGCCGGCTCCCGGGTACCCTGGCAGGTTCGCGCGATCGATGTTGCTCCCACCCTTGCCGAACTCGCTGGAGCGCCCTTCTCTTCGATGTGGCAGGGAAGCTCCTTGGTCGACGAGTCGATGCGTCAAGGTCTGGAGCTCCTCGCCAAACAGTCTGCGGAGTCATCGGAGGAAGCAGCTGGAGCAGAGGGTACAGAGGAAGCACCCGAGGCCGGCGATCCGGGTGGGTTCGGTGAGGGCATCAACCTCGAGCACTTGGAGAGGATGGTCTACGCCCAAGAGGACTTCGAGGGCTATGTGCTCGAGGCTGTTCGTGCCAAGGGCTGGAAGTTTATCGCAGCTGCCAACCCAGAGGGAGCAGGAGAGGAAGGAGACACACGTCGGGTGCTGCCTGAGCGCTCACTCTTTGACATGAGCGGTTTCAGTCCCGACGAGCAGAACAACCAAGCCGGTACAGGACTCCCCATTCAGGGGGAGCTGGAGAACCTGGCGCGAGAGGCCTCGAAGACCGCCCTCGAAGAGGCTGTCGGTGCGATGAAAACAGAGGCTACTGCCTCCGAAGAAGAGCGTATGCGAGCCCTGGGGTACATCGACTAGCGCTCAGCAGTTCTTCAGCGCTCCAGAGATGCGAAGAAGTTCGGCTGAGAGCTCCTCGATGCGTTCGGTGGCAGCCTCGTTGGGCAGGCCCTCTTCCGTGTAGTTTCCGCGGCTGAGGTAGACAAAGCGGGGCAGCACAATGCAGCGAAAATCCAGCATCAAGCTGTTCATCATCCCCAGGGGACTCATGCCTGAGCGTTGGCCTCCTGCAGCCACAGCCAGCGCCACAACCTTTCCTGTCCAAGCTCGACCCGTGAGTTCGATGAAGTTCTTTGCGGCCGCATTGAGATCGTAGTTGTAGACGGGTGCCGCCATCACAATGCCGTCTGCCTCGTCGACTTTCTTACGAAGAGCGAGGGCCTCTGGGGTTTTGTTGGAGTCCTGTCCGTCGCAGAAGGGCAGGGTGTGGTCTTGTAGGTCCACCCAGTCCACATCGGCTCCGCTGCTCTCGAGCGAGTCCTGGATGGCTTTGGCAATGTTTCGACTTTTGGAGCTGGGGTTGAGGCTGGTGCTCACAACGAGAATTTTCAAGGCGTCATCCATGAGGAATCTTTGGGGCTCAGCCTCTCAGAGACTGCCCGTATCCTCTTCGCCGGTGTCGGAGACACCGGTGTCTTCATCCGGGTCGGAGTCGCCTGTATCCTCATCGGGTCCGGGCTCTGTCGATGCCGTCACGGTGACATAGGTGGGATCGGAGTCGAAGAGTCCATCGTTAACCACCAGGCGGACCAGGTAGTCTCCGATCAAATCCGGAGTGAAGTTGGCCTCAACACTGGCGTCTGCACCAATCAGAGCGTTGCTGCCGACAGGGGCCGAGTCGATGGACCAGGCATAGGTCAGTGGGGCTCCCTCAGGGTCGTACGAGGCGGCTCCACTCAACGTCACGGTTTCCTCAGGACCACCGATCTGGAAGTACTGGGCATCACCAGGGTTGGCGATGGGCTTGGCATTCTGAGGGTCATCTCCCGTCGTGCGAAAGCTCGACTCCACTTCCTGGAGAAGAGCCCCCTTGCTGGGGGAGGTGATGCTTTGGGTAAGAACGAGGGTGTAGTCCGTCGACTTTTGGAGGTCTCCGACCGGATCCAAGGTCAGCGTCCATCGATCTTCGGCGTAGAGGAGATCGGTAACGACCAACTCGCCATCGTTGTCCTTGAGGTAGGCCCATTCGGTGCTGAGGGCTTCGGTGTCCAGCGCGGCGTTGAAGGTCACCAAAACATTGCTGTCGACGTTTACGTTGGCCGACCCTCCTGTGGGGGAGATGCTGATGATCTGCAGGACAGGTTCGACGGAGACAGCGCTTGAGCAGGCGCTCAGAGCCAGTAAAACAGGGGTGATTCGACAGAACATAGTCATCCTCAGAACTGGGCTTGGACCGCCACATCAAGACGGATACTGGAGAGGTTTTCGTTGGCGAAGCAGCCGTCTTCACTGAGTCGATCGAGCACAGCACTCGTACCCGTGTAGGACACCTGCGGCAGCACAGAGACAGGACCGGCTTCAATCTGGAGACCGAACTTCCCGCTCCAGGCACCCGAGGCGTTGGTCACGGAGGCCTCACCGGCTCGGTGAGCCACGGCAAAGCCACCGCTTGCTCCCGCGTAGGGCAACACGGAGCCGAGGCGAACGGGGAGGTCATAGTGGAGACCAAACAAAATGGGGTAGACCTGCGTTGCGTAGCGAACATCGAGGCTGCTGTCGCCTGCGATGGCATCGTAGACAACCACGCTCTCGCGAACTCCGATGCGGTACCACCCGGCCGAGACTTCCAAGTCGAGGCGACCCCACCCCGCTTTCCATGAGTCGGTCAACACGGGGAGGAGTTCCACCCGAGCCCCGATGGTGCCGCTGACCACAATGTCGGAGCCTTGGAGGGGCGCCCCCAAACCAAGTCCTCCGGTCACTCGAGGGGATGCAAGGGCGTGGACAAGCCGCTCACCCAGGGACCCCAGAACCACGGCCTCAGGTGCACTCTCATCATCCAAATCATCGATCTCTTCCAGCTCTTCCGACGAACTGACGTCCTCTAAAGTCTGGGCCTCCTCATCGAAAATCTCATAGCGTCCGCCGAAAGTGTCCTCACCCACAGGCTCGACGGGAAGGGCTTCAATGATCTCCGGCACCGCATCCGCGTCGTCGACCAGCTCCTCGCTCCCAGAGGGATCAGGGTTGGCTTCGGTAGGCTCCTCATCGGTAAGGACTTCACCCTCGCCTCCCTCATTCAGAGGGGTGGGTTGGTCTTCAGTCGTGGCCTCGGAGTCGGGGTCCACCTCCTCGGGAGTCGCGGGTTGGTCCTCATTCATGGAGTCGGAGTCGGGGGCCACCTCGTCTGGAGTCGCGGGTTGGTCCTCATTCATGGAATCGGAGTCTGCGTCCCCCTCTCCAGGAGCGAGCGCGATGGAGGTTGACTCATCCTCCAGTTCTTCGTCTGGCTCTTCCCCTCCCTCAGCGGATTCGGGGATGGCCTCCTCCTCGCCATAGAAGAGGTCGTCGAGCAAGGCGGGTTCTTCCTCGATTTCTGCCACAGTGGCTTCCACGCTCTCATCGACGGCAGTGGGGGGCGTTTCCTCAGCAACGTTCGGGGGTTCGGCTTGGGCTCCTGGAACCATCACACGGACCAACAGGGGCGGTGCGTCGAGTTGAGAGGGCAATCGGAAGCTGGTCGAACCCTCCGGAACGTCGATGAGAATGCCCTTGGAGAGCCAGGGGTAAGTGGAATCGGTATCGCGGAGAGCTCCCGTTTCATCGATGGCAGGCGTCAGGGGTACCCCGTCGATCCGAGTGGAAACCACTTCAAGGGGAAGCTCCATGCTCAGTGGGTAGCTCCAGGAGCCTTTGGGGCGTGCACCGCTCCGCACAAAGATCCAGACTCGACCTGGGCCTGCGAAGGCGTAGTCCAGGTAGCCGCCTGGCTCGAGGGGGTAGAAGATCTTGGAGGGTTTTCCCTCGTCGGCGACCTGGATTCCTCCTCCTCCGTTGAAGGGGGCAAGGTCGGATCCGGCCAGAGCGACGAGAGGGAAAAGCCACAAGCCAAGGCAACGAAGCAGGGTCATTGTGCGGTCACCGTGAGGAAGTCGTAGTCGGTGTCTGTGCCATCGGTAACGACCAAGAGAAGTTCGTAAACCCCCGCGATATCCGGGGTGAAGCTGGTGGATGCACTGCTGGGGCTGCCGACAGCTGCGGAAGAGCCAATGGGGGGAGTGAGCGTCCATGTGACGCTCAGAGGGTCGCCATCAGCGTCGCTGGATGCGCTGGCGTCGATGCTCACCGCGGCCCCCAGCGTCACGGTCTGGTCAGCACCTGCGTCGGCCACGGGTGGGGTATTGGCGTTGGTGATGCGCACCAGTACGGCGTCGAAGGCGGTGTCTGTTCCGTCATCGACCACAAGGTAGAGAAGGTAGGCGCCGGTGACATCGGGAGTAAACGAGGGGGTCTCCGTTGTGGGATCCACAATGTCGGAGTCGACAAGACTGCTGGTGTTCGGAACCCGAAAGAAGGTCCACTCGTAGTCCAGTGGATCCCCATCGGGATCGTAGCTGGCGGTTCCGTCCAGTTGTGGGGAGTCGCTCAACCCACTGAGGAGGTTGTTGCCGGCATCCGCCACGGGTGGAGCGTTGCTGGAGGTCGAGGGGTAGACCGTCACGGTGACCTGGTCACTGTCCGAAGACGTGCCATCGTCGACTTGCAGGGTCAAACGATAGACACCACTCTCATCCGGCGTGAACGAGGGGGTGGCGGTGGTGGAATCGGAAATGTCGGAGTCCGTGAGCGCACTCGTGGCGGGTAGCCTGGAAAACGTCCATGAGTAGCTCAGGGGATCCCCATCGGGGTCGCTGGAGGACTGGCCGTCCAAGCCCGCAGAGGCGCCGAGTGGAATGGCATCGTTGACCCCGGCATCCGCAGTGGGTCCGTTGTTGCTCGCAAGGGAGGCGGTCACTGTGGCCACGTCGGAAGCCTGCTCTTGGCCGTCACTCACGACCAGGTAGGCGACATAGCTGCCGCTGACATCCGCGATAAAGGTGGGCTGCTCAGCGCTGGGGTCCGAGAGCACTGCGGAAGAGCCAGTCGGGGCAATCAGCGTCCAAGAAAAGTCGAGGACATCCCCCTCGGCATCGGAGGAGGCACTGGCGTCCAGGGTTGCCAAGGTTCCCGTGGTGACGGATTGGTCTCCGCCAGCGTCTGCTGTGGGTGCCGTGTTGCTGCTCACCACGACCACACCGACATAGTCGTTTGCAGGGTAGATGCCGTCCGTCACTCGGAGCCGAACGGTGTAAGGGCCGGCCACATCAGGAGTGAACTGAGCACCCACCGAGGTGGACGAGGAAATGTCGGAGTCCGTCAGGCTGCTGGTGGATGGAATACTCGCGAACAGCCACTGGTAGGTCAGGGGGTCGTTGTCTGGATCGCTGGTTCCTGAACCGTCCAAGCTGACCGTGTCTCCAAGGTTGACGGTTTGACCTGGACCCGCTTCCGCAGTGGGTGGGCTGTTGGTTCCGATGACGGTGAGCACCATCTGGTCCGTGTCGTAATCCGTCCCATCCGTGACCCGAGCCCGGACGGCCCACACCCCTTGGACATCGGGAACAAAGGAAGCGTTGACGGAGGTTGGGTTGCTGATGTCGGAGGTCACCAGTGTGCTTCCACTGGGTTGACTGGCGAAGCTCCACTCGTAGGCCAAAGAGTCCCCATCGGCATCGGAGGAGGCGCTGGCGTCGAGTTGAACGGTGTCTCCCAAGGTGGCGGTTTGATTCACGCCGGCATCGGCGACAGGCGCTGTGTTGCCAGGGAGAGTGCTGACCGAGATGGCTACGGTCGCTGTGTCGCTGGCAATGCCGTCCGTGACGGCGACCAAGAGCGTGTAGTTTCCTTCGACGTCTGGAGTGAAGCTGCCTGTCGGGCCGCCGCCTTGAGCGATGTCACTGTCGACAAGCGCACTCGTGGTCGGCAGGGTGTCGAACACCCAGGCGAAGGTGAGCGGGTCGTTGTCCGCGTCTGAGGAGCCGGAGGCGTCAAGGGAGACGGTGTCGCCCAGAAGGACACTTTGGGAGGTTCCTGCATCGGCAACGGGGGCGGTATTGGAGGTGGTACTCGAAACCGAAACCTGAAGGCTGTCTGTGTCGTAGTCTTTGCCATCGGTCACACCGACGGTGACGATGTAGGTGCCGATGACATCCGGCGTGAAGGTCCCTGTTGCGGCTCCGCTCTGCACGATGTCCAGATCCGTCAACGTAGAGCCGCTGGGAAGCTGGTCGAAGCTCCAGAGGTAGCTCAGGCTGTCCCCATCCGCATCTGCAGAAGCGCTTGCGTCCAGAGAGACGGAAGCCCCGAGCTGAGCGGTCTGGTCGGGGCCAGCATCCGCCACGGGGGCCGTGTTCCCCGAGGTGCTGCCGATTTGGATGATGACGCTGTCTGTTCCGTAGTCGGTGCCATCAAAGACGCCCAGACCCAGCACAAAAATCCCCTCGACATCGGGCTGGAAACTCGCACTCGCAGAAAATGCGCCTGCAATATCGCTGTCGGTCAAAATGGAGCTTGTGGGTTGGGTCACAAAAGACCAGGCATACAGAAGGGGGTCTCCATCCGGGTCGGACGACCCGGTCCCATCCAGAAGGATGGTGTCCCCGAGGCTTCCTTGTTGGTCGCTGCCCGCATCGGCCGTGGGTGCGCTGTTCGTGCTGCCCCCGTTTACAGTCACCACGACCACGTCATTCGCGGAGGTGAATCCGTCGGAGACGCTCAGGCGCAGGCTGTACTGACCGGCCAAGTCGGGAACAAAGCTCGGCGACTGGCCAACAACGCTAGAGAGGTCAGCGTCGGTAATGTTTGAACCTCCTGGAACCGAGAGAAAGTTCCAGAGAAAAGAGAGGGGGTCTCCGTCTGGATCGGAGGAGCCTGAACCATCCACGACAGCGGTGTCTCCGAGTGAGATGGTCGAATCTGGACCGGCGTCGGCGCTTGGAGCATCGTTGTCAGCGACAAGGATGTCGACGATGTCGAAATCGCTCAGCTGGCCGTCGGAGAGGTTCAGGCGAACGGAGTAGCGACCCTCGACGTCGGGCTGAAAGCGAGGTTGGAGGGTCTCGCTGTCGAGCAAATCCGAGTTGGTCAGCGTGCTGGTGCTGGGGAGACCGGCGAAAGCCCAGGCCGGCAGCAAGGGATCCCCGTCGGGGTCCGTTGATCCGGTTCCATCGAGCACAACGGTGTCGCCTGGCTTGGCATTTTGGTTGCCCCCCGCGTCTGCAATCGGGGCTTGATTTTCTGCCGCGTCCTCGGCAACTACCTCTTGTTCGCAAGGGAGGGAGTCGAAGAGTCCGTCGTTGACGGTGAGCGCACCTAGATAGAGACAGGCAATGTGCGTTTCACATCGTGAGTGTGTCTGGTTGGAAGAGGTTATGCTGGGTTCAATTCCAATGGGTCTGGGCGAGGGGCGCGAGGTGTT
>JAYXVV010000040.1:0-8464 GCA_036021505.1 Myxococcota bacterium | reverse complement strand
CCTGGACTCGGTATTCGTTTTTCAGTCGCTCCTTGAAGACCTCAAACTGCAAGAGTCCTACTGCGCCCAGCCATGGTTCTTGGAGCCCCACCCCCGGACGGGTGAAGATCTGGATGACTCCCTCGTGAGAAAGCTGCTGGAGACCTGCGTCCAGCTGTTTTCGTTTGCCAGGGTCTGCCAGCATGAGGCGAGCAAAGTGTTCGGGTGCGAACCGAGGAATTCCGTTGAAGCGCAGGACGGGACCTGAGGAGATCGTGTCGCCGATCCGGAGTTTTCCAGGGTCATACAGTCCAACGATGTCACCCGGCCAGGCCTCATCCACAATGGAGCGCTCTTGAGCCATAAAGCTGTGGGGTTTGGCCAGTCGAAGTTTTTCTCCGGAGCGTCCGATTCGGGTTTCCATTCCTCGTTCAAACTTCCCGCTGACGACGCGAATGAACGCCAAGCGATCACGGTGCCTCGGATTCATGTTGGCCTGGATCTTGAAAATGAAACCCGTGAAGTCCTCGTGACTGGGGGCCAACTCAATGAGTTCATCGGTCTTGGTCAGTGCCTTTCGAGGCCGAGGAGCAGAGGCGTGCTCGGCGAGAAAGGCCAAGAGGGGCTCAACACCGAAGTTGGTCATGGCAGACCCCCAAAAGATGGGGGAGAGCTCTCCTCGCAAAAAGGCCTCTTTGTCCCAGGGGTCACCCGCCATCTCAACCAAATCCAATTGCTCAGCAACTTCCTCGTGGAGATCCTCACCCAGTTGATCCACGGCTTCATCGAAGGGGATCCGCTGGGTTTCGAGCTTCTCTTGGCCGTGCTTGCCCCCGGAAAAGAGCAACAGTTCCCGCGATGGAAGCAGGACGACCCCTTTGAAGTCTTTTCCCATTCCGACCGGCCAGCACATGGGTGTGACCTTGAGGTTCAGCGTGGAAGCCACCTCATCAATGAGCTCCAAGGGATCCAGCCCGTTTCGGTCCAGCTTGTTCATGAAGGTCACAATCGGCAACTCACGCATGCGGCAGACTTCAAAGAGCTTGAGCGTTCGACTCTCGACGCCTTTCGAGTGGTCCACCAGCATGAGGGCTGAGTCGACTGCAGCAAGGGTGCGGTAGGTGTCCTCGGAGAAGTCGGCATGTCCCGGAGTGTCGAGCAGATTGAGTGCCGAACCCTGATAATCGAACTGCAGCACGGAAGAACTGATGGAGATGCCGCGTTCCTTTTCCATCTCCATCCAGTCTGAGATGGCGTGGCGCGATGCTTTTCGAGCACGCACCGAACCTGCCAGATGGATGGCGCCCGAGTAGAGCAAGAGCTTTTCTGTAATGGTGGTCTTGCCCGCATCCGGGTGGGAGATGATGGCGAATGTTCTTCGTTTTTCCGCTTCTGTAGCGATGGACATGAGTTCTCCCAGACAGCGCCGTGATAACCCCCCATCTCTCCTGAGGAAAAAAATTGCGCCAGGAACTCTCCGTCGAACTTCAAAAAATTCATGCGCTCGCTGTGGAGCAAGGAAGGGAGGTTTACGTCGATCCGGCCACAGGACACTATGTGTACACGGCCTTGAGGCTCTTGCGTCAGGGGGCCTGCTGTGGTCGCGGCTGCAGGCACTGCCCATGGCCTCCGGCGGAGCAGGCTCGAGCGGGACGCCCAGGCAGTTGAGGCAGACACCGCTGTGGGGGCCGTGCTACCCTCCAGGTGTGCACATGCGGAGGCCGTACATGCGGAGGATTTGGCGGCTTGGAGTTGGCTTTGCGGTGATGAGCGTCGCTTCGGGTTGTGGAAGCGACAAAGACACTGATGGGGGCTCTACTCCGTCGAGTTCGATGGATACGAGCAGTTCAACGGACGACTCTTCTGAACCGATAGACACCGCTGAGACAGGCGATGCGGCGTCGCTCACCCAACTGAGCATTCGACTGAGTTCGGACATGGTGGAGGCGGGTGCAACACTCAGCGTCCATCGGCTGGACTACGAGGCGTGGACTGAAGGAGAGGTTGAGGCCGACTCCGCCCTGCTGGAAGCCGCGGTGGTTTCAGAGTCGCTGACGATCGAGATGCCGGACCCGACCGCCGATGAGCTGCGTCCTGCATCTGAAGGCGCCAACCACTCGGTCGCGTTCTACGTTGTCGCTTTGCGGACGGAGGATGGTGGAGTGGAGAACTGGCGAGGTGTGTCCGAGACTTGGTTGATGTGGTCGACAGACGACCTCTCGGACAACGGTGTCACAGCGGGCTGGAACTTCTTCTCCCCGAGTACCTCGGAGTTCTCTGCCGCGGGAATGATTCAGGTCCAGGCCAACTTGAATCCCATTGATGTCTTGTCGTTTGGTGGCGTGTTTGAGGCGGAGCAGGCCACGGGACTCCGAGGCGTGCTGATCCCCCTGAACGAAAACTCAACAGTGGATGAAAAGCTCCCTGTGGTGGATGAGCCGTTGACCGAAAGTTGGTCTTTCGAGCTGAACGGTCGGCCGCCGGAAAACCATTTCTACTTTTCGGACAAACACGGCGTTGAATGTGCCGGTGAGCTGCCCGCAGCCTACATCGATGTGGATGGAGATTCGATGTTCTCACCGGAAAAGGATGCTGTAGCCTACAACGCCTGCTTCGAGGGGGACCGGGTTGTTGCGTACTATTGGGAGGTCATCCGCGAATTGGACCAGGCCATTGAGTGGGCGGTTGTTGGATGGCGTCCGGGATGGGTGCTTGCTCGCCAGGATTCAGAACAAGGACTGCTTCTCTCGGAACAGGAGCGTGGAGGGCTGACAATCGGCAAAGATTGCCTCCCTGAGAATACCGAGCCTCGCTAAAGAAGTCCGTTTCCAGCGACTCGTACGAGGGTAGCTCGAAGCTCCTCAGGGGTCGCCGCCTCTCGGACTTGTGGAAGAAAGTCTGAACGGAGCGTCATTCTCGCGATCTGTGTGAGCAGCCAGAGCTGGTGCTGGCGGTCTTTGGGCGGAGCGATCACGACGAAAAAACAGTCGACTTCTCGCTGTCCAGGTCCTCGAAAGTCAACTGGAAGCGTGCTGGTCACAACACCAATACGGGTGGTCTGCAAGGCAGGATGATTGGCGGCCATGAGGGCGAGGTTGCCGGTCAGGGCCGTGCTCTGGAATCGCTCGCGTTGCCAGAGTGCCGCTAGAATTTCATCCGCATCATGGCCGGTCGATTCCTGGAGTTGGGTGGCCATCTCCTTGAAGAGATCTTCTTTGGTGGTGGAGGACGAATTCACCTGCAGGGACGCGTGTTCGAGGGCGGGTTTGAGTTCGAATCGGTTGCTCAAGTCCATCATGGTGTACTCAAGTCGAGGGTGCACCAGATCCCGGGGAGTCTTGAGCCTCAGGACAGAGCAGTGAACTCGAGCAGCAACGCGATGCTCAAAGGATCCGAGAAGGAGGGTCTTGAGGGCTTGTTCCGGATGCGCACCAAGAATGAGCAGGTCAAATCCCTCGGAGCGATCGGCAATGGATTGAATCGGATTCGAGGAGCGTTCGATCAGACTTGTGAACGGACTTTTGAGGAGTTCTCCAAGCTGGTCGTGGTAGGCACCATGTGCCTCGAGATCCAGAGGGGACGCCTCTTCAGGGAGCACGCGGTAGAGCAACAACTCCCCGTTCTCTTGTTGCGCGATTCGGTCGGCGACGTGCGTCACCAAAGAGTCATAGGGTCCGGGCTCTGCCAGAACCAAGATGCGCTTGTAGCTCCGTTCGCCGCGGTCTTTGAAAACAGCAAGATCGCAGGGTGGATGGTCGAGCCACCAGGCCATCGGGTTGCGTACCAGACGCATGTGTTTGTTTTCCTCGGGCCAGGACATCACCAACCAGTGGGCATGGGTAGCCTGAGCGTGTTGGAGAAGAGCCTGCTTGGCGTTGTGGGTGATCACCTCGTTGAAGTCGAGAGCGATCTGGAGGTCATGGCAGGCTTTTTCTGCCTCCTTTTCAAGCGATGACTGAGAGGGATTCTGCTCGATTTTGTCCATGAGATGAAGCTGCTCGGGCACCTCCTCCAATCGGAGCACCTCCAGCACGCCCAACTCCACAAAGCTGGCCCCCAGCCGCACCAGTTGCCCGGCGTCTTCTTGGTCTGAAAATACGGGCACGATTACCCGGGGTGCCTGGTCCGTCATGGCTTCCTCGAGCTCCGCATTTTCGGTGTTGCGCAGGATTTTGGCCTCACCCCAAAGGTGTTGGAAGGCGCTGGTTCGGGTCACTCGCGTGCGTCCAAAGGCAACGTACCAGGCGGTCGCCAAGCTGACTCCGCCAACTACCGCGAGGGCAGCGAGGGTGCCGAGGAAAAAGAGAAGCACCAGCGAGCAGGCAATTCCGAGGATCTGCACCCATGGGTAAAGGGGCGATCGAAAAGATGGACGGTACCACCTTGCGCCGGTTTCCCGAAGGAGGATGAGCGCGACGTGATTGAGGCAGAAGATGAAAATTTTGAAGCCGCTCGCGAGAATGGCAAGGGTCATCAGCGGAACGAAGAGGAGCGCCAAGACAACAGCAGCCGAGAGAAAGATGGACAGGCGAGGTGTGCGGTAGTGCGCGTCGACTCGGGTGAGCGGGTGAGGCAAGAGCTTGTCTTTGGCCATGGCAAATGGAAAGCGGCTCAGTGAAAGAACGCCAGCATTGCAACTGGCGACAAGGCTCACCACAGCAACCACGGCGAGAGTTTGAATTCCCGCATCATCGAAAAAGAACGGGCCTGCGGTTGCGAGCGGGGTGGCTTCTGAGAGGCCAGGGGCCGCCGAAGTGGGGGCCACGGCGTGACCACCGAGTGCCCAGGCCACGAGGCTGTAGACAAGCATGACGCTGAACTGAGCGGCCAGCATTCCCAGAGGAAGATTTCGACGAGGGTGCTGCACCTCCTCTGCAATGGAGCAGACTTTGGTAACACCGGCGTAGGCGGCAAACATCAAGGCTGCACCCGTCAGAATCCCGCCGAACGCTTCGGAAGAGGGCGCGGGCGCAGGGTCGAAATGGGGGGACTGAATTCCGAGGGTTGCAAAAACCGCCAAGGTGGAAAATGCGATCAGAACGACGAGTTTTTGGACATCCGAGATCTTGCCCATTCCTCGAAGGTTCAGCCAAGCCAGAGCCAGTAGGCATAAAATGGAGAGGCCGATGGCGGGGAGTTCACTGAAGGCCACGAGGTAGGCACCCAATCCAACGAACCCCAACGCGGTCTTTGCAGACAGGGAAAACCAAGTCCCTAAACCCGCTACAGTGCCCATCCATGGGCCCATGGCTCGGTCCACGTAGACATAAGCACCACCGGAGACGGGCATCGCTGTCGCCAGTTCCGCTTTGGTGAGCACGGCAGGGACGACCACAAGTCCTGCGATCAGGTAGGACAACCAGAGATATGGACCTGCGCTCACAGCACCAACCGCTGGAAGGACGAACACGCCGGTACCCAACATGGCTGCAACAGCCATGCTGTAGACGGCCCAGAAGCCGTGCTGTCGGTCGAGTTGTTTGGCCAATGTGGCTTGCCCGGAACGTTTGGGGGAGGTGAGGGGGGCATCCTATCAAGAAAGACCCGATCCCGGGATGGCCAAATTGGGCCTCAACGACTTCGATTTTGGTCCGAAGAAGACGGTGGTGCCCGGGACGGGTGGTGTTTGCCGAGGAGGACGACGGGGAATGGCTCAGGACAACAAAAGGGGTGTGGCGAGTGTTCTCAACGCATTGGGCTCCTGTGCTGGGCTTCTGGAGGCGTCACCACGGCATCTCCGAGAGGTTGCCCACCATCATTTTGTCAGCGACCAACTCTCCGAGGAGCTGATTGGAAATTTCTTTGGGCCAGTGGGACTTCCGCCCCTTCAACTTCAACATCCTGTTGTTCTTCTTGGACGGGAGACCCGTGCCATCCGGCTTCCTGTTGGTCCCGTTCAGCAGGGAACATTCTCCCGTTGTGGACGCTACTACGCGGTGGGTGCGGGCAAAGGCATAGTGGCCCTTGTGGATCGTCGAAGCGGTGAGCAGCGACTTTTGGAAGGCCACGAAGGCGTGGTGCGCAGTGTCGTGTTTTCCTCCTGTGGTGGGTTTCTGTACAGCGCCGGAAGGGACGGATGCATTCGAGGCTGGACTGTGCCGGACCTCTCCCAAGTAGGGGTTTTTGAGGGGCACAAAAAACAAGTGAATCAGCTTGCAGTGAGTCCTGATGGCGGCTGGTTGGCCAGCGCCTCCGACGACGGGCGTGTGCGCCTCTGGGGGCTTCAAGGACAGGAGCATCGGGCTCTGGTCGGGCACCCCATGTGGGTCAGCAGTTTGGCTTGGATCGACTCCGACCGGCTTGTGTCGGGGTCAGCCGATTCCACCCTCTCGGTTTGGACGGCCACCGGCCATGCGATGCAGCCCATCTACGGACACATCCATCCGGTGACGGCTCTGGCCACCTGTACTCGACGGGGCCTGATTGCTTCAGGCGATCAGGGGGGCATGATTCGTCTTTGGGATGCCTCCACCTTGGAGAGTGTGGAGGTGCTGCGGGGGCACTCGGGAGCGGTAGCCGATCTGGAATTTGATGCCTCTGGCGACTACCTCATGAGTGCTTCGGGCGATCGAACCGTCGTGGTCTGGGATTCCGTTTCAAAAGCCATTCTGGGTCGTTTTCCAGGCCACAAGCGAGAAGTGGTCTCGGTGTCTTGGTCCCCAGAAGGGCAGCCGACGAGTCTATCCGCGGATCGCATACATCGGGAGTGGTCCATGGCAGCCATCCGGCCGCATTCACGCAAGACGGCGCATCAAGCGGGGGTGAGGTCGTGCAGCGTGACTCCGAATGGACAAATTCTGTCGGCATCGCGGGACTACACAATCGCGATGTGGTCGGCCAGTGACATGATTCGTGTGGGTGAGCTGCAAGGTCACACAGGCTCTGTAGAGTCCATCTGTGTGGTTCCGCCTGGCGATCGCGCACTCTCCGCGTCCACGGACGGGCGGCTTCTTCTCTGGGATCTCGGTACTCGGGAGGTTTTGCGAGAAATCGAGTGTGGGCAGGGCCCCCTCACAGGCTGTGGAGTGGCTCACAGTGGACGTCTGCATCTCAGTGCAGGACGAGACGGAACACTAAAAATTTGGGATGGCGACACCGGTGAGCTGTGGCACACCATTCGCGGGCACACCGACCGGGTGCGGACGTGTTTGGTCCATCCCGATTCCCGCCGGATTGTCACGGGCTCCTACGACTCCAACCTTTTTGTCTGGGAGGCCTCAACAGGAAGGTGTTTGGGGGGGCTTGCTCTGCACACCGCCCCGGTGATTGATGCCGCTCTCAGTCCGAGCGGTGATGACCTTGTGGCTGCCTCGTTGGACGGTTCCTTGTCGTTCTGGGACATGGAAACTGGGGGACTTTTGGCCCACGTTTCCGCTCATGAAGGGGGGGCAATCGCGGTTTGCCCACTCGGTGAGAACCACATGGCCTCCGCCGGAATGGACGGGTTCATTCGTGTGTGGGACACCGAGCATGCGGTTTGTGTCCACCACCATCCCATTGGCAGCGGTCCCGCTGCAATGTCCAGTGAGGGGACACGTCTTGTGTGCGGTGACAAGCAGGGCAATCTCTGGGTATTCAACTGGGAGCAGAGCTTGCTGACTCCGGAGGATTGGCCTGCAGGCAATCCCCGTCTCCTTGACATGCTCTAAGCGCTTTCTCTCGGCATCCTGTAGGCCTCTCTACCGATGGTCGCTGCGACCGAATCGATTACCGTGCCTGCCTTTTCCAGACCCTCGGGGTTGTCGGTCTGGATGCACGCGATGAAATACGAAACTGCACTGTGGATGAGGCGTACGTAAAGCGGTGTGGTCTTCCGCTGAATGATGCCCAGCATGCCGCTCAGGGAGCGTTCACAGTCGCCAAAAAGCGGCAATGCGGAGAGTTGGCTTTCGCCCGCAGCCTCGACAGCCTCAGAGAGTCGTTTACGCACGGCTCGAGTCTTTTCGGGGGTCTTCTGGAGGTGAATCTCAAATTCGCGCTGCAGGTGGGGAGGCAGTTTCATCAGCTGTGCATCCTGGGCTCGGTGCCCATTGCCGAGAGAATTTGAGCTTCCAGTGCCCCGAGGTGGGCCGTTCTGTCGTTCACCTCTTCCTCGGGAAAGTAGCGGAGTGCAAGGGACAGGTACTCGTTCTTGTGCCGTTCTTCACTCGCCAAAAGCGTTCTGTAGAAATGGCTCAACTCCTCGTCTCCCGCTTCGCGGAGGGCGGGGATGAGCAGGGCCATGCGCTCGTGAGAGCGTGCCTCGATGAGGGCGCAGCACACGAGGGTATCCAGGAGTTTGTGGGGTTCTTCACGCCGCACATGTTTGACCAAGTCGGCCGCGTAACTCGACGGGAACATGCGCCGAAATTCAAAACCTCTCGAATGAAGGAGCTCCAGAACGCGCTCGAAATGAACCAACTCCTCTCGGGCCAGCCGAGAGAGGGGTGCCATCATCTCAGGGCGTTCTGGATAGCGGTAGATCAACGCCATGGCTGTGGAGGCA
>JAYXVV010000039.1:0-36690 GCA_036021505.1 Myxococcota bacterium | reverse complement strand
CCCAAGCTGGAGAGGTGCTGGCTGAGAGTGCAGAGTTTCAGGGCTATCTGAATGTCCAAACGGAGGATGAAGTCCTGTTCGAGACCGTCTGCAGCACCGAAGCGCTCTCCGGGACGACCACACTGAGCAATTCGAATGACACCGTGGTCTTTCAGTACGATGGGGAAACCGATTGCGACGACCCAGGCACCGTGACTTGGACGTTGAACGGAGAGCCACAGGGCGAGATTTCGGGGGTCAATTGCGCCATCTCCGGACGTGCCTCTGGCGGTTGGTTGGTGGTCTTGGGTGCCTTGGCACTGACGCGTCGTCGGCGTGAAGACTGAGACGAGATGAGCGCCTCTGAGGCAGAAAGACCGGAAGACGCGCCTCAACGCGGACTGGACCTGCGCCGGGTTGTTGCGCTGGCGAGGCCGGAGGTCGTGGCTCTGTCCCTGGGTACCTTAGCGCTTCTGATTGCCACAGGAGCCGGACTGGCCGTGCCCGCATTTGTGGGTCACCTCATCCAGGGGGTGACCGAGGGAGAAGGGCGAGACACCCTCGATCGTGCTGCTGTCCTTCTCGTGGTCATCTTTGCGGTCTCCGGGGTTGCCGCTGCTTTTCGCAGCTACCTCTTCACGGTGGCTGGGGAACGTATCGTTGCCCGCCTTCGTGGTGAACTCTACGAGGCGGTGATCCGTCATGACATCGCTTTTTTCGATGCCAGGCGGACGGGAGAGCTGACCAACCGACTGGCGTCAGACACCACGGTGCTCCAGAATGCAGTCACGGTGAACCTCTCGATGGCGTTGCGCTACGGGCTCCAGGCACTGGGATCGATCGTGATTCTGCTCTGGGTTTCTTGGAAGCTGACGCTTGTCATGCTCGCGGTGGTTCCGGTGGTTGCCCTGACCGCTGGCATCTACGGGCGAAAGCTTCGGGAAGTGAGCCGTGAGGTTCAGGACGCTTTGGCGAGTTCTTCGGAGGTGGCAGAGGAAACCTTCTCGGGGGTTCGAACGGTGCGTGCGTTCTCGCGTGAAGACCGAGAAGTCGGTCGGTACAAAAAAGCGGTTGACCGTGGATTCCAACTCGCGCGTCGTCGTGCGCGCATGGCAGCGGTCTTCACGGGCTTGGCCAGTTTTGCAGGCTACGCAGCCATCGCGGCCGTGCTTTGGTATGGGGGGATTCTTCTTCTCGAGGGTGCGCTGAACTTCGGCCAACTCACCAGCTTTCTTCTCTACACCTTCAATGTGGCCTTCAGCATTGGGGTGCTTGGTGGTCTTTGGTCGGACTTTGCCAAGGCTGCCGGTTCGAGTGAGCGTGTCTTTGAACTCATCGATTCGGCACCGCGCTCGCAAGGAGCAGGCGCGACGCTTGCGACCGTGTCGGGGAGGGTGAACCTCGATGGAGTCGACTTCTCCTACCCAACTCGCCCCGAGAGTCCAGTGCTCAGCCGCGTCGATCTCGAGCTTCAACCCGGTGCAGTTGTTGCGCTTGTCGGGCCCTCTGGTGGCGGAAAGTCCACGGTGGCTGCACTCATCAGCCGCCTCTACGACCCCGATGCCGGATTCATTTCTCTGGATGGTCGTCGGTATGCGGAGTTGGACGCTCACTGGCTTCGGGAGCAGATCGGTGTGGTGAGTCAGGAGCCCATTCTTTTTGCCACCAGCATCGCGGAAAACATTCGCTACGGAAGACCGGATGCCAGCATCATCGATGTGGAGGCCGCAGCACAAGCCGCCAATGCTCATGATTTTGTGTCGGCCTTTCCGGAGGGCTTCTCGACCCTGGTTGGGGAGCGGGGTGTGCGCCTTTCGGGTGGGCAGAAACAGCGCATTGCGATTGCGAGAGCATTGCTGAAGGATCCCGCCGTCCTCATTTTGGACGAGGCCACGAGTGCCCTGGATGCGGAGAGCGAGCACCTGGTCCAGGAGGCTCTGGAACGGTTGATGGTGGGCCGAACCACCTTGGTGATTGCCCATCGCCTGAGTACCGTGAAGTCGGCGGATCGGGTGGTGGTTTTGGAGGAGGGGCGCCTGAGTGAGTCCGGTACCCACGAGGAGTTGATGGCCGCAGGAGGAAGCTACAAGAGGCTTGTTGAGCGGCAGTTTCAGAGCGCTTAGCGCTCGCAGCGGCTACACCTGTTCGGGCTCACCTTTTCGGCTGGCTTCGACGCGAGGGTCTCCGTTGAAGGCCTTGTTTTTCCGGAGGCGTCTTCGAACGCCCATGTCCAGTTGGTCCCAGACTCGCTGGGGAATCTCGCCTTCGTCCCACCAACAGAAGAAGGTTTCAGCCAGCTCGTCCCGAACAAAGTTGACGCGGCCCTTGTGGATCACCTGGCCTCCAGCATCCAAGACCCTCACACCGGTGTATGTGGCCATCTCGCCATCGTGAGCCGCCTCGGTGCGCTTGCCCCTCCTTGCGTACCGCCACTCAATCGTGGCCTTCTCACTGCTGTGACCGAGGCGCTCCAAGTCTTCGACGAGCTGCTGGTGCACCACGCGGCGCAGGGTTGTTTGCAGTGGATTGAGGGCTGCTGTGGTTTTCTGTTGGTCAGAGGGGTGGGGACCGGGGTCTACTTTGGCGTAAACTGCCGCCGTATCCTCTTGAGGGGGCTGAGGCTCTCGACCCTCGAGGGCATCGACCAAGGTCGTCCCTGGAATCCAGCCTATGGTGCGACGGGTGGTGGTCGGAGCCACGGAGACATCTCCGGGTGGAAGGCCAGCGTAGGTGGTCTTCTTGCGACCGCCGGATGCAATCCAGCTTCCCGTCAGAGCTCCAATCTCGGGTCCAGTCATCACCTCTGGACCTCCGATGCACGGCGCTCGACCGGGCAGGAAAACCTGCATGTAGTCCAGAATCATTTTGGCAGCGTCTTCTCGAGCCACAGGGCTGTAGCGAGAACTCGACTTGAACGGACTTGGTCGACCGCCGTCAGGGGGGCGAATGTGCCCCTCGATCACTTCGTCGTGGTAGCAGCTGACCCGAAGAATTGCCCAAGGAGCGTCGCAGTTTCGAACCCCTCCTTCGAGGTAGAACGCCTTGCGATTCAGGGAGGTGTAGGCCCAGCGGTACGCGCCCATCACAGAGACGTGAAGAATGGCTTTTGCGCCAGCTTCGGCGGCTGCGCGGACGATGTGTTCAGCGCACTCTCCAGGATAGAGGATCGCCCCGGGTCCGCTGGTTCTTGGATCGATGCAACTGATGACCTGGGTGGCCCCAGTGAGGACCGCCTTGGTTGCCCCCAGAGAGTTGGGGTCTGCATAGCTGAGGTCGGCGAGATCCAAGCTTTTCGGCAGCTGGTCAACGTCTCGGTCGTCGCGAACCACCGCCCGAATTGAGAGTCCTCGGGACAGGGCTTCTTTCACCACTGCCGAGCCCGTACGTCCATTGGCACCAAAGATGACCAGCATGGGATCATTCTAAAGGCTTTCCGAACTTTGGTCAGCACAGAGTTTGGGATTGAGGCGGGGGCCGCGCTATCCTATGGCACTACTTGGAGTTCTTGGGTGAGTCGGTCCTTGCGCATCGCTGTGGTGAGCCTTTACGCCTTGGAGAACAACGGCGTGCGACACGTCTCCAGTTCTCTGCGTGAAGCAGGCTTTTCTGTCACCGAGGTGTACTTCAAAGACTGGGTGAACAATCGCTTCCCATGGCCCACTGAGGTTGAGGTCCAAAATCTTCTGGATCTTCTGGTCGAACGTGAGATTGAAGTCGTGGGACTCTCGGTTCGAGCCAGTGCTTTTCACCGCATGGCCAAGTTTCTTACGGAGCGCATTCGCTCGGAACTGGGCATTCCGATCGTCTGGGGTGGCATGCATCCCACCTTTCTTCCAGAGCTCTGCATCCCCATTGCCGATGCCATTGCGATCGGTGAGGTCGACCATGCCGTGGTGGATTTTTTCAAGGCCATGGACGAGGGCCGCAGCCTGCGTGAATGCAAGAGTTTCTGGGTTCGGGAAGAGGAAGGCATCTTCAAAAACGAACTCGCACGGTTGGTCGAGCTCGATGACATCCCATTTCGCGACTTTCATACCCAGCAGGACAAGTTTCACGTCGAGGGCAAAAAGGTGGAGCAGGGGGACCCGTTCATCACCAACCCCGAGTACACCCTCTTGGCGAGTCGGGGCTGTCCGTACTGGACCTGCACCTTCTGCTCGAACACGCTGACAAAGCCGCTGTACCAGGGCCTCGGTAAGAATTTTCGAATGCGCTCGGTCGAGAATTTGATCCAGGAGATGGAGTACGCCATGACCCTCTGCAAGGGGATCAAGGTGGTGCGTTTTGATGACGAGGTCTTTCCCATCCGCAAGGCGTGGATCGACGAGTTCGCGGAGAAGTGGCCGGCTCGGGTGGGTCTGCCTTTCGAGGTTCTGGTGGATCCCCGCATGGTGTCCTATGAGCCGCTCGAGAAACTGAAACAAGCGGGATTGAGGGCCATCTGCATGGGCATTCAAGCCAACGAGCGAGTCAACCAAGAGTTCTACAACCGCCACACCACCAACCAGCAAATTTTGGATTCCCAAGAGGTGTTTCGCCGGGTGGGGATTGTGTCGAACCTGCAGATCATTTGGGACGATCCCTACTCGACAGAGGATGACAAAGACGAGCTGTTTCGCATGGTGATGGAGCTGGAACGCCCCTTTGAGCTCTACCTCTTTGGACTCACCATCTACCCCAACACCCATCTGGCTCGGCGCCTTTTGCGAGAGGGACTGATTCAAGAGTCGGACATCGAGGGTGTCAACACCCATGCCTTCGAGCAGTTTCGTGTGGACCTCTCCTATCCGAGGCCCAAGGCTGACAAGCGCTGGCTCGCTCTCTTGGTCCTCGCCAACAAGTCCTTTTTGCCGAAGTCATTCATCTGGAAGCTGTACCACTCGGAGCGTTTCAAGGAAGATCCCACCAAATTGGTTCAATTGGCTCAGGCGGTGAACCTGGTGAAAATGGCGGGTGTGGCAGGCCAGATGACCCTCCGGGGTGAGATGACGCCACTGCTCCTGAAACGCTGGGTCAACCCCCAGTCCTTGGTGACCATGTGAGCACCTCCTCGCAGCTCGGGCGTCGTCTGAAAGCCTGGAAGAATGTTGCCCAGTCGGCCTCGATGCGTCGCATGCGCCCTGAGTGGGTCCCTCGGCCTCATGCGGCCCACTTCATTCTGACCTACAAGTGCAACCTCAAGTGCGAGGCCTGTCCGAGCTGGGAGGTTCGGGATCACAACGATCTCAGCACAGAAGAGTGGCTTCGAGTTTTTGAGCAGCTCAAGAGTCTGGACGTGGTCAAGGTCCTCGGTGGGGAGCCTTTGGTGCGCAAAGACATTGTGGAGATCCTGACCGGTGTACGGGAGATCATCGATCCCTACATGATGCAGCTGACGACCAATGGCATGATGACCCAGCGCACCGTGGATGTGGTCAAAGCGGTGGCCTGGCCGGGCTTGCAGCTGCGGATCTCAGTCGACGGCATGGAGGAGACCCACGACGCCATGCGTGGCGTGAAGGGAAGCTGGAAGAAAGTCACCCGAACAGTGCGGGAGATTGGGGCACTGAAAGAACGCTATGGCTTCAAGTTCGGAATTAATTTTGCACTGACCGATCAGTCGATTGGTGAGCTCGACGAGATGTTGGCCTTCTCGGAAGAACACGGCGCGGATCTCATCCCTGGACTCTGTGTGAGTCCATTTCTCATCGGTGCCACACCGCCAGAAGAGGGCGGTATGCAGAAGGTGATTCTCATCTCCGATCGCGCCGCCGTTCTGAAGGCACTGAAGGATCAACGGGTCGGGACCAAGCGTGAACTCCCCTTTGTGGACCACCTGCTGTCCAAGCATCTGGCTTCAAACACCTATGAGCAGCAGCTCGATGAGAGCACTTCGGCCTTCACCTGCCGTGAATTGCGCGACCTGCTCTACTTGCTCCCGAACGGCAATGTGGTGCGCTGCGGTATGGACCATGAGTCCATTGGAAACCTCAGAGAAGAGTCTTTCGACGCGATCTGGTTTGGAGAAAAGATGGCGGCCTACCGGGAGAAGGTCGACAACTGCCCCGGCTGCAAACAGAGCAGTGTACAAATTCTCTCGAGGCTCTATGGCGGCGTGATCTGAGGCCTACTTTGCGGCAGCTTCAGCGCGTTTCTGGGCCATCGCCTTCTCTTCTTGCTCGTACTTTGCGAGGTTGCGCTCGATGAGTCGATCGGGATCGTGTCCTCGCTCTGTCAGGACCCGACGCACGATGCGATCCATGATCTGGAACTTGGCGTCTAAGAACTCTGCAACACGGTCAGGTGGATAGGTGGTGTGGAAGTCGAAGATGATGTCCAAGCTGTGCTGAAAGCCCAACACGCAGATGGGCTGAAAGCCCTGATGGCTGCGTCGCGCACCCCAGCCGGGCTGTATGCCGTGGTCCGCCAGAACCTGGCGCTCCTCGGGCTTGCCGATCCCCAAGTCCAAAAGCGGAGCGTTGTAGCGAATTCCGTAACGCGCATAGAACTCGGCATTTTTGTCTCGCGTGACTGGCATGGACATGACAGCGTATTCACCGCCCACCGAGGAGCAGATCAGGGTGTTCGTGATCCCTCTCTCGAGGTTGTAGATGATGGTGTGCGTGGCCATGGATTCCTGGCAGCCCAAGCAGCACACCCAGTGCCCCTTGTACTGCAAGGCGTCCTTGACCATGTGTTTGGCCCCAACCTCATTCCAGACCTTGGTGAGGTCAATCAGGTGGTGTTCGACCCGCATTCCCAACACCCGCTGGAGGTCGGGCGTGTGCTTCTTCGACCAGTTGTTGAAGAAGGTTCCGTACTTGTGCTTGTAGGTCAAAAGGTGGATGCCACCTTTGGTGTGTTGGCCAATGATCAGCGGCACTGCACAGGAATCGAGCCCACCGGAGTACAGAACGGAAAAGCTGTCCATGCAGCCGTATTCTTGAAGCGAAAGTGGCATAACAGCCAGAGTGTACCCTGATTTAGAACTCGACGACGAGTCCTGCGCGCTCTAAACGCGGTCGGAGGCTCTGAACTTGACTCAGGGTCTCCTCATGCGTGAGCGAGCGCTGGGCATGATTAAATTCCAGTTCCAACGTCAATCGTTTCTTGTCCTCTGGAACCCCCTGGCCGGCGTAGACGGCATGAAGTGTGTGTCGAACGAGGCAATCCAAGGACGCGTCTTCGATGTGTGCGAGCACATCCCTCACGTAGGTTTTCCGCGGCGCGAGGACATTGAGGTGGTACTCCACGGAGGGGTATCGGGCCGGTGCAGAGAAGCGCGGCACAGCCGGCTGCAGCTCGAGCAGAGCCTGGAGGTCGATGTGAAAGGTTACGGGAGCCTCGGGAAGGTCAGCGAGCTTGACCCAGGCGGGGTGCAACTCCCCGAGCACACCCACTGTCTGTCCCCCGATCGACAGCGCGACCCAACGTCCGGGGTGGAAGGTATGCAGGTGCCAGCGTTCCTCCACTTCAGCGGGCCTGCTCAGGGTGGTCTCGGCTCCAATGCTGCCGAGGGCATCCAGGAGGCAATCTCGTGTCTGATAAAAACGAGAGCCATCGGTGTCTGCGCCTGAGGCGGTCCAAGCACCCGAGAGGTGGTGGCGTTCATCGATGGAGCCATCGGTGCGTTGGTAGACTTTCGCGATCTCGAAGAGGCGCACGGAGTCTTGAGTCTTGCGATTGAGGGCGACGGCCTTCAAGAGATCCGGGAGGGCGGTGGGGCGAAAGTGGGTGAGGTCTGAAGTCAGGGGGTTCTTGAGATCGAGAAGCACGTCGCGGTTGAGCCGGTAGTCGGTGATCTCCTGTTCACCAACCCAGATACCGAGGTAGACCTCGTCAAAGCCAGCGCCATTGAGTGCCGCACGCAGCTGGAATCCCTTGGTGTAGATCGGATTCTCACGAGGCGGGTGAAGTGGTGCTGCGGGGGGCTCCGCCACCACGCTTTCGTAGCCCTGAATGCGGCCAACTTCCTCATTGAGATCGGCCTGAATGTTGAGGTCGGGTCGAAAGTCGGGAAGAACGACTCTCCACGCCTCGTCGACTTGGATGCCGAGACGCTCAAACCGAGCTCGAATGACCTCGTTGGGAACGGGCATGCCCATTCGGGCCCGGGCCTCCTCAGGAGAGAAGTCCAACACCTTGGGTTTCGGTGGAGCGGGAAAGACATCAAGGCTGCGTCCGATGGTGACATTGGGCCCTGCAACCACACTCAACAGATGAGCCAAGCGGGCCATTGCAGGAATGACCTGCGAGGTTGGAAGGCCTTTCTCAAATCTCAAGGAAGACTCGGTCCGCAGGGAGAGGCGGCGGGAGGCACGACGGACCGTTGCCATGTCGAAGGTGGCCGATTCAATGAACAGCTCTGTGGTGCTCGGGACGATCTCGGAGTGAGCATCGCCCATGACGCCCGCCAAAGCGATGGGGGTGTCGCCATCGGTGACCAAGAGGCACTCCTCAGTCAGCGTGCGTGTCTCACCGTCTAAAGTGGTGATTCGCTCATCCTCTCGAGCCATACGAAGGCCGATGCTGGAGGTCTTGAGGCTGGCACGGTCAAACGTGTGCATGGGTTGACCGAACTCGAGCATGGCTAGATTGGCGGAATCCACCACGTTGTTGATCGGGCGCATGCCCAGTTTTCGAACGGCGTTCTGGAGCCACTGAGGAGAGGGTCCAACACAGATTCCCGAAACCTCGAGTCCCGCGTAGCGTTGGACTCGGTCTTTGGCTTGGATGTCAACGCGAAGCTCCGATTCCGGCAGGGCTTCCCAATGGGTCGGGACACGAGCAGGTCGGCAGAGTCCGCCATCGAAAATGGCGGAAAGATCCCGGGCCATTCCGAGGAGGGAGAACAGGTCGGGCCGGTTGGGTTCGAGGTCGAATTCCAACACCGCGTCATCGAGTTCGAGCAGATCATAGGGATGCTCGCTGGGGTTGATGTCGGGGCCAAAGCAGAGAGGTTGAGTCGCCTCCTCGCCGATTCCAAGCATGGACTCGGACACCAGCATGCCCTCGGACTGAAAGCCGCCTACCGCCTGTACAACGACCGAATCCCCTGTGGGTGTGAGGCCTCCCTCTGGGATGGCTGCATAAGACTCACCCGCGGCGACGTTGTATTTTTTTCCCACGACAATGCGCTTGGTGCCTGTAGGCAGGCTGCAGCGCCAAAGAGCCCAGTCCTCATTTTCGTCTTCCACCTCGAGGAGAGTGGCAACGCAGACATCCTTGAGGGTCTCTCGGGACGGGAAGCGAAGGATGTGCTCCACCTCGGCCATCCGACCATTCATCAGATTGGCCAATTCCTCCACAGAAACAGGAATGTCGACAAAAGACTTCAGAAGCGAGACGGGTACGCGCATGAGGGCTCCTCAGGTGCCTTTACTAATGCGCTGAGCGCATTGGCTCATCTCATTTCGCGCAGGGTAGCGATCGCCGTAGCCCGTGGGAGTGCAGGAAGGTGTCGGGCAGCCCTTCTGTGGCGGTGCAGAAAAAGCTCGCGTATCCCCGCTGCGGTCCATTTATGAGGACGGTACCGTGGGGTGAATTCCACCTGGTCGACATAGCGAACGCCCTCTGAGGTGGGCTCAAGCCGATGTTCGTGACGCCAGTGGAGAACCAGTGCGTTTGTCGAGGTGTCGACGAAACGGGTTGGAGGATGAAACTCAGTGACCGTCACAGGCCACTCGTGGACACGGGGGCCTCCGAACAACCGAGCTTGGAGGGTGTAGTGCACCGGCAGGTCGCCATTTCGGAGGCGGCAGAGGGCTTCTTCAACCGGTTTTGGATCGCCGACCAAGAAGGGCTTGAATTCTTCCTGCATGGGTTCCGCGTGGGTCTTGAAGGCCCAGACTTCTTCCATTTCGGCGAGAAAGAGCGTGGAGCATCGCAGGTGAAATCGTGGGGGCATGGTGCCTCTTTAACGGACGATGGGGTAGTCTCAGTTCGGAATGAGACAACGGACACCAGAGATCGTGGCTGCGCTTTTCGCAGTGGGGGTGGTTCTGAGCGGGATGGGGGTGCCGCTCATGGATGATGACCTCTTCTGGTGGACGCCAAAAGGCCTCCTCGTTGCGGAGCACGGGCCTCAACTGATTCTCGCGGGGGACTTGCCCTCCGCACTTCTCACGGACACGGAACTGCCGCGACAGTGGGCAGATGGCCTGCCGGACTACGGGCATCCGCCTCTCTGGTTTTGGTGGCTCGGGTTGTGGCTCAAGCTGGCTGGACCGCAGGCTCAAAGTGTCCATTTGGCGGTTTTGCCGGTGGCGGCATCGGCTGGATGGGGGCTGGCGGTGCTGATGCGTCGCATGGGCGGACATCGAGCCGCATGGGGTGCCTTGGCTGTCCTGGTCACGCCGCCGTTGGTGGTTCAGCTCTGGAGAGGAGATACCGATGCAGGCCTTCTCGCATTGAGCATCTGGGCCTTGATTTCACTTGTGGACGGAAAATGGCTGCGGTTTGCGGTGTTTTCGGCCCTTGCAACATGGGTGAAGGAGCCTGGGGTCCTTCTCGTTGTCCCTGCTGTGATGGCATGCTTTCTTGAACGAAAGTGGCGCTGGGCTGCCTTAGCACCTGCTGCCGCCCTCGGTCTTTGGGGGGCGGTACACTACGCGATGACAGGTTGGGCATTTGCCGGAGCGGAGCGCCTGCCCCCGGGTCCTTTGGAGTGGGCGAGCGATCTGTTCTCTGTGGCTTGGTTGATCCTGGGCGATCAGGGTCGATTCCTGATCTGGCCCTTTGCCGTCTGGGCGGTGTGGAAAGGCTTTGTTCGTGTGCGTCCGCTGTGCATTGTCGGGAGCTTTGCAGTCGCACAAATCGGCTTCTTTGGAACGTTTAATTTCTTGGGTGGAATCGATCGGGACGATGCGCACACCCACATGCGCTACCTGGTCCCGGGGAGTGCTGGATCCCAAGCCGTTGCGATCTCCGCGAATCCAATGGCTGGCTTTGCGGCAGCCGCGGCGTCTCTCTGGCACCTGAAGTCTTCCCATCCGAGGGGACCGGAGGCCTCTCTCTGCTCGGCAGAGGAAGGTCTGGCTTTGCGCCGGTTTGCAGCGGGTGAGTCAGCGAACATTCGTCCACTTTGGGTGGGCTCCTACGCGTTCACACAACTCACGCGGCCCTATGCAGGCGTCGTGAGCGAGCCCATGATGGGACTTCGGGTCTACGGCCCAGACACCCGGCCGGATGACGTGAGCGGACATGTGCTCAGCACCACTTTCGGAGAGCCCCTCGGCCGTCTTCAGGAGCTGAACCTCGAGGAAGTTCAGGCCTTGAGTGGGCGCTGTGGCGGGATTCGCATACTCCGTGTCAACGGTCGAATCCGACCAGCCCCCGAGAGCGTTCCAGCAGGCCTTTGAGAACCAGGGCCTGATAGGCGGCATCGTAGTCGGCGCGGTGTTTTTTTGAGGTGTCTTCCGCTGGAAGAGAAAGGGCCTGAGCGATGGTCTCTTTGCTCGAGTCGAGCCAGTGCACCCCCAGCACGCCGGTGGCAAGGGCCTTGGTGCAAAGGGCCTTGTAGCCGAACGGGTTGGAGAATCCCTCCGCCGCGAAGCACCAGGCCACATGGGACCAGTCAAAGGGTGCATTGTGTCCCACAAAGGTCGGTTTGGTGCCCTCATCGGTTGTAGACACCACCCAAGCTGCAAGGCGCTCCATGGCCGCTCTGCGCGAGATGCCGTTCCGCTGGAGATGGGCTTTGCTGAGGCCATGAATGGCCTCCGCCCCGTCGTCCCATTGGGGCGCTGTGGGAACAATTTCGACATAAAAGGAGTCCCCCAGTTGGAGAGTTTCGTCCTCGTTTTCGTGGACAGCGACTGCTCCCAGGGAGATCATGTCGAAGAGAGAAGGCACCGGGCCTGAAGCCTCGATGTCAATGCAGTACCAAGTGGAACGTCCCATTCAACCTCCAGACGACTCTCGTAAGGGAAGTCGATTGCCTCGACAACCGGGACCTGAGCCCTCCCGTTGGAGCTTGCTCTGGGCCATTCTCCTTGGCACCAGCGTGTTTCCCCTCGGAGTCGGATTGATGACACTGGTGGGATTGGGGGTGATTCGGGAGTTGCCGAGCTGGGCGATTTCCTACTCCAGTCTGCTTCTTCTGGTCCTTCCCTCAATGGGTATCGCGGCGGTATTCAAGAACCGCCTCCTGGGTTTTGCTGTTGCCTTCTGGGTGTGGCCCGTTCTGCTGTTCTCGGGGGTCCCCTTGTTTTTTCCCGGTGAGCGGTCGGATGCCATGGTCTCCGGGGCGGCTTGGTTGGCTTCTGTTGGGGGGGAGGATTTGGAGCGTGCTGCGGCACAGTCGGTGCAGAGACTGGCGGATTCGCTGGGGGAGGGCAGCCAGCTGGCGGTTGCTCCACCGGAGGAAGCAGAGCCTCTCCAGGCCTTCCTTCGGCCTCTCTTTGAGGAGGAAGATCGAGGAATGGAGGAGAAGGTCTATCTCCCCTACGAGGGGAGCGATCGGGAACGGAAGGTGTCCGTCATCCTGGAGGGCCCGAATGGGCAGACGGAGGAAGTTTGGATGCTCTTCGACACCGGGGCCACCATGACGACGGTCCATCCCGAGGTGTTGGAGCGCTTGGGGGTCCCCAACACCCCCTCCAATCCCGTGATGCGTTTCCAGACAGCCAATGGGGAGCGTCGGGATGCCGTAGCCTTGCTGGAAACGGTCTGGATGGCTGGACTCGGTGTAGAGGGAGTCAGTGTGGCCTCTTGTGTGAGCTGCGCCACGGAAGGCTCGGTGGGACTCCTGGGGCTGAACGTCTCCGGTCAGTTTCAGGTCACGCTGGACCCATCACGCCGTGTGATCGTTCTCGTTCCCAACTCCGCGACTCCTGACAGGCAGATCGACGTCTCGCCTTGGCTGGACCTGGAGGGAACCTTTCGGAGCTGGGGAGACGGCCGGGTGGACCTCGACGTGGAGCTGGAAAACACCGCTCAGCGACCGATTCAAGATGTCCAGCTGGCCATTTCTTGCAGTGGAGAGGAGTTTTCGGCCAACATGGGAGCCATCGAAGCCGGAGGAGTTCAACGGGAACGCGTGGGTCTGCCCCGGTTTAGCGACTGCGAGGACGGTCGGATTTCGCTCGCATCGGCTCGCTGGTGATGCCTGCTGCTCAGGCGGCAGGCGTCCAGTTGGCGTCCAGGGTCTCGACAGCAACCCAGAGAAGCAGGAACATCAGACCGGCTTGGGCAGGGTCCACATCGACCTCGCCCTCTTCCTTTTCTTCTTTCTCAAAAAGCGCCCAGAGGCACTCGTCAAGAAGATGCTCTTGGGCACGACTGGAGACCGTACGCAGCCGCTCCGGAAAGCCGGCATCAAAGGGCGTCAAATCCGCAAGTGTTTCGTTGATTCGGGAGCTGACCGAGTCGATTTGGGAGCCCGAAACCTTCTTCATACGCCCCCCCTTTTGCTCGAAGATTCGCAGGGTCACGGCGTACATGTAGAGGACGACTTCTCGGGTCTCCGCCTCGAGGTGGACCATGTTCTTCTGGATGAAATTCGTAAGCCGCTTTTGGTCCTTCAAAAGCCTCTGTGCGGTGCTGCGAAAGGTGTCAGTGGCGTCGGCACAGGCCTCAGCAAGGGAGTGAACTTCATCGCGGGAAATGGCGGGGTTTGGCATGGTCTGCTCCTCGAGATTTTCTCCAGCTATTGCCCGTGCGCTTCACCTGCCACCGGTTTTATTCACTCATTCTGAACTTGTAGGTGTTGGATTTGGGCTCTAAGTTGTGTCGGTGCTACCGCATTGACAGGGGAGAGAGGAATGCTGCTACTGTTGAGTCTCGGTCTGGCTACGGATGTTGCCGCCCAAGAGGCACCACCGATTGTCAATGGCTCCAAGACCTCGGATTACGATTCAGTCGGCCTCCTCGCGATCTGCGACAACAACTACTGGTACGGCTGGTACTGCTCCGGCACGCTGGTTCACGACCGCTGGGTCATCACGGCCGCCCACTGCATCGACGGGGGAGAGGAATACACGCGTCAGCAGGGGGTGGACACCTGTTGCGCGGTCGGGAGCGATGCCACGAAAAACAACGGCAGTGGAATCGATGACTTCGCTACGGTGAAGAACATGACCATGCACCCCAGCTACGGGGGGTCTTCCTCGGGTGCGCATGACGTGGGAGTCCTTGAGCTCAGTCGCAGCCTTTCCTGGGTCGAGAAGATGCCGGTGAATACCGACCGGGTGAACTCTTCATGGAATGGGGACGACATTACGTTTGTGGGCTGGGGAATCACCTCGGACAACCGCAATGATTCTGGCGTCAAGCGCACGGTCGATGTGGAACTCTACAACTACGATGGCAACATCCTCTACACCTACGAGTCGGGGGTGAACATTTGCTCGGGAGATTCGGGGGGAGCCGCGCTCCGGCCCGATGGAAACGACATGGAGCTTGTGGGGGTGGTCTCGTTTGGCTTCGACATGAACGGTGGGCAGCCTTACTGCGATACCCCGACTGCTGCGGGCGGCTCCATGCGAACCGACAAGTACTATTCGTGGTTTGAAAACTACATCCCCTACATGGAAGAAGCGGACACGGACACGGACACGGATAGCGACACCGACACCGACACCGACACCGATACGGATACGGATACGGATACGGATACGGATACCGATACCGATACCGACACGGACGCCGACTCGGATGCGGATGCGGATGCCGATACCGGCGGCTTTCTCCCCGAGGGCTATCCTGAACGACCCGCCAAGGATCTCACACCAGGTGGATGCAGTGTGCAGCCAAGGACTTCAGGCTGGGCGGGACTCCTGCTCATCGGGCTCGCTCTTCTCTCCCCGAGACGGCGCTGAAAACGCGTTCCAAACTGCGCGGCATCGCGGAAGCTCAGTCAACGGGTTTTGAAGCTTCATTTGGCCGCAAAAAAGTGCTTTTCAGGCGAGATCGGCCTTGATACATAGCAAAGCTTGTCTGAGAGCGATCCTATGTCACAGCAGAAAAATCAGATTGTGGACGAAGAAGTTGGACTTTTGGCCTCGGTTGCCAAGGTGCTCGCCGAGCATCCGGTAATCCAAGGTGCGAAGGACGACGAGTTGGTCGCTGAACTTGACCGCATTCGCAAAGAAATTCCCGGAGCCAAAGCGGAAGACAAAGGAGCCCTGCTTGAGCAGTACGATCGGCAGGTCGGTGTTCTGGAGCAACTTCGGAAGGGTCGGCAGAAGGCCACCGTCGATCCGGCTTCCCCTTATTTTGCCCACATGCGACTCAAAGAGGGGGAACGCACCCGCGACCTCTTCCTGGGCAAGGCCACACGAATCGACCACGGGCTTCGAATTGTGGACTGGCGCAATGCGCCCATCTCCAAGCTCTTCTACCGCTATGGCGAGGGCGACGAATACACGGAACTCTTCGGCAGTGAAGAGCGCGATGGAATCGTGGATGCGCGAAGAACCGTAGCAATTACCGGAGGCGAGCTTCAGAGAATCGCGGCTCCTCAAGGCAACTTCCTTCGCCAAGATCAGGATTGGGTACGGGAAGAGAAACCTCGCGCTCGACTTGTGGAGGGTTCGAAGGATGACCTCGTGACCCATGCTCAGATCGAAGGCGTCGCGCGTCGACTCGGTGGCTCCGGTGGGAGTCGCGGCCCCGACAAGCATCTGCCAGACATTGCAGCCCTCCTCGATGGCGAGCAGTTCGAACTGATCACCCGTCCGGATTCTGGAATTGTGGCCATTCGAGGTGGAGCTGGATCCGGCAAGACCACCGTGGCTTTGCATCGTGCGGCTTGGCTGGCCTACCAAGATGACCGCAGGTTTGCTCCGCATCGGATGCAGGTGGTGGTCTGGGGAAAGGCGCTTCGCGACTACATCTCCCATGTCCTCCCGGGCCTCGGGGTCTCGGGAGTTCAAGTCAATACCTGGAAGGACTGGTCCTCGCAGATCATGAAGCGCCTCTTTCATGCGTTGCCCAAAAACCGAGCCGATGACACCCCCGAGGTAGTCACCCGCCTCAAGCTGCACCCGGGTCTGCTTCGTATACTCGAGGAACACGTGGCCACCACGCGGGTCAAGGCAGACATCAGTGGGGTCATCGAGGACTGGACCCATGTGCTGACGGATCCCGTCTTGCTTTTCGAGGGGTTTCAGGAGAGCTATCCCGGGGCCTTCTCCATGGGAGAACTGCGCAAAGCAGCAGACTGGAGCCGACTGCAGCAGGCCAAGGTCCTCTCATGGATGGAGGGGGATCGAGAGGAGCAGGCAGCGCTCGATATCGAGGATGAGGCCATCCTGCTCCGACTCTTTCAGTTGCGGGTCGGTCCACTTCGAAAGAAGGGGCGCCCCATCCAAGTCGCTCACCTCGTCATCGATGAGGTGCAGGACTTTTCACCGATCGAGCTGAAGGTGCTCCTTGGTGTCTGCGACAAGCACCGGTGTGTCACGCTCTCCGGCGACACCCAGCAGCACATCGTAGAACACTCGGGTTTCCAGGATTGGGACGAACTCTTCGAAATGCTGGATGTGGAGGGCAGGGCCATCTCGACCCTGAAGATTGGCTACCGATCGACAGAGCGTATCTCAGCTTTCGCCCGAAAAGCCCTCGGAGAGCAGGCCTTGGATGAACCGCTGATGGTGGCGGCGAAAGAAGGTCCACCAGTCGAGCTCTTTCAGTTTACCGATCATGGCGCCTGTGTGGCCTTTCTTGCGGATGCACTCAAGGAATTGGTGCGTCACGAGGGCAACGCATCCATTGCTGTGATCACTCCCAATGCGGGATTGTCGCAGATGTACTTCGAGGGCCTGACCCACGGTGAGGTCCCCAAGCTCCGCCGAGTCATCGACCAGGAGTTCGCTTTTGAAGCGGGGGTGGATGTCACCGAGGTGACGGAGGTGAAGGGTCTGGAGTTTGACTACGTGATTCTCGTTGGAGCGAGTGCTCGGTTTTATCCGGACGACGCTCATGCTCGCCGCCTGCTCCATGTGGGGGCCACGCGGGCGTCCCATCAGCTGTGGTTGACAGCGGTGGGGACGCCTTCTCCGATTCTGTAGGCACATCGCTCTGCGGGTCCTCAACGACTTCGTTCAACAGCAGACCGTCCTCGTCGGCGTCGTAGGTGACCTCGACAGGTTGGAAGGGGAGCGTGACACCGAAGTAGTTTGCGGCCTTTGCAATCAGCCAGAGAGACAAGAAGAAGACCGCCGAGACCACGAGAGCGGCCGCCGAAAAATAGCGGATGCGTTCTCGCCAAGTGAGTGTGCTCTGTTCGTTGAGGTGTTCAAACATCCCGCGTTAGAGTATCGGCCTTAGCGCGGTCTTGGGAGGAAAGAACCGATCATGAGCAGTTTGCTGAATCGTTTGCGGGGCGAACCCCAACACCTGGAGCGTCTTGTCTCACTCGTTGTGCAGGACCTCCTCAACCGGCCTGTGCGTGACCTGGTGGATCCCGGCTGGATTGGACCTCGGTTTGTTGAGGGTTTTCGCGCCTCGGTGAGCGAACAGCAGACAGAGGCATGGGTTCGTACTCAAGTTCAAGAGGCACTGGATCGTGCGCAGCGAGAGGAAGGCAGCCTGCGCGGGAGAATTCCGGAGGAACTGGTTGCCCCTATCCGGCAGCTGGCCACCCGACCCTACCAGCCCGATCGATTGCTGTTGCGTGCCATCCTTGATCATGAGGCCATGCACAAACTCCTTCGCCAGGTGCTGATGGAGACCCTCACTGACTTCGGTCGATCGCTCAAGACTGTGACGCAGGGGCCTCCAGCGGGGGCCAAGCGGCGCGGGACTTTTGGATCCCTGATGGGGGCTGCTCAGGAGATGGCAAGTGCAGTGGGTGGGGTGATGGAGAAGCAAGTGGAGGGCAAGGTTCGCGAGTTTGTCGACGGTGCCATTGACCGCTCTCTTGACCTCACTGTGGAGAAGATTTGTGCCGAGGATTTTGTCCCGGACTTTGCCCAGTGGCGCGGTGGAATCCTCGACAACCTCCTCGCAGTGGATGTTGAAAAGTACCTTGATGAAGTGGAGAAGCTGGATCCCGATGGCTTGGTGACCGAGCTCGCGGCCATTCTACGGGGTCTGGCGGCTTGGGAGGGACTGGGAGAGCAGGTTGAATCGTTGCTTCAAGCGGTGGTGGATGAGGCGGGAGACAAACGGCTCTCCGATTTTCTGGAGGGTTCAGGGCTTGAAGAGGATTGGCGCCCTCAGCTCGAGGCGCTCTTTGTGGTGCGAGCCAGAGAGTTCGTGGAGACGCCGGCCTTTGCACAGTGGCTCGCGGATGTGGAGGGCTGAATCCAGTGGGCCTGTTTGATCGCTTTCGAGGAGAGCTCCCAGAGGTGGAGGTCAGTGACAAGCTGAGGAAGCAAATTGGAAATTACTGCAATCGCCTTGCGGTTCCCTCCTCGCCCGAAAAGGTGGCCAAGGCGGCGAGGCATGTCATTCGGGAGCAGTTGTACCCGGTATCCGTCGCCTTTCGAGACAAAGCCCCTGTCCACCCGGATGCCCTGGAGATGCACCTCCTGCTCTGCATCTGGGCAGGAATGGGGGCGCAGGTCGCGGAGACCTACGGCTGGACGAGAGCTCTGGCGACCGCCCAGCCTTCAGCGGACGCCATGACCGAATACGTCGCCTTTTCCCGCCGTAAAGAGTGGGCCAAGGGCCCCGTTCCTCTTGTGGTGTACGCGCAGCAGCAGAGCAACAGCGAAACCGACCCGGTTCATGCCACCCTGGGCGTCATGGCTCAACTCCTGGGGCTCACCTCGCGCAAAGGCGGGCTGGAGGGCTTTTTCCGCTTGGGCATTCTCTGCTGGATGGCCGGCGAGGTCTTGGGCACCAAGATCCCTCTCGTGGACGTGGACGAGGACGAGGAGCCGAGAGAGGCATGATGAGTCTCCTCGGGATCTGGATGGCTCTGGAGCCCGCTACGGTTTGGAAGTATCGCGTAATTGAGGCCTCCCCGGAGGCTCTGCTGTACACCCAAGTCTCGGGTGAGGCGGTGGCGTGTACGGTAGAATTGGATCTCTCGATCACCGGTGATCTCCAGCTGGTTTCTCCGTTGTCCTGTCCAGAGGCGCTCTTTGGATCGGTCCGAAGCGCCTTGGTCGAGTGGCGTTTCAACCCCGCCCAAGAAGGAGAGCGGGCAGTACCCACTCGCCAGCGCTTCACCGCCGTTTTCGAGTCCTCGACAGTGTGGCAGAAGCCCACGGAGGATCCGCGCTATGCCCACATCCGGGTGCCACCTCTTGCTCTGCCTCAATGGCCGCAGTCCCCCCGCGACGACGACGGCCTCCGGGACTTGTTTCAGGATCTGGCGCTTCCCGGAGGAAGCTGTGTCCTGGAGTTTGAGGTGTCCCATCGCGGCAGTCCTCGAAACTTAGTGATCGAGGACTGTCCCAATGAGGTGGCTCGCGCTGTCGAGAAGTCTCTGCGCAGGTGGGGGGTAAAGGTCGAGGGGGCCACGCCTGGGGACCAAACGCGCTACCGCTTGGAGATGTCGTTCTGAACCTTGGGTTTTTGTGAATGCTTGTGGCATCATAGGCGTCTTATACCTGCAACAACGAGTAAACCATGCATCGACTTTTTATCGCAGGCCTGATCGGGCTGGGGCTGACCCACTCCCCAGACTCCTGGGCGCAGTCAAACTCCTACACGCTCAACGAATCGGACAGCAAGCTTTTTGTCCAAGTGTTCAAGAAACGGGGGGGTGCAGCGTCTGCTCTCGCCCATGATCATGTCATCCTGGCAACGGGATGGACGGGGTCGGTGACCTGGGATCCGGAGAATGTAGGCGCGTGCAGTGTCAGCATTTCTTTGCCCGTCAGCGGGCTCGCGCCGGACACCGACACCATGCGAACCCTCGTAGGGTACTCCTCTCGCCTCTCGGCAACGAACCAGGCCAAGGTGAAGGGCAACATCATGTCGTTGACCCAGTTGGCCGTCGAGCACTTTCCGACCATCACCTATGCATCGAGTTCTTGCACCGGCAGCGGCAGTGCGATTTCCGTGACAGGAAACCTGACCATTCGTGGAGCCTCGAAAGCCATAACGGTACCCATGGACATTCAAGCCGATGGGAGCAGCTTCTCGGCCAAGGGAACCTTCACGGCGACCCATGAAGACTTTGGGTTCGCGCCCTACAGTGCAATGGGAGGAGCTCTTCGCAACGAGACAGAGATGCGCTTTACCGTGGACGTGAAGGGTTCGGCGCAGTAGCTCCGCGACATGCATGGCTCGAAAGCGTCTTCCTCCATTTGATGTCACCATCACTGGCCTCGCCGCTGGCGGCGTGGGTCTCGGGGAGTTGGACGGAAAACCTGTGCACGTGCGGGGCGCTCCTGTGGGATCCACAGTGCACGTCTGTCCCGCGGGTCGTCGCAAAGGCATCTTGAGGGCTCGCCGTCTTCATGTGGTGGAGGCGGCCTCAAACGCGGTGGCACCGGAGTGCGGAATCTTTGGACTCTGTGGAGGCTGTACTCTTCAGGAGATGCCCCTGGAAGCTCAGCGCCGGGAGAAGGAGTCCCTTGCCCACCGGGAGATTGGAGAACTCACGGGGGTCCGAGTGCATCCTGTGGAGGGTGGGAGACAGGCCTATGGTTACCGAAACAAGGTGGAGCTGAGCTTTGGCACCAAGCGCTACCTCTCGGAAGAAGACATGGCTGCTGGTCTGCCCTTTGGGGGGCGCTACTTGGGTTTTCATGCGGCTGGACGGTTCGATCGGATTGTAGAGCCTTCGCCCTGCGCCTTAATTTCCGAAGCACTATCCCAGGTGGTCGAGGAGGTGCGAGCCCATCTCAAAGAGTCTCGATTTGAGCCGTGGGATGTCCGCGCCCACACGGGATTCTGGCGGCATCTGGTGTTGAGGGAGACTCAAATGGGACAGAGGCTGGCGGTGTTCTACACTTCGGAGCCGCCCGAGGGGGCGCGAGAAGAACTCGTTGGTTTAGCGGAGAAGCTCTCCGGTGTGACCGGAGTGCTCTGGATGGTCAATCCACGCACGGGAGATGCCGCGATTGGGGAACTTCGGGAGGTTCTGAGGGGACGGGAGTGGGTCGAAGAGCGTCTGGGAAGACGTCACTACAAGCTCTCAGCGACTGCTTTTTTTCAGACCAATACCCCCGGGGCAGAGGTCCTCTATGACCGAATTCGCTCCTTTGCTGGAGAGGGGAAACGACTGCTGGATCTGTATTGTGGCGTGGGATCGATCGGACTGCACTTGGCAGAGGATTTTGAGGAGATTGTCGGCGTCGAAATTAATGAAGAGGCTGTTCGAGACGCTCAGAAAAACGCGATAGCCAACGGCGTCCAAAACGCTCGATACATTGCCGGGCCCGCGCGTGAAATTGTGGGAACCTTGAACGCCGATGTTGTGGTCGTGGATCCGCCAAGGGTGGGCCTCCATCCCAGTGTTGCTCGATGGCTCGCTGACTTGCACTGTGAGCGTCTGATCTACGTGGCGTGCAAGCCGTCATCTTTGGGAAGGGACCGCCTCCTCCTCGAAGAAGGGGGATGGCGCCTGACTCAGCTGGGCACCGTGGACTTGTTTCCGCAGACCGGGCACATGGAGGCCGTTGCTCTTTTTGAGCGCTGAGCCATCAGTCGACGATTCGGGATCCGGCCCATCCAAGGTCATGGAGGCGTCGGTCCATGAGGCTGGGAAATCGCTTGTACCAAGTCGCGTTCAGGGGTGACGGGTGAGGCAGCGGATGAAGGACGATGGTTTTGTGGTCCAGTTGGATGCTTAGGCTGGATTCGAAGCGGTCTTGCCGAGCCCAATGTTGCTCCAGTGCAGGTTGGAGGGACTTGTCTGCCAATGCGAACCAAAAGAAGGCCACACGCCCGCAGGTGATCAGGTGCTCTCCCTTCCAATGTTCCCTCAACAGCTCACGAACGATGGGGAGGAAGCGTCTCTTGATGCCGACTGACCACGCTTTGTTGCCCAAGGGCTTGTAGGGCACGGTGTTGGCCCAGAAGACGGTGCTCCCCACATCGATGGATGCCTGGAGACTCGGGCAGTCCGTGCCGTGCATGGCTCGATGCAGTCCATTTCGAATGTGCTGTCCCCCTTTGCCCACGAAGGGTTCACGCAGTTGAATCTCCGTTCGGCCAGGGTCGCGCCCAAAGATGCCGAGGGGACTGTCGAGACTTCCAGAGCCCAGAAGTACGGGTTCTGTGAGAGGAAGCGAGTAAGCCTGGTAGACCTCATGATCGATGGGCATGTCCCCGCGCTCAGCCTCGGATCGAAAGGCGGCTCGTAGGGGCTCCATGCGGTCTTTCAATGCCTCAACGTGTCATCAACGGGTACCATCCACTTGAGGATGCCCAGAATCCCCTCAGGGCTGAAGTGCTGCTGAAGCTTCTCCACAGATATGCAGCGGTCGAGGTTCATCATGTGGATGTGATCGGAGTCGAGTGGGATGACAGCGGTGGCTCGGGCAAACTCCTTCCATTCCTCACCCAGCATGAGGGCACCTTGCTCCATGGCCTCCTGCGTGTTGACCTCGTGGACCTCGCCCCACAGGTCGGGCGGCTCCATGATGGGCCGGAAAAGCCAGCTTCCAACAGCAATGAGTGCCATGCCGAGAAGCCAGACCTCAGAGCCCCACTGCCAGCCCCCAACAAGCCAAAAAAACATCGCAAACATGCCCACACAGCCGACCTGCTTCCTCCTGTGATTTTCCTGGTGGAAGTTGACGTAGCGTGCGATCAAGTCGTTCAGACCTTGAGCGCCAATGCGTTCCAACTCATCGGTGAGTATCCCGGCTCCGTTGGGAAGAAACCAGACATCCATCCATCCGAACCACTGCAGTTTGTGCTCCCGCACCGCGCGTCCGAGATCCGGGCTGAGGTAGGGTTGCTGCGGTTTTTCCAAGGGAGCCCAGGTGCTCTCGTTGTGGAAAGCTTCCAGTTGTTCTCGGTCGCACTCCGCGAGAGACTGAGGATGCGTCACCCACATCTTGAGCCAGGGGTGAATCCATCGGTCGTCGGTATTGACCACGTAGCCGAGTTCTCGCATCAGACCCGTGTCGACCGGAGGCGGGGGTTCAGGCGTGGCCTGACCCGCGGGCCTCGTCAACATGGGCCAAACCAGCATGAAGAGAATGACAATCGTGAAGACGGCAAAGATGGGCATGGGTCGCCAAGTAACCCGAGTTTAGCGGGTCTCCACCTTGAGACCCCCTCGACGACCCCAGGATTCCCGAAGAGCGCGTCGAGATTCCAAGGTGGATTGGCTCTCGTAGGCCTCCAGTTTCTTGAGCTCACCGAGCCACGTTGCCGCACCGAGCGCTGCAAGCCCGCTGTCGTTCAGCGGGTTGTTGCTGAGGTTGATGGTCTCGAGACGTGCGCCTGAACCCACCTGTTGGAGTTCCTGAATCTGGCGTGCGCCGAGTTGGCAATTGCGAAGATCGAGGTGGATGAGATGGTCGCTAAAACTCGGAAGAGAAAATTGGTCGCGATGAAGGGGATTTTCTGCAAGAAGGAGAGTCTGAGTCTTCGCATGCTCGAGAAGATCGGATGCACCGCTGGCCGTGATACCGGCGTTGGTCAGATCCAACGTCTGGAGCGGGCCGAGCTCGGCAAGATGGGCGGCCGAGTCGGATCCCAAGTTCTGGGTCCCCAAGCTGAGGTTGCTCAGTCCGCCCAAGAATGGACTTTCGGCCAAATGTTGGACGCCCTCAGCGCTCAGGTCATTTCCGGCCAGCAGCAGGTATTCGACGGAATTCATCCGTGGAGAGCGGCTCAGAAGGCGAGCGGATTCGTTGTCGAGCTTGTTGTGGGCCAGGTTCAGAAAGCGGAGCGTTTCGGTCTTGGGCGATTGGAGAAGGTGCTCGAGGCCTCTGTTTCCAATCTGGTTGCCAGAGAGCTCTACACTGGTGATCGGAGGGGTTCGAGGGTCCGAGAGAATGGCGATCAGGTCCGCATCACTGATCGACTCACCGGGGATGGACAATGAGCCTGGAGAACTGGCGATTCGGTAGTGCTCGAAAAGCTCCTCGACGGTTCTTCCGGGGTCTGTGGAGGTTCCACAGCCCCAGAGCGCCAGAACAACGAGTGTCGATCTCATGGTCCGGGATCGATCGGTGCAGCTTTGTCCGGGAACAGCGCAACGAGTCGGTTGATTTCTGGCTCGAGTTGCTCCCACAGAGTGGAGACTCGACCGGGCTCTGAGCGGTAGAGATCGGTGGTTTCGAAGGGGTCCTCATCGACGTTGAAGAGGGCCTTGTCGCCATCCCACCGGTAGAGAAGTCGATGGTTGTCCAACAGGATCGACTGCTGGACATCCGCCTCCTTTGGAGCCGTAGCAGCAAAAAGTGGTCGCGAGTGATCGTGGAGGCCGACTGGGGCGCCGGTCCAGGCGCTTGGCGCCGTCAGATTCAGGGCGCCCAAGATGGTTGGAGCAAGATCGGTGTGGGTGGTGGGGTAGGTCCACGATCCGGTGGGAACCCCGGGTCCCAAGAAAGCAGCAATGGCACGATTTTCTCCAGCATGGAGGCTGATACCGTGTCCCCAGTCTCCGTGCTCCCAGAACTGTTCGCCGTGATCCGACCAGATGAGAATCAGAGTGTCTTCCAGAAATCCTTGGTTTTCGAGTTCATCGAAGAACAGCTCGATTTCATCGTTCATGTAGCGAATTTCGGCTCCATACCGGTAGACAAGGTGTTCACCAATGCTGCTCCGTTCGCTGCTGGACAGGTTGGGCCAAGCCTCGTTCATGTCCCGGGTCCCCTCGGCATTGCTGAGGTCCCATTCGATGTCCGGCAGGTCATCCATGTGGGTCAGGTAGTCTCCAGGCGGGGAGTAGGGCGTATGGGGGTCGATGAGGTGGACATGTCCGAACCAGGGGATGCCCGGAGCCGTCCTCTCAAGGGTGTTGAGCTCCTCCAGCATAGTCGTCAGCATGATGTTTGCGGGCTTCCGATTGGTGATGACCTTGTTGTAGCCCAAGTCCAAGCCGGACTTGCCGGAGATGTACAGGTTGGAGCTCACCAGCAGTGTCGACAGGCCTGCATTGGCCAACTGGCTTGCGAGGCTTGGGGTGGCCTCATCGATCTTGGGCACTGCCTGCATGGAGTTGATCTGTGGAAAGGCACCCAGGTCGATCGGCGTCTGCCCGGTAAGAACACAGGTGGCTGAGGGCAGGGTCCATGCAGAGCAAGAATAGTGGTTGTCCAGAACCAGGGCGCTCTCGAACAGGTGGTCGATGAAAGGGGTGAGGCGCTCGCAGCTGTAGCGACCGATTCGGTCTCGGCGCAGGGTGTCGATGGAGATCATGAGGACGTTCTTTGCCCCCCCATCTGTGAGCAGCGGTGCCCCGCTTTCCCAGTCGGACTCTCCGATGCCTGTGCTCTCGCAGGTCTCCAACAACCCAGGCTGACCAACTCGGCAGCCGGAGAGAAGGACGAACAAAGGAAAAAGGGATCGGGTCACAAGCACAGAGCGTCACTTACCCGATGACAACGGAGCCTTCCAGCTTATTGCGCTGTCGGGAGAGGAAGACCCAACGAACCGGATGCAGTCGAACGTGCCGCTTGGCAAGCATCGGTGGGACGTTGCTCGGGAGCAGAGAGGACCCAGGTCTGGAGGGAAAAGCGTTGGTCTCGGGAATCAACGGGTCGGAATCCCGCGGCGAATGAGAGGTCCTCAGGGCTGGCGACATGGGTTTTGCATGTGGAAACAGCTTCCACGGTGGAATCAGAGCCTGAGGAGCGCCCTGTCGTCTCCGGAGTCAAGGGAAGCACCAAGGCCCCTCCGTATCGGTTGAGGTGGGTTCGTATTCTTGGTGCACAGTCCTCGGCTGGGCGATCTCCACAACATCGAGCGTCCAAGTGGGTGAGGTGGAGGTCGTCCCTCAAGATTCTCAGTCGCCAGAAGAGCTCGTTTTCTCGACCATCGCGCAGCCGCAGGGCTGCCACCTCAGCGCCCGGAGGCAGACGGTCTGCGAGCACAACAGCGAAGTCCCGCAGTTCGTTGCCACCGCAAATTGCACCCTCCTCGAAGGTTGGTTCCACATCGATGGAGCCCAGGAAAGGAAGAACGGGTCGTGGATTGAGGCCTTCTTCTGCGGAACGCAGCTGTCCAAGTTGAGTCGCGAAGGAGATGCTCGGCCAAAGGAAGAGCCACGGAAGCAGTCGGAGCCGACTGAGCCCCAGTCCGGCAAGAACTGTGATTCCCACGGAACCGGGTCCGAGGTAGCGGTAGCGCATTTGCTCTCCAAGCAGCAGCGCGGTCGCGAACAGGGCAAAGCCGCTGACCAGCAGCACAGCCCAGGTCTTGAGGTCTCGGGCTTGTATGCAAGCCCAGATGGCCAGGAGTCCAAGCAGAGGGTGACCGGTCCACAGTGGCATCTTGGTGATGGCCAAGAGCGCTTCAGCGCCGAGCGATGGGAGTTCCGTCAGACCGGGGGGAGTGCCCCCGGAGGCGAGCCACCAGCTTCCGAGAATCCCGCTGTTGGCGCGAGGTGACAGCAAGGGGTCCAGCGCACTGGAGAAGAGAAGCAAGGGCCCCAGGGCACCAACCAACAAGCGCAGGCTGTGTCGAAGCTTCTGTTCGGACCAGAGCAGTGAAAGCGGCAGAAGCAAGAGGAGGGGAGCAGCAATCGCTTTGACGCCCAGAGAAAGTCCCGCAACCAATCCTCCCGTTAGGGGTCTTTGCCACCAGGCGAGCGCTGCACCAGATGCTGCGAACGCGATGGCTGGGGCATCGCCTCCTGCCATGGAAGAGGGCAGAACCAAAAGAGGAGCACAAGCGCCCATGAGACCGCATGTCCACGGGTTGCCGCCGAGCCGTTGTCCGAGTTTGGCGCAGGCCACCGCTGTCACGGCGCCACTGAAGACGCTGAGGCCCCGTCCTCCCCCAAAGAATGCAATCAGCATGGGGTGAAGGGGATTGGGGTGTCCCCCCAAGTGAACGGCCGCCTCCGCTCCTGTTCCGTCAGGTCCGAAGGTCCCCGCCCCAATCAGAAAAGAGCACACCACCCGAATCACCATCGCGAGCAGCATCAGGCCGCCAAAAATGGCGATTCGGCTTTCGGAGAGGGGCAGTCTTCGGCTCATTGCTCCACCTCGTAAATCACTCGAGGTCCACTTTCCAAGTCCAGAATCAGGAAGGGGGTCAGGGTGTAGGTTTTGTGCATTCGAACACGTCGGTCCTGCAGTCCTCGCGTGGTCCACGCGACATGAATTCGTTCTTCTCCCCAGCAGACTCGGCCAGTCGGCCAGTCGGAGCGCACACGCCAATGGGAGCGTTCTGCGAGCGGGTCGTCGAGGATTTCATGGCAGTCTGCAGGAAGGGTCTGGGCTTGAGGGAGATCGGGAAGTTGAGCATTGAAGTGGTGCTGAGGCATTCGGACTTGGGCTCGGAGTGTCTGGAGGTGGCTTGCGAACAAAAGACAGGCCAATGGAGCAAGCATACGTCTCCAGCCCGTGGCAGAGGCGAGAACGGCCATCGCACAGAGTCCACCGAACAGACCGTGACGCGTCCCATAGTCGTCAAAAGCACTCCCAATGAGATGGACGGCAACAGCGGAGGCGGCCAAATGAGCGTTGTGTTTCTGCACGGCAAGCGCCAGCAGCAGGAGACCCACCGGGGTTCCAAGAGGGCCGAGCATCTCCGGAAGCCCAAGATTGACGGGGAGGGCGACGACCGGAGAGACGACGTGAGGCGCAGAGTCCATCAAGGGCCAGGCAAAAAGTGCCCCAAGGCACCCGAGGGCAACTTTTCTGTCGCTGAGGAGCAGAATCAGCGGAGCGAACAGCGCGAGCTCGATCCGCAGGTTGCACGCAATGGCCACTGCCGCAGAACCGCGCCACCCACCGAGAGCGATTCCAAGGACCAGACATGCTTGGGGAAGCGTCACATTGTAGATCGAGGAGGCCCAAAAGGCATGAGTGGGAGAGAGGGCGAGCAATGCGGCCAGCATCCAAGCCGCGGTTTCATTGAGGTGTTTCTTGGCCCACCACCAAGCCGCGGCTACGGTCAGCAAGGAGGCAACCAGGTTGAGGATGACGAGGCTGTAAGGACTGGAGAACAACAGCCCCACAACCGCGTAGATTTCAGCGAGCAGGGGGAATGTGCGGGTGCTGGGCTCCCAGGGCTGCCCGGAGAATGCGGCGAGGTAATCGAGTTCATGGCCTTCGAACCGGTGGCGCTCGATTGGCACGGCCACCAACCGGACAACTAGCGCCAGGGTTGCCAGAAGCAAGGCTTGGATGGGAAGGCGTGGGCTCCGCATGCAGTGGAGTGTCGCACGCGGCTGTGTTTGAATCGAGTCATGGGTTTGCTTCGGAGTATGAAAGGCTGGCATTTCGTGGGGGTCGTGGCGGTCTTTTTGCTGCTCGTCTGGCCGATTGTTGCAAGTTTTTCCAGCGGTTTGTGGGGGCCAGCAGAGCCCTTTGTGAACGGAGACTTCAATGGAGGCTGGTGGCTTTGGTGGGCCACCTCCGAGTTCTTTCGAGGAACGGACTGGACCCTCGCGGTGGCCCATCCAGAGGGTGCGGTCTCCCTCGCTCGGGTCATTCCCAATCCCACGGACATGTTCGTTCTTGGTGCTTTCGGGCCTCCGAGCGTCTTGAAGTGGAACCTTGTGCAACTGGTTCATGTTCTCGCAACCTTGCTGGCGGGAGTGCATCTGGCTCGTGTGGCGGGAGCCTCTCGATTTTCAAGCTTGGCCGCGGCCTGCCTCGTCGCGGGATCGCCTGTCATGCTCCATGAGGTCGCCGGTGGACGACCGAGCAATCTGATTGTCTGGCCCGCGCTGCTCAGTCTCGCCGCTTTGGTTCAAGAAAAACCGGTGCGCTCCGGGTTCTGGGCGGCCGTTCAAACGGTGCTCTACCTCTGGCATGGGGCATCGTTGTTTTTGATCGGACTTGTTCTTGTGCGCGACAAGCGTGTCGCTCTGCGAGCCCTGTTCGCTGCGGGGGTGTTGGTGTTGCCCTACCTCCTGTGGTTGCTGGTGGGCAATGACGGGGTCCCGTCCCAAGCCCCTCCAGCGGGCTACACGGCACTGCCGCTCTCGGGTTTGTGGGGAATCGACGGCGTTCCGGAACGCTTTCAGGTGCATCCGCTGCTCCTTCCGGTGGCCTTGCTGGCCTTGAAGGGACACCGGCGGTGGCTGGCTGCCGGAGCAGTAGGACTTGTTGTCTCCGTTGGACCCTGGCCCACCTGGGCCTTGGGGGAACCCCTTTTTGCAGGTCCGATGGCTTGGATCGAGTGGTGTCTTCCCCCGTTCGAGCGCATGCATCACCCCGTCCGCGCAAGCCTCATTGCCTTGCCCGTCTTGGGTGTGGCGGTTGCCCTGGGGCTCGATGCCTTCGCAAGAGGACGCTGGGTTGCCGCTGCTCTGGTGGTTTTGGTGGTCTGGCATCCCTCAGAGGTACGGCGGGCCGCAACCTACGACGCTCCGGCTGAAATCCCATTTTCGGACGTCAGGATTCCAGGCGAAGGTCCTGTCGTGGACCTGTTGGGAATGATCCATCGGAGTGCGTTGAGTGCCCAGACGGTTCATGAGAGGAGCATCTCAGAGCCGCTGCTGTTTCGGAGAGGGAACAGTCCGATCGCCCAGGGGCTCGAGGCTCTGGCGGAGGGAGGACAGGTGGACGACGGTCTGTGGAGACAGCTGGAGAACCAAGGCTTTGAGATGGTGTTGGTGTGGGACCGGGTTGGCAATCGGCCAGAGGTCCAGCGTGAGGTGGAACAGGCTCTTGGACCCCCGGTGGCGCCAGGGGTTTACCGCCTTTCGGGCTGGAGTCGGTAGAGGAGATCGGGACCCACTGCCTCTGGGGGGCCCGAAACCCACTGGAGCAGCTCTTGTTCGAAGCGTCGGCTGCGGGTTGGGTTGCTGACTACCAGAAACAGGTTGGGGTGTGCTTCAATGGCCTGCTGGAGTACCTCGCGAGGATTGTCGTTGACGTAAATGGCGGTCCCTCGATGGTCCCGGGGTTGACCGTGGCGGTGGTCCACATAGGGAAACTCATAGGGCCTCACGCGAGGCAGGCGTCTCCAAGGCGAGATGCGCGTCAGTTGGGGGGAGTAGCTGCGTTTGTCATCATCGGGGAGCGTGCGTTTTCGGAGCAGGTAAATGGCGTCACCAGGCTTGGCCTCTTGAAGAGCCACATCAATCCCCCGAGTCTGGCCCAAGTCTGCATTGATGGCGGAGACCTGACTCATGTTCAATCGCGCCACGCCAATGGCCTGAAGAGCAGCAATGAACCAGACCAGGATTCGAAGCTGAGGAGTACGGGCTCCGTGCTGAACGAGCAGTGCAAAGGGAAGACTGAGCGCCAACCAGTAGGGAAACTGATGGGGTGCAGCGACTCGGGCGAGTTGCAGGGCAAGAATGAGCAGTGTGAGGGCGACAAAAGCCACCGTGAGTGGGCGACACGCCTTTCTTCCCTTCCAGGCCGGAATCAGCAGGACCAGGGCCAGCCAGCCAAACCGGTCGACGTATTGGCTGAAGATCAGGTTGGGTTTGAACGGAGGTTGATTGCCGGCGCTCCCGAGTGTCAGCAGTTCCACAATCCCGGGAAGCAGGGGAAGAAGGAAAAGGGCAAGCCAGCCGGCAGTCTTGAGCAGCAGCTTGCGAGAAACGGTGCTCGCAAGAATGAGGCCGACCCCTGCAAGCAGGAGGTGAACCCAAGCGCCGACAACGGTGGCCACAATGAGCGCTCGGCTCGAGAGGCCGTTCAGGGCCCTCTGGTGTGCCCACCACAGCCACGCGGAGCAGAGGGCAAAAGCCGGGTAGTTGTTCAGTTCGGCGGCGTAGGCAAGTTGGAGCGGGCTTGTGGCGACCAAGAGTCCTGTCATCCATCCAAGTCGACGTGCAAATTCAACCGTGGCGATCGAGCAGAGAAGACTCAGTCCAATGAGCAGCATCGGAACCGGTGCCAACCACTCGATGAGATTGTGGACCAGGTACCAGGCTGGCGGATGAAGCCCTGTGAAGTCCGTGAGCCCGCTCCAGTAGTGTCCCTGAGCGAACGCCTGCCACATCTCGGCGTCGTAGGCCAAGTAGGACCAGGCGTCCTCCGTCCAACGAAGAACACCTCGAGGCAGTCGAAGCGCAACTGCGAGGAAGAGAAGAATAAACCAAGGCTCTCTCTTCAGGAGCCACCGCCTGGCCGTCGCTGCGCGTGAATGAGGCGCCGTTCGTTGTCGTGGATCGGGACGACGTAGTCGCCCGTAAAACAGGCGGCACAGATGTCGTTGGAGGCCACCCGCTTCATGTTGTCTACCGAGAGGTAGGTCACGCTGTCTGCCCCGAAGTGCTCGGCCATCTCGTCTTCCGACATCTTTGAGGCGAGCAGTTCGTCCCTGGAGGGCATGTCGATGCCATAAAAGCAAGGGTTGGTGACGGGCGGCGAGAAGATGCCCAGGTGGACTTCCCGAGGGGAGAGACCCCGAATCATCTCCACAATTCGTCGCATGGTGCTTCCGCGAACCACGGAATCATCGATCAGCAAGACCCGCTTGTTCTCAAACATCTCAGGTATGGGGTTCAGTTTGAGGCGCAGCGCTGCATTTCGGGTGCTCTGATCCGGCATGATGAAGGTTCGCCCTGAGTAGCGGTTTTTGATGAAGCCCTCTCGGTTGGGAATCTTCAGGGTGTCGGAGATGGCCATTGCGGCAGGACGGGAGGTATCCGGGACGGCCATGACCACATCGGCAGTGAGGCCCTTCTCGAGCCATTGCTCGGCGAGTGCACGACCCAGTCGCCATCGGGTTCGATTGACCCGTCCGTCTTCCATGAGGCTGTCCGGTCGGGCAAAGTAGATGCGCTCAAAGATGCACGGCCGCGGTGTGAGGGGTGAAATCTCAGCAAGAAGAGGCTCACGTCCCTCTCGAAAGATCATCAGACTGCCAGCGGGCAGGTCACCGACTTTGTTGAAGCCAAGAACATCGAGCGCCACACTCTCGGAGGCGACCATCCAGGCATCTCCTTTTCTCCCGTAGACCCCCGGTCGGATCCCATGGGGGTCTCGGAAGGCCGCAAGGACCTCCTCGCCGTCGAGTTCAAGTGCCACAACCGTGGTGTAGGCCCCGCGGAGACGCTGAAAGCATGAGCCCACCGCTCTCTTGAGGTCGTCTACGGTATGGTTCGAGGGGCGTATCTGGGTCATGGCCTGTGCCATGACCATCAGGATGGTCTCGGCGTCGCTCTCAGAGAGCACATGCAAACCTTCGCTGAGGAGCTCCTGATTGACTTGATCCTTGTTGACCAGGTTGCCATTGTGGGCGAGGAGCATGCCGGGTCGGCGACTGAGAAAAGGCTGCGCGTCTTCAGCAGATACACTGTTGCCGGTAGTGGGGTAGCGCACGTGGGCAATTCCCAGCCGCCCCGGCACTGCATCCAGCGCCTTTTGGTCGAAGATCTGCGTGATCATGCCGAGGTCTTTCTGCACGCGGATGCGGCCCTCGGAGAACACCCCGATTCCTGCAGCATCTTGACCTCGATGCTGAATCGCCTGCAGTCCAAGCAGAAGCGGTGGGGCCACAGGCGCCGTGCCGATCAGGCCAACAACTCCGCACATACGCTCTCCTTTTTACCCCGGGACGACATGGAGGCCTTTATTGGTCCAAGCAGGTATTTGCAGCGACGATTTGGAAACGCCACAGCAGGTGTGGCCACCTCGTGCAGGATACCGTAAGCTGCTGTTCACTCTGGAGATCCCATGAACCGAAGCTCTGTCCTTGTGTCGCTTGTCTGTTTTACTGTCGGCTGTGCTGCGAAGCAGGGCGTCACCTCGGCGTTGGATTATCCGGAGAGTCGCAAGGGGGATGTGGTTGATGTCCACCATGGCGTACAGGTCCCCGACCCCTATCGCTGGCTCGAGGAGCCCCAGTCCGAGGAGAGTCAGTCCTGGATCACACAGCAGAATGCCCTGACTCATGGATGGCTCGATGAAATTGAGGAGAGGGCACGCATTCGGGATCGTGTGGAGACCTTGTGGAACTACGAGCGCTACTCCAGCCCATCCTACTCCGCAGGCCGGTACTTCTATTTCCGAAATGATGGGCTTCAGAATCAGTCGGTCCTGTACGTGACCGACTCGCTTGATGAGGATGGGGAGGTGCTGCTGGACCCCAACTCCTTCTCAGAAGACGGGACGGTGTCCCTGGCGGGTTGGTACCCCTCCGATACGGGTCAATACATGGCCTATGGCACTTCCGATGGAGGGTCGGATTGGCGAAAATTGCACGTACTGAACCTGGAGACAGGAGAAACCTTGGAGGAGACTCTGGAGTGGGTCAAGTTCTCGAGGGCTTCCTGGAATCATGAGGGGACCGGGTTCTACTACAGCCGCTACCCGGAGCCGGAGCAGGCCCTGCAGGACATCAACGCCAAGCATCAGGTCTACTTCCATGCCGTTGGAACGCCACAGTCGGAGGATGTTCTGCTTTTTGAGACTCCGGAGAACCCCGATGAGTTCCACTGGATGTGGGAGAGCGAGGACGGTGAAGCTCACTTTATGTCGCACTCCGACAGCACGGATGATCGCAATCGACTTTGGTGGAAGCCGGTGGACAGTGAGGAGTGGAGGCGCCTCTTCGACGAGAACGATGCGGGTTACCGAGTTTTGGGAAAAAAGGAGAACACGATTTGGATCCGCACCAACAAGGACGCACCGAATGGGCGGGTGTTCTCCTTGGACCTCGAGCGTCCCGAGCAGCAGACGCTGGTGATTGCAGAACGTGAGAACGTACTCGAGGGAATCTCGCTCGTTGGGGGTCGCTTGGTGGCGCAGTACCTCGAGGATGCCCAGAGCCGCGTGGAGGTCTTCGAACTGGATGGCACTCCCGTCGGGCAGGTGGAGCTTCCTGGGGTGGGAAGTGCGTCTGGCTGGAGTGGAAAAATCGATCAACAGGAGACCTTTTTCACCTTTTCATCCTTCACCGCTCCACCCACCATCTACCGGTTCGACATGGCCACTCTCGAGAGCACGAAGTTTCGTTCGAGTGCTGTGGATTTCGACCCTGCGGCCTACACGGCGAAGCAGGTGTTCTACACCAGTCAGGACGGCACCCAGATTCCAATGTTCATCGTTCACAAGGAAGGCATCGAGTTGGATGGAAGCCATCCGGCCTTGCTCTACGGCTACGGAGGCTTCAACATCTCGCTCACTCCATGGTTTGCAGCCTCACGGGTGCCCTGGTTGGAGATGGGGGGGATTTATGCCGTAGCCAACCTTCGGGGCGGCGGAGAGTATGGGGAGGAGTGGCACAAGGCGGGCACAAAGCTCAACAAGCAAAATGTCTTTGATGACTTCATTGCAGCAGCCGAGTACCTCCAAGCTCAGGGCTACACCCGTCCCGATCGACTCGCAATTCAAGGCAGCTCGAATGGAGGTTTGCTTGTGGGGGCCACCCTTCTGCAGCGTCCCGAGCTCTTCGGCGCTGCCCTGCCTGGGGTGGGCGTGCTCGATATGCTCCGCTACCACCTCTTCACCATCGGACGACATTGGTCAGGAGACTACGGGACCGCAGAGAACGCCGAGGAGTTTGCTGCGCTCTATGCCTACTCGCCGGTTCACAACGCGGCTCCGGATGTGGCCTACCCCGCGACGATGATTACGACGGGGGACCACGACGACCGGGTGGTGCCGGCCCACAGCTTCAAGTTCGCGGCGGCCCTGCAGGCGGCCCAGGCAGGCGATGCGCCCATTCTCATCCGAGTCGAGACGCGCGGTGGGCACGGTGCAGGGAAGCCAACTCAGATGCGGATCGATCAGACAGCGGACACCTATTCCTTCCTCTTTCGGGCTTTGAACATGGAACTTCCGGAGAACTTTGAGGGACAATAGGTTCATGGGACTTGTTGGAGAACTCCGGGACGCGGAAGGCATCACACGGATCGACATTGCGGACCTTGAAGAGGATCTCCGGCAGGGACGCCTCTCGGGAGCCTACCTCCTGCGGTATCCACCGTGGACCGGGGAGGAGTTCAAGCGCCTCCAAGACATTCGGGAACTCCGGGAGGCTCTGGATAGCCCCAATGCATGCTTTGCCCAAAACCTCAGGAATCCTCGTTTTCCATGGGCTTCAACCGTCCTCACGGCCGCGGTGCTGCTGACGGGTCTTCTCAATCTCTGGTTGATTTTTAGAGGTTGGAAGGTCAACGCCATGGAGGCTCGACTCTTGGCGGTCTATCAGGGCGGACTCACGGGCTTTGAGGCCACACTGCTCAACGGCAACTGGTGGTCGCCCTGGAGCGCGCAGTTTGTGCATGCGGGTCCGGGCCATCTTTTGCCCAATCTCGCTGTGATTGCCTATGCAGGGTACCGCGTAGAACGCGCCCTGGGTGCTTCTGCCTTCTGGCTGGTCAGTGCAGCCTCGGTTGCCTGCGGTGGTCTGCTTGTGGCGCTCTTCTCCGCGTTTGCTGTGATGGGGTCCTCCATTTTGGGCTACGGATTTTTCGGGGCTCTTCTTGCGATTGGCTTTCGCTTCGGAGAAACCATCCCAAGCAGACACAGGCGCTTTTATGGCTACGGAAATCTGCTGCTCTTTGCCATGCTTTTTGTGAGTGGACTGCGGATGGAGCAGGCCAGTCACCTCGGGCACATTGGGGGCCTGTTGGGTGGCATTGGGGCGACAGCCCTTCTGCAGCCCGCCATCGCTTACCGCCAACCGGAGCGCAATCGGAGGAGGCGTTGGAACCTTTCAGCTGCGCTTCTTCTGAGCATGGCGCCGCTCTTGTGGAGCCCCGCAGTGGGTTCGATGGTCCCAGGGCTGGCTTTTGGGGGAAGTCAGCGGGTGGTCTTGGAAGAGGAAGGGGTTCGGTTGGAGCTCCCGGCACGGCTCGCCCGAATCGAAGGGCGTCTGAGAGGGTTGCCGGCTTTTGCGCTCAGTCTGCAGTCCGAGGAAGGAGTCTTCTGCGGGCTTGAGGTTCTGCCGGTGGGCGAAAGTCTGGATGGGGATCGGCTCTCTGCATTTTGGAGTCAGGGCGATGCAGTGCCCATTGCGACTGCGGAAAAGCCTCCTTCCCTGGGTGAGGGATGGGAGGGCTATGCCTTCGATCTTGAAAGTGAATCCGGCACATTTCGTGTGGTTGAGCATCAACTGCGAAGAGGGCGCTGGCTCTTGCGGGCAGGCTATCGCATCCAGAGCAGCGACTCGGGACCGTCCGCATTTCGTGAAGCCTTTTACGCGTCTTTTCTTCCCACGATTGAGTTGGATGATCCTCCGAAGCTGCAGAAGGCGCGTCAGGCGTGGCTGCTCAAAAAAGACACGCGAAATGCACTGGATTACGCGGAGCAGTTGCAGCGAATCGGTGACTGGGATGCCTTGAATGAGCTGCTCGAGAAAGCCAGCGAACGCGAGGCGCCGCGTCAGCGGAAAGCCTTGGGTCGCTGGAAACGAATCCGGCGTCAACGCATCGCATTTTGGAGGGCACATCCTGAATTCAACGCCCCGAATGCTGTGGACTTCGTGAAGGAGATCTTGAGGGAATCTCCGCTGGACAGGGCTGCACAGAAAGAGGGAATTCTTTGGCTTGCAGCCAATGGGGATTGTGAAGGCGCTGCGATCGCATACGATAGGTTCAAAGAGTTGCGCGAACACGCCGCGCAGGCTTCTGGAATTGCGAATGACCTCAACACCCTCTGCCCCAGCCCCCCCGAAGAGCGCTAAGCTCCGCTTCGTCTGGGGAGGCGCCCTCATTGTCTTCGGGGTGTTTCTGCTCTTTCGAGCAACAGGGTCTGGGTCGCCGGATGTGTCTGGGGTTGCCATCCGCATTGTGGATGATGAACAGCAGCCGCTTCCTTGCAGCAGCACCCTCTGGAGGGT